>JAQGNJ010000300.1 GCA_028291885.1 Ramlibacter sp. | reverse complement strand
GGTACCTGCTGGGATCGACCGGCTTGCCCTGCCGGCGGATTTCAAAATGCAGCTTCACGCGGTCCGAGTCGGTGGAACCCATCTCCGCGATCTTCTGGCCCGTGCGCTCCGTCTGTTCTTCCTTGACCAGCAGCGTCTGATTGTGCGCGTACGCGGTGAGGAAGGTGTTGTTGTGCTTCAGGATGATCAGGTTGCCGTAGCCGCGCAGGCCGGCACCGGCGTAGACCACGCGGCCGTCGGCCGACGCGAGCACCGGGTCGCCGGCCCTGCCGCCGAGGTCCAGGCCCTTGTTCTTCTGCTCGTCGAAGCCTGCCAGCAGCGGCGCACCGCCGGTGGTGGGCCACTGCCACGACACTTCTTCCTCGCCGGCGGCAGCAGGCCCCGTCGAAGCAGCCGCAGGCGCGGCCGTGACGGCGCCGCGCGCGCCACGGACGCCGCGGACGACGACGTGGCCTGGGCCTGGCCCACTGCGGGCGCGCCTGCCGTGCTCGCCGGTTTCGACGAAGCACGCAACAAGGGGCTGGACATCGGCGGCAAGGCCGGTGACCCGGTGCTCGCCTCCGCCGATGGGCGCGTCGTGTACGCCGGCGCCGGATTGCGCGGCTACGGCAACCTGATCATCCTCAAGCACAACAACACCTACCTGACGGCGTATGCCCACAACCAGGCGCTGCTGGTCAAGGAAGACCAGGCGGTGCGCAAGGGGCAGAAGATCGCCGAGATGGGCAACAGCGACGCGGATCGCGTCAAGCTGCACTTCGAGATCCGCAGGCAGGGCAAGCCGGTCGACCCAACAAAGTACCTTCCGAGGTAGCCATGAAAAAGCGCAACGGACACAGCGGCAAGGCAGTTCCGGATGCGCATGAGAATGAGCTTGCGCCAGCGGGCGGGTTGGTCCCCGACGACGAGGAAGTCCCCGAGCCCAACCCGCGCGAGATCCCGGTGGAGATCGCCGGCGAGTCGAGCGACACCCTGACGCTGTACCTGCGCGAGGTCCGCCGCACGCAGCTGTTCACCCCCGAGGAAGAATTCGCCGCCGCGACGCGAGCCCGCGCCGGCGATTTCGCGGCCCGGCAATCGATGATCGAGCACAACCTGCGGCTGGTGGTGAGCATCGCCAAGGGCTACCTCGGGCGCGGCGTGCCGCTGTCGGACCTGATCGAGGAAGGCAACCTCGGCCTGATGCACGCGATCGACAAGTTCGAGCCGGAGCGGGGCTTTCGTTTCTCCACTTACGCGACCTGGTGGATCCGCCAGTCGGTGGAGCGGGCGGTGATGAACCAGGGGCGTGTGATCCGCTTGCCGGTGCACGTGGTGCGCGAGCTGCAGCAGGTCCTGCGCGCGCGCCGCACGCTGGAGAATGACCCCGCGTTCGCCGCCGCCCGCAACGGCTTCGAAGGCGAGGGCGTGCGCGTGGAGGACGTGGCGGCGCTGCTCGGGCGCGAGGTGCACGAGGTCGCGGCGCTGCTGGCGATGGCCGAGACGCCGCGCTCTCTGGACGCTGCCCTGGACCGCTCGGAGGACGAGCACACGCTGGGCGATTCGATGGCCGACGAACTGGCGATCGATCCGACCGGCGTCACCCAGAACCACGAGGTCGAGCGGCTGTTGAACAACTGGATCGACGCGCTCTCGAATCGCGAGAAGGAAGTGCTGGAAGGCCGCTTCGGCCTGCACGACCGCGATCCCGAAACCCTGGAAGTGCTCAGCGACAGGCTGGGCCTCACGCGCGAGCGGGTGCGCCAGATCCAGAACGAGGCGCTCCTCAAACTCAAGCGCCACATGGTGCGCAACGGCATCAGCAAAGAAGCCTTGCTCTGATCGCCGCTCGCTGATCGCCGCTCGCTCCCTTGCGATCGCTGATCGCCCCCTCGCGCGCGGCCCCGCGGGCCGCGCTTCCTGATACGGCCTTCAGGCCAGGACATTTGCGGCACTGGTACAGTGCCGCAAATGTCCTGGCCTGTTCTCGTTTTCGATATCGAATCCATCCCCGATGTTGCGGGCCTGCGCGCGCTGCGCGGCGCGCCTGCCGACGCGAGCGACGGCCAGGTCTACGCCGACTGGCTGCAGGAGCGCAAGGACCGCGGCCAGAGCGACTTCACGCCGCTGTACCTGCAGCGGGTGCTGGTGATCAGCTGCGTGTTCCGCAATGCCGACGGCCTGCGCGTGCATTCTTTCGTCGACCGCGACGGCGCGAGCGAAGGCAAGGTGATCCAGAACTTCTTCAACTCGGTCGACAAGCACGTGCCCCAGCTGGTGAGCTGGAACGGCGGCGGATTCGACCTGCCGGTGCTGCATTACCGCGGTTTGCGCCACGGCGTCTCGGCGGACACCTACTGGTGCATGGGCGAGAGCGGCGGGGCAAACGACCGCGAGTTCAAGTGGAACAACTACATCGGCCGCTATCACATGCGCCACCTGGACCTGATGGACCTGCTGGCGATGTACCAGCCCAAGAACAATGCGCCGCTGGACGCGATGGCCAAGCTGTGCGGCTTTCCGGGCAAGCTGGGCATGGACGGCTCGCAGGTGTACCCGGCGTATCTCGAAGGCAAGCTCGAGGAGATCCGCCGCTACTGCGAAACCGACGTGATGAACACCTACCTGCTGTACTGCCGCTTCCAGAAGATGCGCTGCGGCTTCACCGACGTCGAGTACGAGCAGGAGATCGCGATGGTCAAGTCGACGCTCGCCGGGCTGGCGGCGACGGAGCCGCACTGGCAGGAATATCTCGCCGCCTGGGCCTGACCGAGCACGCTTCAGGGCGACAGCATCTCGTCGTAGCCGCGGCCCCTGAACTCGAGCAGGTCGACGCGCGGCAGCCGCGTCGATCCCGGTCACGACGAAGTCCAGGTGCACCGGTGTCCAGTGCCGCTCGTAACTGCGGCGCTGCGGATGCGAATCGCCGAGCGGCGCCGTCCCGGCGGCGTTCGCCAGCAGGTCGATAGCGCTGCCGGCGCCGAGCAGCTCGGCCCAGTCGCCGCCAAGCCGCCGGCCCTGCGTCAGGCCCAGGCCCTGGGTGTAGAAGGCGATCGCCCGCTCCATGTCGTCGACGTCGATGCAGATGCGGATTTCCATGGTTTCCCCCTCGCGCTTGCGGGCCAGTATCACCTGAGACAATCGCGGCATGTCAGAAGAGATCGTGAAGAAAACGCTGCCCGACGGCTGGCTGGAAGTCGATGCGCTCGACATCGACGCGCAAGGTGTGGCCAGGCGGCCCGACGGCAAGGTGGTGTTCATCGAGGGCGCGCTGCCGTTCGAGATCGTCAGCGCCAAGGTCAACCGCCGCAAGAACAGCTGGGAGCAGGCGACGCTCACGGAGATCCATCGCGAGTCGTCGCAGCGGGTGCGTCCGCGCTGCCCGCATTTCGGCCTGCACGAGGGCGCCTGCGGCGGCTGCAAGATGCAGCACCTGCACGAAGGCGCGCAGGTGGCGATCAAGCAGCGGGTGCTGGAGGACAACCTCTGGCACCTGGGCAAGGTGAAGGCGGAAAACATCCTGCGCCCGATCGAGGGCCCGCCCTGGGGCTATCGCTGGCGCGCCCGTTTCTCGGTGCGCCACGTGCGCAAGAAGGAGGCGGTGCTGGTGGGCTTCCACGAGCGCAAGAGCCGCTACGTCGCCGACATCAAGGAATGCCACGTCGTCCCCAAGCACGTCAGCGACCTCCTGCTGCCGCTGCGGGCACTGATCGGGTCCATGGACGCGATCGAAACCTGCCCGCAGATCGAGCTGGCTTGCGGCGATGCCGTCACGGCGCTGGTGCTGCGCCACCTGGAGCCGCTGAGCGAAGGCGACCTGGGCAAGCTGCGCCAGTTCGCAGCCGACCATCCCGGCGTGCAATGGTGGCTTCAGCCCAAGGGGCCGGACACGGTGAAGCTGCTGGACGAAGGCCCTTCGACAGGCTCAGGAGGAGCGGTCGGGCTTTCCTACGCCTTGCCCGAATTCGGCATCACCATGCCGTTCATGCCGACCGACTTCACCCAGGTCAATCCGCACATCAACCGGGTGCTGGTGTCGCGCGCGCTGCGGCTGCTGGACGTGCGTGACGACGAGCGGGTGATCGACTGGTTCTGCGGCCTGGGCAATTTCTCGCTCCCGCTGGCGACGCGCGCGCGCGAGGTGCTCGGCATCGAGGGCAGCGAGGCGCTGGTTGCCCGCTCGCGCCAGAACTACGAACTCAATCGCGCCCGTGGCGGTGTCGGCCCGGAACTCTGCCCGACGGAGTTCGTCGCCCGCAACCTGTTCGAGATGACGCCCGAGATGCTGACGCGCGACGGTGTGGCGCAGAAGTGGCTGGTCGATCCGCCGCGCGAGGGTGCCTTCGCCCTGTCGAAGGCGCTGGCCGACCTGCACCAGCAGCCGGAACTGGGGGCCGCCTGGCAGCCGCCGCAGCGCATCGTCTACGTCAGCTGCAATCCGGCGACGCTGGCCCGCGATGCCGGGCTGCTCGTGCACCAGGCGGGATATCGCTGCACGGCCGCGGGAGTGGTCAACATGTTCCCGCACACGGCGCACGTCGAATCGATCGCGGTGTTCGAGCTGGAATGAAAAAGCCGGCCGCGGGTCCAGGCGTTCAAAGTTGGGCGGCGGAGCACCCCAGGAATGCGGCCAGGGCGTCGCGCCGCGCCAGGGCGCAGCCACCGCGGTGAACGACTGGTGCACGCGCTGCGGCACGCGCGCATCCCAATTCGCGTCGCACACGGCCGCGACTTCGTCGCCGGCGTTCAGCAGGACCAGGTAGTGCTCGCCGCCGTGCGCGTCGAGTTCGCGGTACCACGACTCGAAGCCCGCGAGCTCGTAGCGGATGGGAGGCATCTCCCGCTCGCCCAGCGGCTGTTCGTTGATGAGGCGGCTGAACGGCGTCATGAGCTGCGCCAGGCGCGAGAGCGGAACGCGCGGCACATGGATCTCCCAGCGCAGCGGCAGGCGGGCGGTCTCCACCTGGTCGCGCCAGACAGGCAACTGCGTCCAGGGCGCCTCGTCCAGCGCCAGATGGTTTTCGACGCTGCGAAACTTCGGCTTCCCGCCGGTGGCCGCGACGAAGCCGTGCCCGTCGGGGAACAGCACCTTGATCGAGGCGAGCGACTTCCCGGACGCATCCATGAAATCGTGCAGGTGCGCGAACAGCGCGCGGCCCACGCCGCGGCGCCTGTGCTGCTTGAGGACGCCACCGAACACGTCCACGTAGGGTGCGTAGTCCTCGCAGTCCGGCGTGCCGGCGCGGCGCACGGAAAGGATCAGATTGCCCACGATCTCGCCGGCACGCGGCGCGACGAAGCGATGGTTCTGCGTGAACGGGAGTTGCCGTTGCGCTTCGTTTTCGAAATCGGCGTCCACTAGCAGCGGCACGTCGGGGAACTCCTCGGCCGCGCGCTGCCGGCGGTACGCGTGGTAGGGCGTCCACTGCGCCCGGGTGGCGGTCTGCGGATCGAAGGGCCGGATCTCGATGGGCTCGGTCGCGCTCGCCATGTCGCGAGTCTACGCGGACGAAAAAAAGCCCCAGTCGGCGACTGGGGCGGATCGTGGCGCGACGGGCTGCGCAGCCGTTTCGAACGGCCGGCGCAACTTTAGTCGGAGTCGCCGCTTGTCAGTCCCAGCACCGCCAGCAGGCTCTGGAACACGTTGAAGATGTCCAGGTACAGGGCCAGCGTGGCGCTGATGTAGTTGGTCTCGCCGCCGTCGATGATGCGCTTGAGGTCGTACAGCATGTAGGCGCTGAAGATGCCGATCGCCATCACGCTGATCACCAGCATGCCGGTGGTCGAGCCGACGAACACGTTGATGATGCCGCCGATCAGGATGGCCAGTGCGCCGATGAACAGGAACTTGCCCATCCCGGACAGGTCCCGCTTGATGATGGTGGACAGGCTCGCCATCACGAAGAACACGCCGGCGGTGCCGCCGAAAGCCGTCATGACCAGGCTCGGGCCGTTCTTGAACCCCAGCACCATCGCGATCAGCCGCGACAGCATCAGGCCCATGAAGAAGGTGAACGCCAGCAGCACGGGAACGCCGGCCGCGGAGTTCTTGGTCTTCTCGATCGCGAACATGAAGCCGAAGGCGCCCGCCAGGAACACCATCAGGCCGACGCCGCCGGTCAGGGCGCGCGTCATTCCGGTGGCCACGCCCAGCCAGGCGCCGAGCACCGTCGGCACCAGGCTCAGTGCGAGCAGCCAGTACGTGTTGCGCAATACCTTGTTGCGCTCCTCGGCCGACGTCGTCGCCGGCGAGTAGCCGTAGTCAATAGTGCGGACCTGGTCAGTCATGGAAGTCTCCTGTTGCCAATGGCAGTTAGATGTGACCATTCTAGGTTGGTTCAAGGGCCGGGCGTCAAGCGCCGGCTCGGCACGGGATGTGCCGGCCGCGGCGTTATGCTCGGGCTCCGCTGTCCTACAGAGTACGCAACCAATGAAAACCAAATCATTCCTCGAACTGGCCGACGTCAAGGCCATCGCCGCGGCTGCCGAGGCCGAGGCCCTGAAGAACAAGTGGGCGGTCAGCATCGCCGTCGTCGACGATGGCGGCCACCTGCTCTGGCTGCAGCGGTTGGACGGCGCGGCGCCGATTTCCGCCCAGATCGCGCCCGGCAAGGCCAATACCGCGGCCCTCGGGCGCCGCGAGAGCAAGGTCTACGAGGACATCATCAACGGCGGCCGGACCTCGTTCCTGAGCGCGCCGCACCTGAAGGCCATGCTCGAAGGCGGCGTGCCCATCGTCAAGGACGGCAACGTGATCGGCGCCGTCGGCGTCAGCGGCGTCAAGTCCACCGAGGACGCGCAGATCGCCCGGGCCGGCATTGCCGCGATCGGCCTCTGAGGCGGATCACTTGGTGAGGATGAGCTTGCCCAGCCGGGTGGCCTGCAGGCGGTAGACCTCGCCGTTGTGGCGGATCTCCACGAACCGCCCGCCCTGCAGCAGCTCACTGCTCGTCAACACCGGCGGCCGCGCCGCGGGTTCCTTCTCGCTGTGCAGTCGCTGCGGCGCCGTGGTGTCCGAGGTGCGGTTTTCCATCGCGCGTCAGTTCGGCCGGGGCTCGGTGATGAATCCGATCTTGCGCATGCCGGCCTGCTGCGCGGCGGCCATCGCCTGCGCAACCCGCTCGTAGCGGACTTCCCGGTCGCCGCGGATGTGCAGTTCGGGCTGGGGATCGCGCGCGGCCTCCACCTTCAGCCGCCGCGGCAGCTCCTTCTCGTCGATCGGCGCCTCGTTCCAGAAATACTGGCCCTGGGCGTCGACCGAGAGCCGGATGGTCTGCGGCTTCGCATCCTGCGGAACGTTGGTCGCGCGCGGCAGGTCCACGTTCACGGAGTGCTGCATCACCGGCACCGTGATGATGAAGATGATCAGCAGCACCAGCATGACGTCGACGAAGGGCGTCATGTTGATCTCGTTCATCACCTCGTCGGTGTCGTCCTGCGTGCCGAAGGCCATGTCAGTTTCCCTTCTTCATCGCGACGACTTTCGTGCCGCCGGCGGACGTGACCCTGGCGCCGGTGATGAAGTACGAGTGCAGGTCGTGGGCGAAGCGGTTCAGGCGCGTCAGCACGGCCTTGTTGCCGCGCACCAGGGCGTTGTAGCCGAGGACGGCGGGGATCGCCACGGCCAGGCCCAGGGCCGTCATGATCAGCGCCTCGCCGATCGGGCCCGCCACCTTGTCGATGGTCGCCTGGCCTGCCGCGCTGATCGACATCAGGGCGTGGTAAATGCCCCAGACCGTGCCGAACAGGCCGATGAAGGGCGCCGTCGAACCGACGGAGGCCAGGATCGCGAGGCCGGACTGCAGGCGCGCGGTCGATTCGTCGATCGAGTTGCGCAGCGACCGCGTCAGCCAGTCGCTGACGTCCAGGGAATCGTGCAGTTGCTGTTGCGCGTGGTGGTGCGCCGTCGCCTCGCGGCCTTCCTGCGCCAGCGCGCGGAAGGGGTTGCCGGGGTCGACGCCGAGCTTGTTCAGCCCGTCGGCGAAATCGGCGCTGTGCCAGAAGCTCTCGGTCGCACGCGACTGGGCCGCGATCTTGCGCAGGTCCAGCGCCTTCAGGATGATCACCATCCAGGTCGCGAGGGACATCGCCAGCAGCAACAGGGCAACGCCCTTGGTGATGATGTCGCCCTGCGTCCACAGGTTCATCAGGCCGAATTGGTTGTTCATTGAATCTCTACTCCAGCACGAAAATGATCGGAACGGTGAACCACATGGTCTCGGGCACGCCGCCGCGTTTGCCAGGCACGTAGCGCCAGCGCATCGCGGTCGCCAGCGCCGACTGGTCGAGGCGGTCGAAGCCGCTGGATTGCCGCAACTCGGCCTTCTGCGGAGTGCCGTCGGCGCCGATCAGGACGCGCACCAGCACCTTGCCTTCCTCGCCCAGGCGCTTGCTGATCGGCGGATAAGCCGGCTTCGGGTTCTGCAGGTAATCGGCGTCTTTCGACGGCAGCTCGACCGCTGCAGGTGCCGGCGGCGCGGCAGGCGCGGGGGCGGGCGCGGGTGGAGCGACGGGAGCCGCGATCGGTGGCGGCGGCGGCTGTGGCGTCAGCACGCCCGTCGGGGCGTTCGGCGCCGGGGTCGGATCGGCGATGGCGACCGGCTGTGGCGGCGGTGGCAGCCGGGGCTGCACCTTCTGGGCCACGACCGGTTTCTCCACCGGGATCGGCTTAGGAGGGGCCGGCGGCGACGGGGGCGGCGGCTCCACCTTCGGCTCCGGCGGCGTGATCTCGCTCATCACCGACACCGGAACGATGACCTCGATGGCCTGCCGGAGCAGCCCGGTCTGCAGCGCCCACAGGGCGGCGACGTGGAACAGCACGACGCTGCCGGCGATGGCGGTGTTGCGGGACAGGGGACGCACGGCGGGCATTGGGGGAAGGCGATGGATCAGTGCGGGCGCATGGGCCGCACCGGACAACGATCAGCCTTGGGCCGAGGCGGGCTGGGCGTTCCAGGCCTGGCTGTTGCGGATGCCGTCGCACAGGTGGATCGCGGCGATCGGGCCTGTCGCGCTGCACTGGGCCACCACGTCGCGGGCGCAGCTTTCGCACTGGCCGCACTGGGTGGCGACGCCCAGCTCGAACTGGATGTCGTCGAAATCCATGCCTGCGCGGGCATGGCGTGCAATCTCACGGTCGGAAACACGGCGGCAGACACAGACGATCATGGTGGCGGGACCTGGACAACTTGAAATGAAGTGTTGCCATTATGAATGCGAATCGATCGCATTTGCAATACCCATTCCCACCACGGGGCCGAAAACTGCCTGTTTTTTCAGCTCGTCGCGCCCATCTGCGACTGCAGGTAGTTCTGCAGGCCGACCTGGTTGAGCAGGTCCAGCTGGGTTTCCAGGAAGTCGATGTGCTCCTCCGTGTCCGTGAGGATGGCTTCCAGGATTTCGCGCGAGACGTAGTCGCGCACGGTCTCGCAATGGGCGATGCCATCCTTGACGGCCGCCTGGGCGCCGCGCTCGCTTTGCAGGTCGCACTCGAGCACCTCGGGCACGGTTTCGCCGACGAGCAGCTTGCCCAGGTCCTGCAGGTTCGGCAGCCCGCCCAGCATCAGGATCCGCTCCATCAGGCGGTCGGCGTGTTTCATCTCGCCGATCGACTCCTCGTATTCCTTCTTGGCCAGCAGCTCGAAACCCCAGTGCTTGAGGATGCGGTAGTGCAGGAAGTATTGGTTGGTCGCCGTCAGCTCGTTGCGCAGCTGGGCCTGAAGATGCTGGATCACCTGGGGATCGCCTTGCATGGGGACTCCTTGTATCTGGTTGCGGAATTGTTGCACCTGCGCCGCGCCGGCGGGGCGGTTCAGACGTCGGCCCACATCCGCAACAGGTTGTGATAGCAGCCGGTGAGCTTGACCGTCTCGGCCGAGTCGCCGCGCTGGCGCAGGGCCAGGATCGCCATGTCCAGGTCGTAGAGCAGGCGGCGCTGGTCGTCGCGCCGCACCATGCTCTCGATCCAGAAAAAGCAGGCCAGGCGCTCGCCACGGGTGACCGGCTCGACCCGGTGCACCGACGTGCCGGGGTACATCACCAGGTCGCCGGCTTCGAACTTCAGCCGCTGCTCGCCGTAGGTGTCGTTGATCACCAGTTCGCCGCCGTCGTAGCCGGCCGGGTCGCTCAGGAACAGGGTGCAGGCGATGTCGGTGCGGACGTGCCGCGCCGTTGCTGCATGGGTGCGGACCGCGTTGTCGATGTGGTCGCCGAAGTCGTTGGCGGTTCCGCCGTAGCGGTTGAAGAGCGGCGGATAGACACTCCTGGGCAGCGCGCCGGTGACGAACATCGGGTTGCGCGCGAGCGCCACGGAGACGATGTGCCGCGCCTGCTGCGCCGCCGCGGATTCCTCGGGCAACTGCCGGTTGTTCTTGACGCCGGCGCTCTGGTCGCCGGCGGTCACGCGGCCGTCGGCCCAGTCGGCGGTCTCGAGCAGCCCGCGCACCTGGCGCAGTTCATCGGCCGTCAGGGCCTGGGCAATCCGCAGCAGCATGGCGTGTGTCGATCAGAAGTGCCCGGTCCAGGTGGCCCTCACGGTGCGCAGCGGCGCCACGCTCGGCCAGGCCTGGTAGAGGGAGCTGTAGTAGGCCTTGTTGGTCAGATTGTCGACGTTCAGCCGGAAGCTGTGGTTCTCGCTGTAGACATATTCGAGCATCCCGTCCCAGCGCGTATAGCCGGGCGCGCGGTTCGCGAGCGCAGCGGCGTTGGCGGAGATCGGGCTGTTCTCGCTGGCGTAGGTGAAGCCGCCGCCGACGCGCCATTTCTCCGTCAGCTTGTAGGTGGTCCAGAGATTGGCCTGGCGCCTGGGCGTCAGGCCCGGGTTGAGGCCCACCGTCGCCTGGGCCGCCGCGGAAGACCCGGCCTTGTCGATCACGGCGCGCATGAAGGCGATGCCCGCGAACACGTCCCAGCGCGGGTTGATGCGGCCCGCGACCTCGAATTCCAGCGCGTCCGTGTGGCGCTGCCCGGACAGCAGGAATTCGCCGGTCGCCTGGTTGACGTCGGTGTTGCGCTCGTTGAACTTGTCGGTGCGGGCCAGCGCGGTGCGCAGCGACAGGTCGCCGTCCCACAGCTCCCACTTGGCGCCGATCTCGATGTTGCGGCTGCTCTCGGGCGGCGTGTTGGCGCTGTTGGCGTCGTACTGGTACAGGTCGCCCGAGGTGTTGAACGAGGTGCCGTAGGAGGCGTAGTAGGTCACCTCGTCGCGCGGCTGGTACATCACGCCCAAGCGCTTGCTCCAGATACCGTCGCTGCGCGAGAGCGGCGTGTTGTTCGGCGCGGCGTTGCCGGAGCGGTCGAAGTCGCCGGAGAAGCGGTCGTAGCGCACGCCGCCGACCAGCTTCCACTGCGGCGTGATCGCGATCGTGTCCTGCGCGTAGAGGCCCAGCGCGGTCGACGTGAACTCGGTCTGCCGCACGCGAATGCGAGTGTCCACCAGGGGGCTGTTGTCGGCCAGGCCCACCGTCGTCGACGGCCGCGCCGGGATGCGGGTGTAGCCGTCGCGGGCCGAGCGCTCGCGCGCCAGGTCGGCGCCGAGCAGCAACTGGTTCTTGCGGCCGAACCACTGCGTCGTGGTCAGGTAGTCGCTCTGCAAAAAGGTGTGGTGCTCCTCGCCGGCGCGGGTCTGCGTGCCGCGCGGGACCACCGTGTTGGCGCCGAAGTTGGCTTGCGTCACGCTGCCGGCGAGCCCGTTGATCTGCGTCGCCCACAGGTCGCGCTTGAAGCGGCCGTCGCGCAGCGTGGTCTTGAGGCTGCTGCCGTCGGCCCAGCGGTGCGTGTGCATGACCGTCGCCATGTCGGCGCTGTCACGCTGGTAGTCCGAATCGGCGCCGTACCACTTGTCGGCGGGGAAGGGCGCCGGGCGCAGCTCCAGCCAGCGGCCGCCCAGGTCCGGCTTGTCGTCGTAGTTCAGGTGGTAGAGGCTGAAGAGGAATTCGTCCGCCGTGCCGATGCCCAGGCGGTAGTCGAGCGCCAGCCCGCGGCGCTGCGTCGACGCCTTGCCGGCGCGGCCGTCCCAGTCGGTGGTCATGGTGCCGATGCGCAGGGCGGCGGCGTCGCCGGTGCGGATGTTGAAGTCGCCGGTGGTGCGCAGGTAGTTGCCGTCGCCCACCGTCACGTTGACTTCGTGCTCGGTGATCAGGCGCGGCACCTTGCTGACCTGGTTGACCACGCCGCCGGTGGAGCCGCGTCCGAACAGCATGGACGCCGAGCCGCGCAGCACCTCGATGCGGTCGTAGTTGAAGGTGTCGCGGTTGTACTGGGCGATGTCGCGGATGCCGTCCAGGTAGATGTCGCCCGAGACGCTGAACCCGCGCAGCCGGATGCTGTCGCCGATCCGTCCGCCTTCGCCGGCCTCGAAGGTGATGCCGGGCACGTTGCGCAGCGCCTCCTTGAACGAGTCCTTGCCCTGGTCCTGCATCAGCTTGTCGTTGACGACGGTCAGCGACTGCGGGATGTCCTTGGCCGCCGACGGCGTCTTGCCGACGCTGGTGACGCCGCTCTGGTAGGTCTGGGTCTCGCGATCGCGCTTTTCCTTGACCACCACCGGCGCGAGCGTGCCGGTCTCGGTCTGCGCCCAGCCGGACACGGACGCGGCGAGCAGCAGCGCGCCCAGCGGCAGCAGCGCCGCATCGCGGGTCGGGGAGGCGGATTCCGGGCGGGCCGGGGACGGGGAGCGGGATGCGACGCAATTTGCCAAGATGGCCTCCGATCTGGGTCCGCGGTGCGGACCGGTGGTCAAAAGAGGCTGGCTAAAGCGCCGCTGGGGCAGGTGGCTGGCCGGAAAAGCGGATTCTAACCAGAATGAGAACAATTCGCGTTTGCATTGAGTCCGGCTTGCCGGCCCGGCTTGCGCAGCAGTTCGGCAGAATGCGCGTTCGCGTGATCGATTCGACAACAAGGAGACTGCAGTGAAATCGTGGATTTACCGGCTGGCGTTCGCGTCGGCGAGCGCCCTGGGCCTGGTGGCCTGTTCGACACCATCGGCCTTGATGGTCAAGGAGGTGGGCAGCTATCACGTCGGAGGACGGTCGGTCACGCTCTCGGGCCTGCCGCCCAAGGAACTGACCCCGACACCCGGCTCGCCGCCGATCAAGGTCGACCCCAACGGCGAGTTCGAAGTCGAAGCCCTGTATGCCCGCTACACCCGGCTGGCCAACCCGAAGGCGAAGTACCCGTTGCTGATGTGGCACGGCGGCGGCCTCGCGGGCGTGACCTTCGAAACCAAGCCGGACGGCGCACCGGGCTGGGAAAGCTTCTTCCTGAATGCGGGTCACGACGTCTACATCAGCGACGCCGTCGAACGCGGCCGCGCGTCCTGGGCCCGCTATCCGGAGATCTTCCAGAGCGAGCCGTTCTTCCGGACCAAGAAGGAAGCCTGGGAGCTGTTTCGCATCGGCGAAACCGGCTCCTACAGCGCCGATGCGAGCCAGCGCAAGGCATTGCCCGGAACCATGTTTCCGACGCAGGCCTTCGACCAGTTCGCGAAACAGAGCATCCCGCGCTGGGCGACCAACGACGCCGCCACCCAGGCCGCTTACGACGCGTACGTCGACAAAGCCTGTCCCTGCGTGATCCTGGTCCACAGCCAGGGCGGCAACTTCGCGTTCCAGTCGGCGCTCAACCGGCCCGGCAAGATCAAGGCGATCATCGCGGTGGAAACTTCGGGCAGTCCCGATCCCGACCGCACCGACTTCCGGCGGCTCAAGGACATTCCCATGCTCTGGGTCTGGGGCGACAACCTTTACAAGTACCCGTTCTGGGAAGCCATCGTGGCGCGCCAGGAAAAGTTCCGCCAGAACCTCGCGACCGCCGGCGGCGTCGGCGACAAGCTGGCGCTGCGGGAACTTGGGTATTTCGGCAACTCCCACATGGTGATGATGGACAGGAATTCGGACGCCGTCGCAGCGCTGATCCAGAAGTGGATGACCGAGCGCGGGCTGATGAAATGAGGCAGGGCGGGCCTTCGCATCATCGGGCCATGCAGCCGCCCCTTCATGCGAAGCCCGTCATCGTCTGCGCCGACGACTTTGCCTTGAGCGAGGCCGTGTCGGCCGCCATTGCGCAACTCGCGACGCAGGGACGGCTCGGCGCGACCAGCGCCATGGTGCTGTCGCCGCGCTGGGGACGCGACGCGGCGCTGCTGCAAGGCGTGCGCGAGCGCATCGGCGTCGGCCTGCACCTGGACTGGACCAGTCCGCTCGCCATCGGGGCCGGCCACGGCCTGTCGCTGGCCGGGGCGATGGCTCGCTCCCTGTCCGGAGGATTCGATGCCGCCAAGGTGACCGGCGTGATCGAGCGCCAGTTGGACGCCTTCGAGGCGCAGTGGAAGTCCGCGCCGGACCACGTCGACGGCCACCAGCATGTGCATCAGTTCGCCGGCATCCGGCAGCCGCTGCTCGAGGTGCTGGATCGCCGGTACGGCCGTGGCGCCGGGCCGTCCCTGCGTATCTCGCGGCCGCTGGGCGCCGGCCTCAAGGGCCGGGTGGTCGCCGCGATGGGCGCCAATGCGCTGGAAAGCGCACTGGGGGAATCCGGGCGGCCTGCCAGCCCCGTGCTGGTGGGCATGTACGGCTTCGAGGGAACGGAGGCGGACTACGCGGCCCGCGTGGATGGCTGGCTGCGCGACGCGCCGGCCGGGGCCATCCTGATGTGCCATCCGGCGACACGGGCGGAGCCGGACGATCCGATCGGGCCGGCGCGCGTGCGCGAGTTCGAGTTCTGGCGCAGCGACGCGGCTAGCGAGTCTCTGGCCCGCTGGAATGCGGCGCCGGTTCCGGGGCCAGCCCCACGCCCTTGCGCTCGCTGACCAGATAGATCGGCCGCCGCTTCACCTCGTCGTAGATGCGGCCGACGTACTCGGCCAGCACGCCCATGGAGAGCAGCTGCACGCCGCTGAGGAACATCATCGCGACCACGATCGTGGCGAAGCCCGGCACCTCGATGCCCCAGTAGAAATGCTCGAAGATCACCCACGCGCCGTAGCCGAGCGCCACCAGCGCCAGCACGAAGCCCATGACGCTCAGGGCCCTCAGCGGTGCGGTCGAAAAGGCCAGCATCCCGGTCATCGCCAGGCGCAAGGCGCTGCGCAACCCGAAATGCGTGCGGCCCTGCGCCCGCGGCAAGGGTTCGTAGTCCAGGGCCAGGCTCTGGAAACCGACCCAGGCGTAGAAGCCCTTCATGAAGCGGTTGCGCTCCGGCAGCGCCTTGAGCGCCTCGACCACCTTGCGGTCCATCAGCCGGAAGTCGCCGGCGCCGGCGGGAATGTCGATCGCGCTGCCCCAGTTGATCAGCCGGTAGAAGGTCTTGATCATGCGGCGGTGCAGCCGCGACTGGTCGTCGCGCACCCGGCGCACGGCGTAGACCACGTCGGCGCCGTCCCTCCAGCCTTGCAGCATCGGCGCGACCAGGTCCGGCGGGTGCTGGCCGTCGGCGTCGGCGAACAGGACGAGGTCGCCGCTTGCCGCTTCCATGCCGGCCGTCAGCGCCGCTTCCTTGCCGAAATTGCGCGACAGGCGCAGCAGCACGAGTTCGGGATATTCCCCTCGCAGCTGCTCCACGAGCTGCGCCGTCGCGTCCTTGCTGCCGTCGTCGACCACGATCAGCTCGATCCGCCGCGACAGCGGCCGCAGCGTCCGCAGCATCGTGTCCAGGGTGGCGGCTAGGCTGGCCGCCTCGTTGAAGGCGGGGATGACGCAGGAGATGGACGGGGTTGCGGTGGAGCGCTGGAGCATCGCTCGATGGTAAGCGGCCAGGGTGCAACGCCGCCGGCTCGTGTCGGCGACGCTATGACGCTGTCGGAAATGTCCCACGGATCGACGCCCTGGCTTTCCTACGCCCAGCGCGTGGCCTGGGCCTAAAGTCCAGCCATGGGGACGAAACATTCGGGCGTATGGCCCACCGACGACGAGCCGTCATGGACGGACGAAGCGCTGCCGCTCGAGGTGCGCCGCGACCTCCTGGACAAGGCGCTGCACCGGCTCAAGGCGCAAAAGGGGACGGCCCACGGGCACCCCGGGAACCAGGACCGGCCGGACCATCCAGGCGAGAGCGGGTCGGAGTCTTCCGGCCACAACGAGTAACGATCGACAACAAGGGAGATCCGCATGTCCGACGACAAGAACAAATCCGGCGGCCAGGACCGCGAGCGCATCAACGTCCACCAGGATTACGAGCTGCGCGACTGGGCAAAGAGCCTGAACACCACGCCCGAGCGCCTGAAGGAGGCCGTGCAGGCCGTCGGCGACCGCGCCGGGAAGGTCCGCGAGTTCCTCAGGAACAAGTAACCGCCCGGGTGAGCGGGGGCTAGATCACGCCCTCGAACATCATCACGTCCACCTCGTCGCCCGCAGCGACACTGGCTTGTCCGTGGTGCAGGACGACGAGGCCGTTCGCCTGCACCATCGAGCTGAGCACGCCCGAGCCCTGGTTGCCGGTGGTGCGAACCGCGAGCGACCCGTCCTGCGTCCGCGTCACGATGCCGCGCTGGTATTCGGTGCGTCCCGGTTTCTTGCGCATCGCTTCCATGCTCCGCGCCTTGAGCAGCGGCGGGTTGGCGGCGTTCGCTCCCATCATCCGCAGCAGCGCCGGGCGCACGAAAGCCAGGAAGGTGACCATCACCGCCACCGGATTGCCCGGCAGTCCGAACAGGACGGCGTCGCCGATCCGTCCGACGGCCATCGGCCGGCCGGGCCGCATCGCGATGCGCCAGAAGGCCACGTCGCCCAGCTTCTTCATCATCGCCCGGGTGTAGTCGGCCTCGCCGACGCTGACGCCGCCGCTGGTGATGATCGCATCGGCGCGCTGCGCCGCCTGGGCAAATGCAGCTTCCAGCAGGGCAGGCTCGTCGCGCACCACGCCCATGTCGATGACCTCGCAGCCCAGGCGCGTCAGGAGTCCGAACACGGTGTAGCGGTTGCTGTCGTACACGGCGCCTTCGCGTGGCGCTTCTCCCAGGCTCAGGATCTCGTCGCCGGTGGAGAAGTACGCGACGCGCAGCCGGCGCCGGACCTTCACCGTCTTCAGTCCCAGGCTCGCCACCAGTCCGACCGCCGCGGGCAGCAGCCGCTCGCCCGCGAGCAGCGCCGGCTGGCCCTGGTGCAGGTCCTCGCCCTTGAGGCGGCGGTTGTCGCCGGCTTGCAGGAGATTGGGCGGGATCAAAACGACCGTTCGCACCGAGCCTGTCGAAGTGCTCGCGCCGGCTTCGACAGGCCCGCCCTGAGCTCCGTCGAAGGGCTCAGCCCGGACCGTCGCAAATTCCTGCGGCACGACCGTGTCCAGTCCCGCCGGCATGATGGCGCCGGTCATGATCTTCACGCATTGCCCTGGCCCGGCCGAGCCCTGCCAGGCCTTGCCGGCCAGCGCGGTGCCGACCATTTCCAGCGCCAACGGCGCATCCGGCCGCAGCTGCGAGCTGTCGAAGGCATAGCCGTCCATCGCGGAGTTGTCGTGTGGCGGAACGCTGATCGGGGAGATGAGGTCGTCGGCGAGAACGCGGCCGAGCGCCTCGAAGACGGCCACTTCCTCGGTGTCCCGCACCGGCTCGACCAGCTGCGCCAGGAAGGCATTGACGGCATCGGCGCTGAGCGCCTGCGGGTCATAACCCTGCAGGCGGGCCGCGATCTCGGCGATGCTTCTCATCGCTGCTCGAGCTGGTGCAGTTCGGCCAGCGTGTTGGCGTTGAAGAAGGCACGCGGATCGTCACCCGGCGCATCGAAGGGCACGAGCGCGGTGCGGTGCTGCGCCGTCCAGGCGTCGATCTTGCGGCCGCCGCCGTGCGTGAAGCGGACCAGGCTTTCGAGCAGGTCGACGCGCAGGAGGCAGAACACGGGCTGCGGCCGCAGCTGGCCGTCTTCCTCGCGCGCCGCCGCCATGGCGATCTCGGCGTCGTCCTTGGCTGCCGCCTGGGCCAGCCTTGCGACCAGGTCCTGCGGAAACAGCGGCGTGTCGCAAGGCACGGTGACCAGCCATTGCGTTTCGCAGCGCTCCAGGCCCGTGAGGAAACCGGCGAGCGGCCCGGCGTAGTCGGCGAGCACGTCGGGCCAGACCGGCGCGCCGAAGGCTTCGTAGGCCGCCAGGTTGCGGTTGGCGTTGACCATGAGTTCGCCGACCTGCGGCTGCAGCCGCATCAGCGTGTGCAGCGCCAGCGCAATGCCGTTGAAGTTCTGCAGGCCCTTGTCGACCCCGCCCATGCGCGAGCCGCGCCCGCCTGCCAGGACCAGCCCGGTGATGTCCGACGATTCAGGCACTCAACCTCCGATGTAGCTCATCTCGACGCGGCGGGCGCCCGTGCCGCTGTCCGGCGCCATGCTGCTGCGCAGCTGCGAATAGCGGTCGCTGCGGCCCTGCCAGACGTGGCCGATGGCAGAAGCCAGCTGCTCGTCGCTCGCGTTGCCGCGCACCAGCGAGCGCAGGTCGTGCCCTTGGGTGGCGAACAGGCACAGGTAGAGCCGTCCTTCGGTGGACAGCCGGGCGCGGTTGCAGTCGCCGCAGAAGGCCTGGGTGACGCTGCTGATCACGCCGATCTCGCCGGCTGCTGCGTCGTGCTTGCCTTGCGCGTCCGCGTAGCCCCAGCGCTCGGCGGTCTCGCCCCGCGCCGAATGTTCCAGCTGCACCAGCGGCAGCTCCGAGCGGATGTGTTTCACCACATCGGCGGAGGGCATCACCTCGTTCATGCGCCAGCCGTTGGTCGCGCCCACATCCATGTATTCGATGAACCGCAGCACGATGCCCGTGCCGCGGAAGTGGCGCGCCATCGGCAGGATCTCGTGCTCGTTCGTGCCGCGCTTGACCACCATGTTGACCTTGATCGGCCCGAGCCCGGCCTCCCGCGCGGCGGCGATGCCATCGAGCACCTCGGCGACCGGAAAGTCGACGTCGTTCATCGAGCGGAAGACGCTGTCGTCCAGGCCGTCGAGGCTGACCGTCACGCGCTGCAGGCCGGCGGCCTTCAGCGCCCTGGCCTTGCGCTCGAGGAGCGAGCCGTTGGTCGTCAGCGTCAGGTCCAGCGCGGCGCCGTCGACCGTGCGCAGCGCCGACAGCTGCTCGATCAGGATCTCGATGTTCTTGCGCAGCAGCGGTTCGCCGCCCGTCAGCCGGATCTTGCGCACGCCGTGCGCGACGAACTGCCTGGCGATCCGCGTGATTTCCTCGAAGGTGAGCAGGTCCGTGTGCGGAAGGTAGGGGTAGTCCTTGCCGAACACCTCCTTGGGCATGCAGTAGCTGCAGCGGAAGTTGCATCGGTCGGTGACGCTGATGCGCAGGTCGCGCAGCGGACGTCCCAGGGTGTCGACGAGCAGGCCATCGGCCGCGATCGCTTGCGCCGGCACGGCCGCTGCCCGCGCGGCGACACGCTGGTCGATGAGGGGGATGACGCGCTCGGCCATAAGCGATTGTGCAGGCTCAGACGCAGCGGGCGCCGTCGACCTCGATGCAAACCCCTGAGATGAAAGCGGCTTCATCGCTCGCCAGGTAGAGCGTGGCGTTGGCCACGTCCAGCGCCGTCGAGAAGCGGCCCAGCGGAATGGTCGCCAGGAACTTGGCGCGGCGGGCCTCGTCGACCGGGCCGCCGGCGAATTCCGCCGACAGGCCGGTGTCCGGGTTGAACACGGGATTGATGCAGTTGACGCGGATGTTGTCCGGGCCGAATTCGGCCGCCAGCGACTTGCTGGTGGTGATCACGGCGCCCTTGGAGCCGTTGTACCAGGTCAGGCCGGGGCGAGGACGCACGCCGGCGGTCGAGGCGATATTGATGAAGCTGCCGCCCTTGTTGGCGCGGAACGCCGGCACGGCGTGGATCGTCGACAGGTAGATGCTCTTCATGTTGACGGCGAAGCACTTGTCGAACTCCTCCTCGCTCACCTCCAGCGCAGGACGGTTCCTGTGGGTCCAGCCGGCGTTGTTGACCATCACGTCCAGCTTGCCGTGGCGCTGCACGGCGGCGGCAACCAGCGCCTTGACGTCGTCCGATTTCGTCACGTCGGCCGCGAAGAAGGACGCCGTGCCGCCGGCCGCCTTGATCTCGGCCACCACTTTTTCGCCGAGCGCGGCATTGATGTCGTTGACGATGACCTTTGCGCCTTCGGCCGCCAGCCGCTTCGCGATGCCTTCGCCGATGCCGCCGCCGGAACCGGTGACGATGATGGATTTGTCCTGGACCCGCATGAGAATCTCCTCGATCGTATTTTGATGTCAGCCGTGGCGGATCGCCACGGTCTTGAGCGTGGTGAAGCCGTACAGCGCCTCGAAGCCTTTTTCGCGGCCGTAGCCGGACGACTTGACGCCGCCGAAGGGCAACTCCACGCCGCCGCCGGCGCCGTAGTTGTTGATGAAGACCTGGCCGCTCTTGACGCGCTTTGCCATGCGGAACTGGCGCGCGCCGTCCCGCGTCCAGACGCCGGCCACGAGGCCGAACTGGGTTGCGTTCGCCAGTTGCACGGCGTGGTCCTCGTCGCGGAAACTCATCGCCGCCAGCACCGGGCCGAACACTTCTTCCTGCGCCAGCCGATGGTCCACCGGCACGTCGCGCAGCAGCGTCGGCGCCTGGTAGTAGCCGGTCTCCGGCGCCTCGTCCACAACTTGGCCCTGCGCCACCATGGCGACGCCTGCGTGCTGGGCGTCCGAGAGGAAATCCCAGACGCGCTGCTGCTGGCTGGCGCGGATCAGCGGACCGACGTCCAGGTCCATCGCCGCCGGGCCGACGCGCAGTGTTTCGAAGGCCTTGCCGAGGCGCTCGAGCAGCGGTTCGTAGATCGATTGCTGGACCAGCAGGCGCGAGCCGGCCGAACAGGTCTGGCCGGCGTTCTGCACGATGGCGTTGATCACCATCGGCAGCACGGCGTCCAAGTCGGCGTCCTCGAAGACGATCTGCGGGCTCTTGCCGCCCAGCTCCAGCGTCACCGGGCAATGCCGTTCGGCGGCGACCTGCTGGATCAGCGTGCCGACCTTGGGGCTGCCGGTGAAGCTGATGTGGTCGATGCCTTCATGCCGCGCCAGCGCATCGCCGACTTCGTGGCCGTAGCCGGTGACGATGTTGATCGCGCCGGCCGGAAAGCCGACCTCCGCCGCAAGCTGCGCGACGCGGATCAGCGACAGGCAGGCGTCCTCCGACGGCTTGACCACGCAGACGTTGCCCGCGGCCAGCGCGCCGCCGACGCTGCGCCCGAAGATCTGCATCGGGTAGTTCCAGGGGATGACGTGGCCGGTGACGCCGTGCGGTTCGCGCCAGGTCAGGACGCTGTAGCCGTCCAGGTAGGGGATGGTGTCGCCGTGCAGCTTGTCGCAGGCGCCGGCGTAGAACTCGAAGTAGCGCACCAGCGCCAGCGCGTCGGCTTTCGCCTGTTTGGTCGGCTTGCCGCAATCGCGCTGTTCGAGATTGGCGAGTTCTTCCGCGTGCTCGCCGATCTTCGCCGACAGCCGCATCAACAGCCGCCCGCGTTCGGCGGCGCTGAGCTTGGACCAGACGGCGTCGTAGCACTGGCGCGCGGCATGCACGGCGATGTCGATGTCTTCGGCCGTGCCGCGCTGCAGTTCGTCGAACGGCTGGCCGTCCGACGGGTCGATCACGGGGAGGGTGCGGCCGCCGGAGGAGGCCTGGGATGCATTGGCGATGTAGTGGAGCTGCATGGCCGACATTCTCCCGGAAAAGTCCGGCCGGACTCCCGGGGCGGCCCGCGCTCCGGGCTCAGGCGCCGACCGGGACGTAGCGGTCGCTGTGCTCGGCCAGCCAGCGCACCGAAGGCGTGCTGTCTTGCTGGCCCGGATGGAAGTCGCGCCGCTTGTAATCGCGCCAGGGCCCGATGGTCTGCCGCACCAGGCCGCGCTTGCCGAAGAGATAACTCGCCGCGCTTTTCCAGGTGCTCCACTTCCACAGCGTGCCGTCGCGCCGCAGGTTGTCGATGGTCTGGCGCAGCGTGTCGCCCAGGAAGATCAGCGTGATGCGACGGAACCACTTGATCCGCCACTCATGGCTGCCGCCGGCGGCCTGGTAGAGATCGAAAGCCGTGCTCTTGTGCTCGGACTCCTCGGCGCTGTGCCAGAGCCACAGCGTCGTCAGCCGCTCGTCTGTGCTGCCAAGCAGGTCGGCGTTGCGCAGCATCCAGTCCGCCAGGATCGCGGTGAAATGTTCGTTCGCCGCGGTGATCGCCAGCATGTGGCGCGGATCCTGGCCGTCCAGCAGCTTCATGCGCTCCTGCGCACGCGGACCCCAGTCGTTGACCAGGCCCTGCTTCTCCAGGTGGCCGTTGAACAGCGCGTGCAGGCGGCGGTGGGTCGCTTCCTGGCCGATGAAGCCCTGGACCTCGGTGCGGAACGCGTCCTGCCGCTCGGGCGGCAGCAGCTTGAAGCCGGCGCGTACCGAGTCGATGAAGAACTGTTCGCCGACCGGGAAACTCATGGACAGCGCGTTGAACAGCGCGCTGCGGAAAGCGTCGCCGCCGCACCAGTGGCGCTCGAATGGTGCTTCGAGATCGATGAGGAGGCGGCGGACGACGAGGTCGGTCATTGGGATGGGCCTGGGCTGGACTGCGGTACGAATCGGTACCGCATGATGCGGGCGGGATGTGGTACTGTCAAGTACCAGACTCCACGATCCCGCTGAAATTGGCCGACCCGGACCGCTCCGATCCTGCGCAACACCGCAGCCGCCTGCTCGAAGGCATGGCTGAAGCGGTCGCGGCCAAGGGCTATGCCGACACCACCATCGCGGACATCGTCGGCGCGGCGGGCGTGTCGCGGCGCACCTTCTACGAGCAATTCGCGACCAAGGCGGAATGCTTCATCGCCCTGTACGAGGCGGCAAGCCACAACGCACTGGCGGTGCTGCGCGGCGCGATCGACCGCGGCCATCCCTGGCAGACACAGGTGGAGCAGGCCCTGGCCGCCTATCTGGCCGGCATGGCGCAGAACCCGGCGCTGCTGCGCACGCTGTTCATCGAGATCCTCGGCCTGGGCGCCGAAGGACTCGCCGCCCGGCGTCGCGTCAACCAGGAGATCTGCAGCTTCATGCTGGAGGTGGTCAACGGCGCCGGCAAGCGCAAGACGCCGTTCACGCGCGAGATGGCGGTTGCCGTGGTCGGCGGCATCAACGAGCTGGTGCTCCAGGCGATCGAGCAGGGCAAGGTGGACAGGTTGGCCGAGCTGGCGGCGCCGGCGGGCCAGCTGGTGCGCGCAGTGACGCAGGCCGGCTCCTAGCGCCCGACGGCACGCTCGCGGAGCAAAAAAAAGCCCGCCGAAGCGGGCTTGTCGCGGCGCCGGGCTCAGCGCGCCGGCGCCGTAGCGGGGGTTCCGGTCGGCACAGCCGGTGCGCCCGGAGCCAGCGTCTGGTTCGGCGGCGGCATGTTGCCGGGCGCTGTCGGCGTCGCGGCCGGCGCGCTGATCGCTGCGGGGGCAGCCGTCGGCGCCGAGGGTGCGGCGCTCGCTTCGCCGCCGTGGAATTTCACCACCAGCGGCACGATCAGCAAGGCCACGATGTTGATGATCTTGATCAGCGGGTTGACAGCCGGGCCGGCGGTGTCCTTGTAGGGATCGCCGACGGTGTCGCCGGTCACGGCCGCCTTGTGCGCCTCCGAGCCCTTGCCGCCGTGGTTGCCGTCCTCGATGTATTTCTTGGCGTTGTCCCAGGCGCCGCCGCCGGTGCACATCGAGATCGCGACGAACAGGCCGGTGACGATCGTTCCCATCAGCAGGCCGCCGAGCGCCTTGGGCCCGAGGATCAGGCCGACCAGGATCGGCACCACGACCGGCAGCAGCGACGGGATGATCATCTCCTTGATCGCCGCCGTGGTCAGCATGTCGACGGCCGTGCCGTAGTCGGGCTTGGCCGTGCCTTCCATGATGCCCTTGATGTCACGGAATTGCCTGCGCACCTCCACCACCACGGCGCCCGCCGCGCGGCCGACCGCTTCCATCGCCATCGCGCCGAACAGGTAGGGGATCAGTCCGCCGATGAACAGCCCGACGATCACCATCGGGTCGCTCAGGTTGAAGCTGATCGCCTGGCCGTAGCTTTCCAGCTTGTGCGTGTAGTCGGCGAACAGCACCAGCGCCGCGAGGCCGGCGGAACCGATCGCGTAGCCCTTGGTCACGGCCTTGGTCGTGTTGCCCACCGCGTCGAGCGGGTCGGTGACGGCGCGCACGGAGGCGGGCAGGTCCGCCATCTCGGCGATGCCGCCGGCGTTGTCGGTGATCGGGCCGTAGGCGTCCAGCGCCACCACGATGCCGGCCATGCTCAGCATGGCAGTGGCCGCGATGGCGATGCCGTACAGGCCGGCCAGCTGGTACGACACGAGGATGGCGATGCAGACGCACACCACCGGCCATGCGGTGGAGCGCATCGACACGCCCAGGCCGGCGATGATGTTGGTGCCGTGGCCGGTGGTCGAAGCCTGCGCGATGTGGCGCACCGGCTTGTACTGCGTGCCGGTGTAGTACTCGGTGATCCAGACCAGCGCGCCGGTCAGGACGAGGCCGACCGCGCAGGCGCCGAACAGGCGCATCTGCGTGCCGGTCGCCGTGACCGCGTTGTCCGGCATCAGCCAGGTCGTGACGAAGTAGAAGGCGATCAGCGACAGCACGCCGGCGACGGCCAGGCCCCGGTACAGGGCCGGCATCACGTTGGTCATTCCGGGGCTGGCCTTGACGAAGAAGCAGCCGAT
The DNA here is from genome assembly GCA_028291885.1 of Ramlibacter sp. Classification (GTDB taxonomy): domain Bacteria; phylum Pseudomonadota; class Gammaproteobacteria; order Burkholderiales; family Burkholderiaceae_C; genus Ramlibacter. The sequence continues at coordinate 37,362 of JAQGNJ010000300.1, read as the reverse complement.
GATGGACGCGATGATCGAGACGGCGCCCAGTGCCAGCGGGTACAGCACCGCATTGATCGGGGCCGATCCGATCATCAGCGCGCCCAGCACCATGGTCGCGATCAGCGTCACGGCGTAGGTTTCGAACAGGTCGGCCGCCATGCCGGCGCAGTCGCCGACGTTGTCGCCCACGTTGTCGGCGATCACCGCCGGATTGCGCGGATCGTCCTCGGGAATGCCGGCTTCCACCTTGCCCACCAGGTCGGCGCCGACGTCGGCGCCCTTGGTGAAGATGCCGCCGCCCAGCCGCGCGAAGATGGAGATCAGCGAGGAGCCGAAGGCGAAGCCGATCAGCGGATTGAGCAGCTGGGCCAGGTTCCGGTCCGGCGTGTAGTTGCCGTTGCCGACCAGGAACCAGTAAAAGCCGGTCACGCCGAGCAGGCCCAGACCGACCACCAGCATGCCGGTGATGGCGCCGCCGCGGAACGCGACGTCGAGCGCCGGGCCGATGCCGCGCGTGGCGGCCTGCGCGGTGCGGACGTTGGCCCGCACCGAGACGTTCATGCCGATGAAGCCGCAGGCGCCCGACAGCACGGCGCCGATGATGAAGCCGACCGCGGTGCGCAGGTCGAGGAAGATGCCGATCAGGATCGCCAGCACGACGCCGACGATCGCGATGGTCTTGTATTGCCGGGCCAGGTAGGCCGCGGCGCCGGTCTGGATCGCGGCGGCGATCTCCTGCATCCGCGCATTGCCGGGGTCCTGCGCGAGGATCCAGCCGCGTGCCCAGAATCCGTATGCCACGGCCGCAAAGCCGCAGACGAGCGCCAGTATCAGCGCCGAGTTGCCTGTCATGGTTTCTCCTTCCGTTGTTTCGCTTGGAGGGGGCAACGCTGGGGAGCCCCCGCTGCGTTGCTTCCTCGTAGCTCCCCAGCGGGCGGAGACGATTGGCCAACGGGCGGAATATAAGCGCAAAGCCCAAAGAGAAGCACCTCGGCCACGGGAAAGCGCGGGCCGCGAAAGTAAAATCAGGGTTAGTCCTAGGCCCCCTGTTCCACTTTCCTATCCAAAGAACCATGTCCCTCGACAAAGTCTCCCCCGGCAAGCATGTTCCCGACGCCTTCAACGTGATCATCGAGATCCCGATGAACGCCGACCCCGTCAAGTACGAGGTGGACAAGGAATCGGGCGCCATCTTCGTGGACCGCTTCATGAGCACGTCCATGCATTACCCGACCAACTACGGCTACGTGCCGCGCACCATCAGCGGCGACGGCGACCCGGTCGACGTGCTGGTGATCACGCCGGTGCCGCTGATCCCCGGAGTCGTCGTGACCTGCCGCCCGATCGGCATCCTGATGATGGAAGACGAGGCCGGGATGGACGGCAAGGTGCTGGCCGTGCCCACGGACAAGATCCTGGCGATCTACACCCAGTGGCAAAAGCCCGAAGACCTCAATCCGCTGCGCCTGAAGACCATCTCCCATTTCTTCGAGCACTACAAGGACCTCGAGCCGGGCAAGTGGGTCAAGATCATCGGCTGGGAAGGCCCCGATTCCGCCCGCAAGGAAATCATGGACGGCATCGCCAACTACGACAAGCAGCACGGCTGATCGCCGGCCGCGCCATGCCGTACGAGCTGCACTACTGGCCGACCATCCAGGGCCGCGGCGAATTCGTGCGGCTGGCGCTCGAAGCAGCGGGCGTGCCCTACGTGGACGTGGCGCGCGGCGACGCGAAGGCGATGCAGCATTACCTGCGCGACGACGCTGTCCAGCGGCCGCCGTTCGCTCCTCCCTTCCTGGTCGACGGCAAAAGGGTGATTGGCCAGTCGGCCGCGATCCTGCTGTATCTCGGTCCGCGCCTGGGCCTGGTCGGCAAGGCTGAGGCCGATCAGGTCTGGACCCACCAGATCCAGCTCACCCTCGCGGACCTTGTCACCGAGGTGCACGACTCGCACCATCCGGTCGCCAGTTCGCTGTACTACGAGGGCCAGAAGCCCGAGGCGAAGCGGCGCGCGCAGGACCTGCTGAAAAACCGGGTGCCGAAGTTCCTCGCCTGGTTCGAGGCGATCCTGCAGCGCAATCCGCGAAATGCCGGGCGCGCGGTGCCGCACCTGGTCGGCGGCAAGCTGTCGTACGCCGACCTGTCGCTGTTCCAGCTGGTGGAGGGCTTGCGCTACGCTTTCCCCAAGGCCGCGGCGCGGGCGTCGAAGAAGGCGCCGCTGGTGCTGGCGCTGCATGCGGGCGTGCAGCGCAACCGCCGCATCGCCGCCTACCTTGCCAGCGAACGCCGCATCCCTTTCAACGAGCAGGGCATCTTCAGGCGCTATCCGGAGCTGGACGGCTGAGGCGCGGGCCGCGAGCTCGGTTTGTTTTCAGCCAATGGCCTACAAGACCAGCGCGGCCGCTGAGGCACGATGGCGCGATCAAAAGACCGGGAGCCTTCACATGCGCAAGCTATTCCTGATCCTCGCCCTGGCCGGCGGCACGGCGCAGGCGCAACTCCAGACGCTGCCCGAGCCCACGCCGCCGATGGTGCCGACGGTCAGGCCGCCCCTGGGCGCGGCCTCCCGCGCATCGCGGCACGAGCTGTTCGCGCGCGAGCGCGAGTTGCGGGCTGAGGAAAAGGCCGAGGACCGGGCCGAGGCCGAGAAGAAGCGCAAGGAAGGCGCCCGCGGCATGAAGGCCGGCGAGCGCTGAAGCGGGCTATTCCTGGATCTGGTGCTGCACGCCCGTGATGGCGTAGCCCTTTTCCTCGATCTGCCGTTCCGGGTCGTCGATGCCCAGGTCGGGCCACGCGGCCTGGTTTTCGTTGAGGTCGATGCCGCGTCTGTCGCTGAGCCAGTCGATGTTGGTTGCTTCCTCGGGGATCACGCGGCCCTCGGGCACGACGAGGTAGGAACGCTTGTGTTCGGATTCGGGTCGGCGATAGATGTCCACGCGCATTGGGAGTCCTTTTCTTCCATTGGATGGGCAGTTATCGCCTGCGCAGCCCGTTGCCGGTGTAGGACGGCGCCTGCTTCGGGCCGGACCGCCCCGGGCTGACACCGTTGCCCGTCCGCCGCTGACGCGGCCTGCGGCGCCGCGCGCGCATCCTCGTCATGCATCAAATGGAGCAGCCATGGCCACCCAGCGAGAAGACACACGTCCCCGGACGCCCAAGCCCGGCGAAGGCCCCACCACCTCGGTCCCCGCCATCAGCGACATCGGCGAGAACAGCGCCAGCGAGATCATCGAGGCGCCGCAGAAGCCGGCGCGCGGCAACCTCGATCCACATGACTTCGCCGACGGCGGCGGCAGTGGCGGTGGCGAAGCCTTCAGCCGCAAGAAGACCAAGCGGTAGCGGCCGTGTCGCTGCGAGCCTCCCTGTTCGAGCTGCGCTGCGGCTCGTCCGCTGTTGTGCTGTGCAGTCGAGCGCCGTCGTCCTGGAAGGCCCAAACATCACAGCTCCTGCACCTTCCTTCCGACAGCGCCGCGGGTGCGCCGTCCTACGCTCGGGCAGCGGCCGGGCAGCGAGGATCCATTCCATCGGGGCCGGCGCAGGTGCAGGCCCCAGCAAACACCCCCTCGGGAGTCACAGATGGCATTCGCAGAAGCTGGATATGAAGTCGAACCGCTCGCCGCCGAGCCGCAGGAAAACGCATTGCGCCGGTATTCGGCGCAGGTCGAGGATCTCTACTGGTCCAACAACTACTGGAAGGAAGCGTATTTCCGCCCCGACTATGACTACGAGGACTACGCCCCCGCGTACTGCGTCGGCTACAGCGGCTGTGCCCAGTACGGCGGCTGCTTCGAGGAGGCGGAGAAATCCCTCTGCGCCAACTTTTGCCGGATCAAGGGCGACTCGCGCCTGAGCTGGGAAGAAGCGCGCGAGCCGATCCGCGCTGCGTGGGCCCGCGTCGAAGCTGCCGGGTGCCACGGCCTGGACTGGGACGTCAGCAAGTTGCCGGACCGCGTCTCGGACGAACGAAGCTTCGTGTAACGGTGCTTCACAAAAGGTTACGGCCTCGTCCTACAAATCGCCTTTGGCGGCTACGTCACATTGCAGTGACAGGGCGCGCCGTCAGCGCCTTGAAAACATTCGGGGAAGATCATGTTTCGAGGCTTTGTGGTCGAGGACAACGTGCCCGTCAGGGCTGCGCTGGTGGAAGGATTGGCCGAGCTGGCCGGGGTGACGACCGTCGGGTACGCCGGGGACGAAAAGAGCGCCGTGGCCTGGCTCACGGACCCCGCCAACGACTGGGACATCGCGATCGTCGACCTGCACCTGGGAACAGGCGGGTCGGGCTTTCGCATCCTGGAGGCGCTTGCCAAGCGCCAGCCGCACCAGCGGGTGGTCGTCTGGACCGCCAGTGCCGACGCCCAGGCCCGCGCTCGCTGCCGGGTAATGGGGATCGACCAGGTCTTCGACCGCGCCAGCGAGAATTCCCAGCTGATGGACTACTGCATGGCGCAGTCCGAAGCGCAGGCACGGGCCGTCAATGCCTCGGGCCGGTTTCCGCCTTCGTCGCTGGCGCGAACCGCGATGGGCCGCGGGCCCATGGCGGCGGCGCTCTTCGCATCCTGAGCCGCGCAACTCCCTGGCCGGCCAGGCAACGGCCGGTTGCGTCCCGTGACGGGCCGACCCGCCGCGCAAGCGATGTCCGCGCCCCAGAGCTGACATGAAGATCGCGACCTATAACGTCAACGGCATCAAGAGCCGCCTGCCCAGGCTGCTCGAATGGCTGGAGCGCGAGCAGCCCGACGTGGCCTGCCTGCAGGAACTGAAGGCGCTGGACGCCAGCTTTCCGCAGGCGGAACTGAAGCAGGCCGGCTATCACGCCCTGTGGAAGGGGCAGCGCTCCTGGAACGGCGTGGCCATCCTGGCCAAGGGCGTGCAGCCCGTGGAGATCCGGCGCGAGCTGCCGGGCGATCCGTCCGACGACCACAGCCGGTACCTGGAAGCGGCGATCGACGGCGTCGTGGTCGCATGCCTGTACCTGCCGAACGGCAATCCGCAGCCGGGGCCGAAATTCGACTACAAGCTCGCGTGGTTCGACCGCCTGATCGAGCATGCCGGCGGGCTCTACAGCTCCGGTCATCCGGTGCTGATGTGCGGCGACTACAACGTGGTGCCGACCGATTTCGACATCTACGACCCGAAGTCCTGGCGCAAGGATGCGCTGCTGCAGCCGCAGACCCGCGAGCGCTACCAGCGGCTGCTGGGGCAGGGCTGGATCGACGCGATCCGCCACCTCCATCCCGAGGCGGCGGTCTACACCTTCTGGGACTATTTCCGCCAGCACTGGCAGCGCAACGCAGGGTTGCGGATCGACCATCTGCTGCTGAACGCCGAGCTCGCTCCGGCGCTGAAGGCGGCGGGTGTGGATGCGTGGGTCCGCGGCCAGGAGGGAGCCAGCGACCACGCGCCCACCTGGGTGGAACTGGACCTGAAGAAACTGAAATCAGGCAAGACCGCATCCGCAACCAGGGAGCCGGCCGCCAAGAAAGCGGCGGGGAAGAAAGCGGCAGCGAAGAAAAGCGTCTAGCCGGCAAACCATTGCGATTTCTTGTCGGCAGCCCGTTCACCGGCGCCTGCGCGCGAACTGCGCTGTCCTACAGCGTGGCGCCCCGGCAGGGCCTAAAGTCGTTCGACGATCAGCAAACAGGAGCATTCATGAGCGCCAACACCAGCGTCGGCCGCGGGCCGGCATCCGGCGGCAACGAGAACCACGATGGCGACCCCCGCAACAAGACCTTGGGCGAGGCGGTCAAGCAGGAGCCGCCGGCCGGCAGCGCGGTCGACCTGGAGCAGATCGAGACCGACGTTCCCGCCGGCGTGCCGGGCAGCAAGGCCAAGCCGGGCATCCGCAAGGGGCCGGACTCCTATCCCGACGGGCCGAACGTCGAGGACAGCCCCTGGGAGCTGGACGCCGCAAGGGGCAAGCTGCCTCCCGCCTGAGGCGAGCCTCGTGTGTGTGGGGCGAGTCCTACAGACACCTTCTTGCGGTCGTGCTCACAATGGCTGCCCATCCGGGTACCACCAAGGAGAAAAGCCATGTTGAGCCGCCAAACCGTATTGCGCACCGCCCTCGCAGCGAGCTTCGTGACCCTCGCTCTTGCCGGCTGCGGCCAGATGCGGCCGTCGCAGAAGATGCAGATCTTCGAGACCAGCCTGAGCCCGACCCAGGAAGTGCCGCCGGCCACCGCGTCCAGCGCAAGCGGCGCGGCCGAGGTCCAGTTCAACGAGAACAGCAACAAGCTCACCTGGAAAGTGACCTATTCCGGCCTCACCGGCCCGGCCACCGGCGCCCATATCCACGGCCCGGCCCCGGTGGGCCAGAACGCGCCCGTCGTGATTCCGTTCACCGGCGACCTGAATGCGCAGCCCATCATGGGCGAAACGACGATCACGCCGGCGCAGTACGCCGACCTCGCAGCCGGGCTGTACTACGTGAACATCCACAGCGCCAGGTTCCCGGGCGGCGAGATCCGCGGCCAGCTGCGCAAGCGCATGTAAGCCCGCCGCGGCGCGGGGACGGACGTCCGGTAACTGGTTGCGTGCGCAACCAGTTGGCGTATAGTTGCGGATGCAACCACCTGGCCACATGGCGTCGACTCCGCTACCTTCCCACGTTCCCGTGCTCATCGCCGGTGGCGGCCCCGTTGGGCTGACGCTGGCCGCACTGCTGGCGCGCCGGGGCGTCGCCAGCCTGGTCGTCGAGGCCGACGAGGGCTATTGCAGCGGCAGCCGCGCGATCTGCGTGTCGCGCCGCTCGCAGGAAATCCTGGGCTGGGCCGGCGCTGCGGATGCGCTGGTCGCCAAGGGTCTGCCGTGGACCGGCGGACGCAGCTACTGGCGCGACACCGAGGTCCTGCACTTCCAGATGCCGTCGGAGCCGACGCAGCGCTTCGCGCCCATGGTCAACATCCAGCAGTTCTATGTCGAGGAATTCGTGCACCGGGCCGGGCAGAACGGTCCGCGCCTGGCCGACGTGCGCTGGTCCAGCCGGGTGGAAACCGTGCGAGCCGACGGGCAGGGCGCCGACGTGCAGGTGCGCGATGCGGACGGGCTGCACAGCCTGCGCTGCGACTATCTCGTCGCCTGCGACGGTGGGCGCAGCACGGTGCGCGAGCAGCTCGGCCTCCAGTTCGAAGGCACGCAGTACGAAGGCCGCTATGTCATCGTCGACATCGTGCAAAAGACCAAGCGACCCGTCGAGCGGCTGGCCTGGTTCGATCCGCCGTCCAATCCCGGCTCCACGCTGCTGATGCACCGCCAGCCGGACGATGTCTGGCGCATCGACTACCAGGTGCGCGACGACGAGGACCCGGTCGAAGCCATCAAGCCGGAGAACGTGCTGCCTCGCGTCCAGAGCCACCTGGCCATGATCGGGGAAGACGAGCCCTGGAAGCCGCTGTGGATCTCGATCTACAACGCCAAGTGCCTGACGCTGCCAGGCTACCGCGCGGGCCGCGTGTTCTTCGCCGGCGACGCGGCCCACCTTGTCCCCATCTTCGGCGTGCGGGGCCTGAACTCCGGCCTGGACGACGCCGGCAACCTGGCCTGGAAGCTCGCCGCCGTGCTGCAGGGCCAGGCCGGTGACGCGCTGCTCGATAGCTATTCGGTCGAACGCGTCCACGCCGCGCGGGAAAACATCGCCTACGGCGCAAAGAGCACGGAGTTCATGGCGCCGCCGAACTTTGCCTTCAGGCTGATGCGCGAAGCGACCCTGCGGCTGGCCGTGAGCGACGAGAAGCTGCGTCCGCTGATCAACCCGCGCCAGTCGGCGCCGGTTTCCTACGCCGGCTCGCCGCTGAACGTCCCGCAGGCCGATGCCTGGACCAGCGAACTGGCCGCGCCCGGGCAACCGGCGCCCGAGGCGCTGCTCACCGGCGCGAAAGGGCCTTTCCACCTGACGCAGGCGTTCGGGAAAGATTTCGTTTGCCTGGTCTTCGCCGACGGCGCTCTGCCCGAGGCGATCTCCGGACTCACAGCCCATGGCATCGGTGTGCTCGACATCCCGCGGGAGGCCGACAACCTCGGCCAGGCGCGGCAACGTTACGGATTGGGCGACACCGGCGAGGGCCTGGTGCTGGTGCGCCCGGATGGTTACGTGATGGGCCGCTGGCGCGGGCTGCAGCCGCAGCCTGTGCTGGCAGCCCTGGAAGAACAAGGAATTGCTCCATGACCGATGCCGATCTCGATCTCAGTTACACCGCCATGTGCGAAGCGCTGGCCGAGGTCGGACCGCAGCGCAGCGAGCTGTTCCTTTCGATGCTGTGCCTGTCGCTGATGGCCCGCTTTCCGGCAGCCTCCGACGTGCTGCCGCTGATCTCCAACGTGCAGGCGCAGTGCCATGCCGAGGCGCAGCGTGGCGGTTGATCGCGGCGCCGGCCCGCCGCTGGACCGGTTCCTGACCTGGCGCCTGCACCGGGTCGGCAAGCTGACGGACCGCGGCAGCAGCGATGCCTATGCGCAGGAGCTCGGATTGCCGGTGGGCCAGGCGCGCTGCCTGGCGGCGATCGGCCAGTTCGGCGCCGCGTCGGTCGTCACACTCGCTTCCAGCGCGAACCTGAACAAGGCGCAGGCAAGCCGCGCGGCGCAAGCGCTCGTCGACCGCGGACTGGTCGTCAAGCAGGCCAGCGAGAGCGACGGCCGCGGCGTGGTGCTGAGCCTGACGCCGGCCGGACGCAAGCTCTGGAACGGCGTGATGAAGCTGATCGCGCTGCGCAACCAGCAGATCTTCGGCTGCCTCAGCGTGGCCGAACAAAAGCAGCTCGGAGCCATGCTCGATCGCCTCATCGCGCACGCGGGCGGCTGAATGCCGGTTCCCGCACGAGCGCGGACCCGGGTAGATTGCAGGGAGCGGCATCCATGCCGTGCAGAGGTCACCATGAGACACACGGCAGCATCGGCTTTTTTCGCGCTGGCAATCGCGGCGGCATCGTTCGCCGCCCAGGCGCAGGGAACGCCTGCCTTCATGGCCAGGGACGGCGACCTGCGCGCCGGACCGGCGCCGGACTATCCGGCGGTCACGGTCCTGCCGCGCGGCATGCAGGTGCTGGTCCAGGGCTGCCTGGAGGACTACAGCTGGTGCGACGTGGTCGCGGGCGCCGTCCGCGGCTGGGCGGAGGCGGGCGACCTCCAGTACCCGTACCAGGGCGCGGTCGTCCCGCTGTCGAGTTACGGCACGGTCATCGGCATCGGCGCGCTGGGGTTCGTCCTGGACGACTACTGGCCCCGCTACTACCGCGACCGGCCCTGGTATCGGGATCGCGACAGCTGGCGTCAGCGTCACCGTGCCTGGCCGGGGCCGCGCCCGCATCTGCCGCGCGATGTCCGGCCTGAACACCCCCGCCTGCCGCAGGAAGCGGCGACTATCGGACCGCGCCGCTCAATGCCGGAACCGGGCCGGCGTCCGCCCGGCCTGGTCCAACGGCCTGCGCCCGATCCTCAAGGGTCGCGCCAGGACGGGCCGGACCAGCGAGGCGAGGGCCGGCGCGACTGGCAGCGGGACGGCCCCCGCGGCGAGCGGCAGCAGAGGTAGGCGCCCGCGAGCCCGGGAGCTCATGCAGTTCAGCAACCGCCAGGCCCTGACAAACACCCACAAACACGTGAGAACGCGCGGGCACTTAAAATACGCGGTTCCCCGAAAGCCCAATTGAACGCCCCTGTCGACGTTTCCTTTTTCGCGCGCGCCGCGAAACCCATCACCAGCTACCGCAAGTACTGGGCGAGCCGCTTCGGCACGGCGCCGTTCCTGCCGATGAGCCGGGCTGAGATGGACGCGCTCGGCTGGGACAGCTGCGACATCATCGTCGTGACCGGGGATGCGTATGTCGACCATCCCAGCTTCGGCATGGCGGTGATCGGCCGGGTGCTGGAAGCGCAGGGCTTCCGGGTCGGCATCATTTCGCAGCCCGACTGGCACAGCGCCGACCCGTTCAAGGCGCTGGGAAAGCCGAACCTGTTCTTCGGCGTCACCGCCGGCAACATGGATTCGATGATCAACCGCTACACGGCGGATCGGAAGATTCGAAGCGACGACGCTTACACGCCGGGCGACGTTGGCGGCAAGCGGCCGGACCGCGCGGCCATCGTCTACAGCCAGCGCTGCCGCGAGGCCTACAAGGACGTCCCGATCGTCCTGGGCGGCATCGAAGGCAGCCTGCGCCGCATCGCGCATTACGACTACTGGTCCGACAAGGTGCGTCGCTCCATCGTCACGGATGCCAAGTGCGACCTGCTGCTGTACGGAAACGCCGAGCGCGCGATCGTGGAGATCGCGCACCGGCTCGCGGCCAAAGAGCCGGTGCACGAGATCACGGACGTGCGCGGCACGGCCTTCGTCCAGCGGGCCAAGCCCGAAGGCTGGTTCCAGATCGATTCGACCGAGGTCGATCAGCCGGGGCGGGTGGAAGACCACATCAATCCGTACCAGACCACCTCGGAACAGGCGCAGGCGCAGGGCAGCACCTGTACGAAAGAAGAGGGCAGCGGCATTCCCGCGGCCGATCCGGCGATCCAGCCGCTGACCTTCGTGCCCAACCCCAAGGTCAAGCTCAAGGTCCCGCCACGCGACCGCACCGTCATCCGCCTGCCTTCCTTCGAGCAGGTCAAGAGCGACCCCGTGCTCTACGCCCACGCCAATCGCGTGCTGCACCTGGAAACCAATCCGGGCAATGCGCGGGCGCTGGTGCAGGCGCACGGCGACCGCGACGTCTGGCTGAACCCGCCGCCGATCCCGCTGACCACGGCGGAGATGGACTATGTCTTCGACCTGCCGTATGCGCGCAGCCCGCACCCCGCCTATGCCGACGAGCAGGGCAGCCACGAGAACGCCACCAAGATCCCGGCATGGGAAATGATCCGCTTCAGCGTGAACATCATGCGGGGCTGTTTCGGCGGCTGCACCTTCTGCTCGATCACCGAGCATGAGGGCCGGATCATCCAGAGCCGAAGCGAAGATTCCGTGATCCGCGAGATCGAGGAGATCCGCGACAAGATCCCGGCCTTCACCGGCGTCATCTCCGACCTGGGCGGCCCGACGGCCAACATGTACCGCATCGGCTGCAAGACGCCGGAGATCGAAGCGGCATGCCGCAAGCCCAGCTGCGTCTATCCCGGCATCTGCTCGAACCTGAACACGGACCACAGCGCGCTGATCCACATGTACCGGCGCGCCCGGGCGCTCAAGGGCGTGAAGAAGATCCTGATCGGCTCGGGCCTGCGCTACGACCTGGCCGTGCAATCGCCCGAGTACGTCAAGGAACTGGTGCAGCACCACGTCGGCGGCTATCTGAAGATCGCGCCCGAGCACACCGAGCAGGGGCCGCTCACAAAGATGATGAAGCCCGGCATCGGCAGCTACGACAAGTTCAAGGCGATGTTCGAGAAGTACAGCGCCGAAGCCGGCAAGAAGCAGTACCTGATCCCGTACTTCATCGCCGCCCATCCGGGAACGAGCGACGAGGACATGATGAACCTGGCGCTGTGGCTGAAGAGGAACGGCTTTCGCGCCGACCAGGTGCAGACCTTCTATCCCAGTCCGATGGCGACAGCCACCGCGATGTACCACAGCGGCCGCAACACGCTGCGCAAGGTGCGGCGTGAGGCGACGGCGGACGACAGCGTGGACATCGTCCGGGGCGAGAAACGCCGGCGGCTGCACAAGGCCTTCCTGCGCTACCACGATGCCAACAACTGGCCGTTGTTGCGCGAGGCGCTGAAGGCGATGGGCCGGGCCGACCTGATCGGCAACGGCAAGCACCACCTGATCCCGACCTTCCAGCCGCTCACCGACGGCGGCTACACCAGCGCGCGGCGCAAGAACTCAACCGCCGCGCCGGTCGCACTGAGGTCGTCGACTCCTGTGAAGGGCCGCATGCTGACCCAGCACACCGGCCTGCCGCCGCGCGTCACCGGCGCCGCCAAGCCGCCTCGCAAGGGGCGTTGACGGCGCCTCGCAGGGGTGACTCGCGCCGATGCCGCAAGTCGCGCCCTGCTTTTGGACGACAACGGCTTGCGGGTGGAACGCGTGCGCTTCCATGCAGGCACGACGGGTCGGAGCCCGGCCTATCTAGCCCCCGGCCAGCGCCTGGTTTTTCCGGCAGGCGGCCATGCTGTGGGCGGGATACACGCTTGCATTTCGGCGCAGCGGCCTGTCGCCATTGCAGGGAGCGGCAGTCGTCAATGGTTGGTGCGCGATCCTGCTGCTTCCCTTGCTGGCGAGCCGGCCGGCTGGGACACGTTGCTCGTGGCAACGACGGTGGCAGCGGGTGTGGCGCTGGCAAGCGGCGCGGTCGTCTTCAAGCGCACAGTCAAAGCTTGAGGCGTCGCGGGTCAGGCGGGGAAGGAGCGCTGCCACTTACAGCTGCTTGCGCAGCCGTTCGAGCGCCTCGCGGTCGATGCGGTCCTTGTCCCGGTAGTCGGTCTTCGTCTTGAGCAGGCCCTCGATGTCCAGCGTGCGCACCTCCACGCCTTCCACCGTCAAAACCCGCACATGCCCGGCCAGGCTTTCGAAGGTCTGTCCATTGGCGGCAAACAGCAGGTCGATCAGGAGATCGTCTGCCACGCGAATGTTCTCCGGCTCACCGGCGGTGACTTCGAACCACTGGGGATCCAGGTCCTTGCTGGAAGCGAGGAAATCCAGGGCCTTGATGACCTTGCGGCCGTTGTCGATGGAAGAGGGCAGCAGGATGTCGATGTCTTCGGTGGCGCGCACGAAGCCGTTGAGGCGAACCGCTTGTCCCCCGACCAGGATGTACTGCACGCCCTCGGCCTGGAAACGCTCCAGCAACTTGAGCAACGGGTCCGGCCCCATGGGTCAAGCGCCGGGATTCAGGCGGCGAGCCGCTACCAGCTGGCGCAGGTCATCCAGTTCATTGAACTTGCGATGGGTGGCCCTCACTACCCCGCGCCCTGCCTTCGGTCTGGCCGCGGCCAGCATGGCATCCACAACGCGACCCTGGCGCAGGGCATCCACCGGGTCGAGAACGAACTCCGAGCGGTCGCGATGGCCGACGATGCGTGTCATGGCTGCCATGGTAGCCCAACGCTTCCTTACTCACCCCCCTGCCCCGGAAGCGCGCCGGAACGGGCTGCGCTCGTCGAGGTGCTCGAGATAGTTCTCGATTCCCTTGCCCTCTTTCTCCAGGAAGCGCGCCACCGCATCGGCGAACGCAGGATGCGCCAGCCAGTGGCAGCTGGTGGTCTTCACCGGCATCAGCGCCCGCGCCATCTTGTGTTCACCCTGGGCGCCGCCTTCGAAACGGCCGAAGCCGTTCTCGATGCACCACTGCAGCGGCTGGTAGTAGCAGGCCTCGAAGTGCAGGCAGTCCACCCGCTCCAGCGCACCCCAGTAGCGGCCGTACGCGGCCGGTTTCCCGTCCACGGAAGACGGCGTCGAATCGATCGCGATCAGGCTGCACGCCAGCGGCTTGCCGGCCCGCTCGGCCACGAACAGCAGCCAGTTCTCCGGCATGGTGCTGGCCATGCGGCGAAAGAAGTCGCGCGTGAGGTAAGGCGCGTTGCCGTGTTCGTAGTAGGTGCGCTCGTAGCAGCGGTAGAAGAAATTCCAGTCCTTCTGCGCGATGTCGGCGCCGCGGCTCCAGCGGAACGTGACGCCGGCCTCGGCCACCTTGCGCCGCTCCTGCCGGATCTTCTTGCGCTTTTCCTGCGCCAGGCTGGCCAGGAAATCGTCGAAGCTGGTCCACGGCTGCTCATCGCGTTGCGTCCAGTGGAACTGCACTGTGTGGCGAAGCATCAGGCCCGCTTGCTCGCACGCGGCAACGTCATCGGGCGCTGCGAACAGCAGGTGGAACGACGACTGCTTTTCCTGCTTGCACCACGCGAGCACGGCGTCGACCAATGCGCGGCGCGCCGCGGGGTCGCGCGCCAGCAGCCGTGAGCCTGGCACCGGAGTGAACGGCACCGCGGCCAGCGCCTTGGGGTAGTAGGCCAGGCCGTGCTGTTCGTACGCATTGGCCCAGGCCCAGTCGAATACGTACTCGCCGTACGAATGGGCCTTCAGGTACAGGGCGCAGGCCGCCTGCAGCTGCTCGCCGCGCCACAGGGTGACGAAGCGGGGCGTCCAGCCGGCTTTGGGCGTGGCGCTCTCGCTCTGGTCGAGCGCCGCCAGGTAGTCGTGGCGCATGAAGGGCGTCGGCGCCTGCTGCTCAGCCAGCAGCGCGTTCCATTGCACTGCGTCGATCTCCAGCGGCGAGCCCAGCACCCGGGTGACATAATCGTTCGAGCTTTTTTTCACTGCTGCCATGGCCCTCAAACTCTGTATTGCCCAACTCGATTTCCTGGTCGGCGACATGCCGGGCAATGCGCAGAAGATCATCGCCGCCGCGCGCACGGCCTATGAGCAGGGGGCCCGCCTGGTGCTCACGCCGGAACTGTCGATCTGCGGCTATGCGGCCGAGGACCTGTTCCTGCGGCCGGCCTTCATCGCGGCCTGTGATGATGCCGTGAAAACGGTGGCCCGCGAGCTCGCCGGGTTAAAGGACCTGCACGTCGTGGTCGGCCATCCCACCGGCGGCGACATCCGCAGCAAATCGGTGGCGGTCCAGCGGCGCTTCAACGCCGCCAGCGTCCTGAGCAACGGCAAGGTGCTCGAGACCTACGCCAAGCGCGAACTGCCCAACTACCAAGTCTTCGACGAGCGCCGCTATTTCACCCCCGGCCAGGGCGTCTGCGTGTTCCAGGTCGAGGGCGTGAACGTCGGCCTCTTGATCTGCGAAGACGCCTGGTTCGATGAGCCGGCCCTGCTGGCCAAGGAATCGGGCGCCGAGATGCTGGTGGTGATCAACGCCTCGCCGTTCCACATCGGCAAGGGCGGCGAGCGCTTCGCGCGCATGGCGGACCGCGCACTCGCGGTCGGTTTGCCGCTGGCCTATGCGCACTTCGTCGGCGGCCAGGACGAGGTCGTGTTCGACGGCGCCTCCTTCGCCGTCAATGCGGACGGAACCCTGGCGGCGCGCGCGCCGGGCTTTCGCGAAGACCTGTTCTGCATCCAGGCCGAAGGCGGCGGCGATGCGCCGCTGCGCCTGAGCGGCCCGATCGTGGAGGACCGCAGCCGGGAGGCGGACCTCTGGGACGCGCTGGTCCTGGGCGTGCGCGACTACGTCGGCAAGAACGGCTTTCCGGGCGTGATCCTCGGCCTGTCGGGCGGCATCGATTCGGCCCTGGTGATGGCGATCGCGGTCGATGCTTTGGGGCGCGACAAGGTCCGGGCCGTGATGATGCCCTCCCCTTACACGCAGGACATCTCCTGGATCGACGCGCGCGACATGGCGGCGCGCCTGGGCGTGCGCTACGACGAGATCTCGATCGTGCCGGAGTTCGAAGCCTTCAAGGCCTCGCTGGCCGGCGAGTTCAGGGGCCTGCCCGAGGACACGACCGAGGAGAACATCCAGGCCCGCATCCGCGGCGTGATGCTCATGGCGCTGTCGAACAAGTTCGGCACCATCGTGCTGACCACAGGCAACAAGAGCGAGATGGCGACCGGCTACTGCACGCTGTACGGCGACATGGCGGGCGGCTTCGCGGTGATCAAGGACGTGCTCAAGACGTCGGTGTTCAAGCTGGCGGCCTGGCGCAACGCGAACGATCCCTATGGCACGGGCGCCAACCCCATCCCCGAGCGCATCATCACGCGGCCGCCCAGCGCCGAACTGCGTCCCGACCAGGTCGACCAGGACAGCCTGCCGCCCTACGAGATCCTGGACGCGATCCTGGAGCGCTACATGGAGAACGACCAGGGGGTGGAGGAAATCATCGCGCAGGGCTTCGACCGCGCCGTGGTGGAGCGGGTCGCGCGGCTGATCCGCATCAACGAATACAAGCGCAGGCAGGCGCCGGTGGGCATCCGTGTGACGCATCGCAGCTTCGGAAAAGACTGGAGATATCCGATCACTGGTAAATTCCGTGCCTGAACCTCGACAGGACACACCATGAAACAAATTACCGCCATCGTCAAACCGTTCAAGCTCGAGGAGGTCCGGGAAGCGCTCGCCGAATGCGGCGTCACCGGCCTGACGGTGACCGAAGTCAAGGGTTTCGGCCGGCAGAAGGGCCACACGGAGCTGTATCGCGGAGCCGAATACGTCGTCGACTTCCTGCCCAAGGTGAAGGTCGAAGTTGTCGTGAAGGACGACGACGTCGAGCGCTGCGTCGACGAGATCGTCAAGGCCGCCCGCACCGGCAAGATCGGCGACGGCAAGATCTTCGTCACCAGCGTCGAGCGGGTGGTGCGCATCCGCACCGGCGAGACCGACGAATCGGCGGTCTGACCGGCCTCAGATGTCCCGCAGGTCGGCCGCGCCCGTGCTGGCGCTGCCGTCCCGCACCAAGTGCTGGAGCAGGGCAACGGGATCGGCGTCCACGCGCACCAGTCCCATCTGCCATTCGTTCATGAAGCCGTGGGCCACGCTCGAGCGCAGGAACGCCAGTAGCGGCGTGTAGTAGTCCCCGGCGTTCAGCACGCCGATCGGCTTGTCGTGGTAGCCGAGCTGGCGCCAGGTCCAGACCTCGAACAGTTCCTCGAAGGTGCCGATGCCGCCCGGAAGCGCCAGAAAGGCGTCGGCGTGCTCGGCCATCATCTGCTTGCGTTCGTGCATCGTGTCGACGACGTGCAGCTCGGTGCAATCGAGCTTGGCGAATTCACGCTCGACCAGCGCCTTCGGGATGACGCCGATCACCCGGCCGCCGCTGGCGAGCGTGGCGTCCGCCACCACGCCCATCAGGCCGTTGTTGCCGCCGCCGTACACCAGCTGTCCGCCGGCGGCGCCGATCCAGTTCCCCACTTCGCGGGCAAGCGCGACGAATTCGGGCGTTGCTCCGGTGCGCGAGCCGCAGTAGACGCAGACGGAAAACGGCGGCTTCATGAACCGAAACGCTGCCACAGGGCGGCCAGCCAGATCCCGCCGCACAGCACGAGGCTGAGCAGCACCGATGCGCTGCCCATGTCCTTGGCGCGCTTGGACAGCTTGTGCCATTCCGGCCCGATGCGGTCGACCACGGTCTCGATGCCGGTGTTGAGCAGTTCGACGATCATCACGATCAGCACCGAGCCGGCCAGCAGTGCAGCCTCGACCCAGCTGCGCGCCAGCCAGAAGGACGCCGGCAGCAGCACGATGGAGGCGATCGCTTCCTGGCGAAAGGCCGGTTCGGCCCAGCCGGCGCGCAGCCCCGCAAGCGAATAGCCGGCGGCGTGCCAGATGCGGTTCAATCCCGTGCGCAGCTTTTGCGGGTTGGCTTCAGGGAGGACTTGCGGAGGCAGGGACATGGGCAGGATTGTCGCGCAGGCCACTGGTCCGGCTGGCAGGTGGGCGGTCATGCCTGGGCAGAGTCGGCGGGAACCAGCCGGGTTCCGGCCAGCACGTCGTGCCAGAACTGGCGCTGCGGGTGGAAGTTGCTGGAAAGAGCCCAGACCGCGACCCATCCCAGCACGACGCCGAACATGCTTGCGGCCGGCATCCTGGTGTGCGACAGCAAGGCCAATGGCGGAAGCACCCAGAGCCAGCAGCAGGCAAACCGGAACAGCGCCCGCAACTGCCCCGGCGGGCGGCCATGGCGATCGACGACGCGGATCTTCCACGTCTTCATCGCCAGGGTTTGGCCGCGCACCCAGCACCAGACGAAGTAGATGCCGAGCAACACGACCAGGAATGCGATGAACAGCGGACGTCTTTCGTCCATGCCATTGCGCATCCCGGCAGCGATGCTGAACACGAGGCCACCGCCCACGGCAATGCCGAATACCAGCGTGCTTTCGTAGAGCATGCAGGCCATGCGGCGCGGCAGGGCCGGCGCAATCAGCAAATCCGGCGCTTTCAATTGCTGGGGGCGAGCGTCGCAGGCGGGACCTGCTGCGGCAGCAGCGTGTTGTGGTCCACCTGGTTGGGGGCGGCGGCGATGCGGGGCGGCTTGGCGTCCCCGGCCTTGGGAACGGTCGCCAGCTTCTGCGGCGGCACCGGCTTCACGGCAGCTGCCGTCGAGGGCGGCTTGGCTGCGGAAGCGGCGCCGGCCGCCAGCTTGCGCTTTTGTTCTGGCGGCAAGGCCTGGTAGGCCTCCCACTTGGCCTTCTTCTCGTCCGGCGCCAGCTGCTTGGTCTCGGCGAAGTTCAGGCGCGCCTGGACCCGCTGCTGCGGGCTGAGCGCCACCCAGTCCGTCATCCGGCTGTGAAGCTTGGTTTGTTCCGAAGGTGGCAGGCGCACGTAGCTTTGCGAGATCACCAGCCATTTGCGTTTCTGCGCTTCGCTGATGGTCGGCCAGGCGCCGGCCAGCGGCGCGAGCGCCTGCTGCTGGGGTGGGGTCAATTCGCTCCAGAGCGGGCTGGTCGGGGAGCCTGGGCTCTTTGTCGCGCGGACAGCGGCACCTGCGGCCGAGGAATTGCGGGCCGGTGCGGATGCTGCTGCCTTGGCCGTTCCCGCGCCCATGACGGTGGCGCCGTCGGCGGCTTGGGCATGGCTCAGGAGAGGTGCAGCGGCGAGCCCTGCCAGCAGGCAGAACGCGCAAACCAGGAGCAGGGGGCCCGCAGCCGGCGGCTCAGGCCGGGGCAAGGGCGCGGCGAGGGGAACGGGCATGGGATCCGCAGTTATTCCGCGCTGCCGGATCGGAGAAACTGGGTGAAGCCCGGATCGGCATAGGCGGCAGGGGGGAGGTCATCCGTCAGGATGGCTGCGTCCACCTCGGCCACTTCGCTGGCGCGCCGCTCGTTCTGGACCACATGGATGGCGACCAGGCCGGCCGCGAGCACCAGCAGCGGCAGGGCCGAAGCGATGCGGTTCCACCAGCTCACGCCTTCGTCGCCGAAGCCCAGCGTCGCTGCGCCTGCACCGGCGGATGCAAGCGCGGGCGCCGTCTGGGCCGACGCCAGCTTGCGGTGTGCCATGGCCTGGGCGCGGGCGGCGCGAAGGCGCTCGGTGACGTGATAGGGCAACTCGGCCGTCCCCGCGGACAAACGGGCAGCCACTTGGCGACCGAACCTGTCCTGGGCCCGGAACGCGTCTTGTTGGTGCGTGGTGTTCATAGTTGTATTCCCTTTGCCTTCAGTGCTTTACTGAGGGCCTGGACCGCCCGGGAGCAATGCGTCTTGACGCTGCCTTCCGAACAACCCATGGCCGCCGCCGTTTCGGCCACGTCCATATCCTCCCAATAACGCATCAGGAAGGCTTCGCGTTGACGGCCAGGCAGCTCGAGGATCTCCGTTTCGATCTCCCGCAGCACCTGGGCCCGGCGGGTCGAATCCTCGGCGCTCTCCACCTGTTGTGAGCTGTCGGACGAGGCATAAGTTTCCAGCAAGTCGAAATCCCCGTCCTCCGAGGCAGATTCGAAGTCGCTCATGTTCGAAAACAGGGCGTTGCGGGTCTTCTGCCGGCGGAACCAGTCGAGCGTGCAGTTCGACAGGATGCGCTGGAACAGCATCGGCAACTCGTTGGGAGGCTTGTCGCCGTAGTGCTCCGCGAGCTTCATCATGCTGTCCTGCACGATGTCGAGCGCCGCTTCCTCGTCCCGAACGTGATAGACCGAGCGCTTGAAAGCCCGTTTTTCGACGCTTTTGAGGAAGTCGGAGAGTTCTCGTTCGGTTGCCAAGGAATCGGGACCGGGCTGGATGGCCGGTTTGTCTCGTTTTCGGGGGGCGCTGCACGCCTCGTGCGGCGTGAAAGCCGCAAATTATCGCATCGCCCGCAGGCTTTGGCCGGACGGGTTCTGCTGCAGTGCGATAATGCGCCTTGCAAGTCAAAAGGCAAACGAGCCCTGGTCCGGCGGTGCGATTGGCCCGCCCATGGTTTTGGGTTCTAAGTCCCGACACAGCTTCACGAGAGCGTGTGAAGGGGCACCCTAGGTTTTTCGTCAGAGAAATTCACAAAGGTTGATCATGGAAATCTCCAAAGCTGAAATCACTTCGGCCGCCGCGGCGTCGACTGGGGCATCCCAGGAGCTGCGTGGTGCCGAAATCCTCGTCAAGGCCCTGCAGGCCGAGAGCGTCAAGTACGTCTGGGGCTATCCCGGCGGCGCCGTCCTGCACATCTACGACGCCTTCTACAAGCAGGACACCATCCAGCACGTGCTCGTGCGCCACGAGCAGGCCGCGGTCCATGCCGCGGACGGCTATGCCCGCGCCACCGGCAACGTCGGCGTTGCGCTGGTCACTTCGGGACCGGGCGTCACCAATGCCGTGACCGGCATCGCGACGGCGTACATGGACAGCATCCCAATGGTGATCATCACCGGGCAGGTGCCCACCGCCGCGATCGGCCTGGATGCGTTCCAGGAATGCGACACCGTCGGCATCACGCGTCCCATCGTCAAGCACAACTTCCTGGTCAAGGACGCCCGCGACGTCGCGTCGGTCATGAAGAAGGCCTTCCACATCGCCCGCACCGGCCGTCCGGGTCCGGTGGTGGTGGACATCCCGAAGGACGTGTCGTTCAACAAGGCCACCTACACCGGCTACCCGGACAAGGTGGAGATGCGCTCGTACAACCCGGTGCGCAAGGGCCACGGCGGCCAGATCCGCAAGGCCCTGCAGCTGCTGCTGGCGGCCAAGCGGCCCTACATCTACACCGGCGGCGGCGTCATCCTGAGCAACGCGTCGCAGGAGCTGCGCACGCTGGTCGACATGCTGGGCTTCCCCTGCACCAACACCCTGATGGGCCTGGGCGCGTATCCGGCCAGCGACCGCAAGTTCCTCGGCATGCTCGGCATGCACGGCACCATCGAAGCCAACAACGCGATGCAGAACTGCGACGTGCTGCTTGCGGTGGGCGCGCGCTTCGACGACCGCGTGATCGGCAATCCCAAGCACTTCGCGCAGAACGAACGCAAGATCATCCACATCGACATCGACCCGTCGAGCATCTCCAAGCGCGTGAAGGTCGACATCCCGATCGTCGGCGACGTGAAGGACGTGCTCACCGAACTGATCGCGATGATCCGCGAAACGCCCACCCGGCCGGACGCGGGCGCGCTGGCCGCCTGGTGGGACACCATCGAGACCTGGCGCAAGCGCGACTGCCTGCGCTACGACCGCAAGAACACGGAAGTCATCAAGCCGCAGTACGTCGTCGAGACGCTGTGGAACATGACCAAGGATGCGGACACCTATGTGACCTCGGACGTCGGCCAGCACCAGATGTGGGCGGCGCAGTACTACCGCTTCGACGAGCCGCGCCGCTGGATCAACTCCGGTGGCCTGGGCACGATGGGCGTCGGCATCCCGTACGCGATGGGCATCAAGCTGGCGAAGCCGGACAGCGAGGTGTTCTGCATCACCGGCGAGGGTTCGGTGCAGATGTGCATCCAGGAGCTGTCGACCTGCCTGCAATACAACACCCCGATCAAGATCTGCGCGCTGAACAACCGCTACCTCGGCATGGTGCGGCAGTGGCAGGAGATCGACTATGAAGGCCGCTACAGCCACAGCTACATGGACGCGCTGCCTAACTTCGTCAAGCTGGCCGAGGCCTATGGCCACGTCGGCATGCTGATCGAGGACCCGCGCGACGTCGAGCCGGCGCTGCGCGAGGCGCGCAAGCTCAAGGATCGCACGGTCTTCATGGACTTCCGTACCGATCCGACCGAGAACGTCTTCCCCATGGTGAAAGCCGGCAAGGGCATCACCGAGATGCTGCTGGGGTCGGAAGACCTTTGACGGACGACAAGCCGGTCCGCTTCGCGGACACGGCTTCCTGAATGAATCTATTGGCTGCCGAGCCGTCCGGTTACCGCCGGGCGGGGAGGGCACCGAAAAGAGGAATCACCCAAACATGAAACACATCATCGCAGTGCTGCTGGAAAACGAACCCGGCGCGCTTTCCCGCGTCGTCGGCCTGTTTTCCGCCCGCGGCTACAACATCGAATCGCTCACCGTCGCGCCGACCGAAGATCCGTCGCTCTCGCGCATGACGATCCAGACGGCGGGCTCGGACGAGGTGATCGAGCAGATCACCAAGCACCTGAACCGGCTGATCGAGGTGGTCAAGGTCGTCGACCTGACCGAAGGCGCCTACACCGAGCGGGAACTCATGATGGTGAAGGTGCGCGCCGTCGGCAAGGAGCGCGAGGAGATGAAGCGCATGGCCGACATCTTCCGCGGCCGCATCATCGACGTCACGGAGAAAAGCTACACCATCGAACTCACGGGCGACCAGGGCAAGAACGACGCCTTCCTGGAGGCGATCGACCGCGCCGCGATTCTCGAGACGGTGCGGACCGGAGCCAGCGGCATCGGCCGTGGCGAGCGCGTGCTGAGGGTCTGAGGAAAGCAGGGCTCAGCCGCCCGTCCGTTCGGGCTGAGCCTGTCGAAGCCCTTGCCGCGTGCAGGGGTTGCTTGAGCCCTTCGACAGGCTCAGGACGAACGGCGATATTTTTGAATTCAACCCGGAGAGAGAACCATGAAGGTTTATTACGACAAGGACTGCGACCTGAGCCTGATCAAGGGCAAGACGGTTGCCATCATCGGCTACGGCTCGCAAGGCCATGCCCATGCGCAGAACCTGAACGACAGCGGCGTCAAGGTCGTGGTCGGCCTGCGCAAGGGCGGCGCGTCCTGGCCCAAGGTGGGGAAGGCCGGCCTGAAGGTCGCCGAAGTGGCCGATGCGGTGAAGTCCGCCGACGTCGTGATGATCCTGCTGCCCGACGAGCAGATCGCCGAGGTCTACAAGAAGGACGTCGAGCCCAACATCAAGCAGGGCGCCTCGCTGGTGTTCGCGCACGGCTTCAACGTGCACTACGGCTTCGTCACGCCCCGCGCCGACCTCGACGTGTGGATGGTCGCTCCCAAGGCCCCCGGCCACACGGTCCGCGGCACCTACGCACAAGGCGGCGGCGTGCCCCACCTGGTCGCGGTGCAGCAGGACAAGAGCGGCAAGGCCCGCGACCTGGCGCTGAGCTATGCGATGGCCAACGGCGGCGGCAAGGCCGGCATCATCGAGACCAACTTCCGCGAAGAAACCGAGACCGACCTGTTCGGCGAGCAGGCCGTGCTGTGCGGCGGCACCGTGGAACTGATCAAGGCCGGTTTCGAGACGCTGGTGGAAGCCGGCTACGCGCCCGAGATGGCGTACTTCGAGTGCCTGCACGAGCTCAAGCTGATCGTCGACATGATCTATGAAGGCGGCATCGCCAACATGAACTACTCGATCTCGAACAACGCCGAATACGGCGAATACGTCACCGGCCCGAGCATCGTGACGGACGAGACCAAGAAGGTGATGAAGCAGGTCCTCAAGGACATCCAGAGCGGCGAGTACGCCAAGAACTTCATCCTGGAAAACCGCGCCGGCGCCCCGACGCTGCTGTCGCGCCGCCGGATCATGGGCGAGCACCAGATCGAGACCGTGGGCGAGCAGCTGCGGGCCATGATGCCCTGGATCAAGAAGAACAAGCTGGTCGACCAGACCAGGAACTGAGGAGAGAACAAGGGACCGCCGAAGCGGCCCCTTGCCTTGGCGGCCGCCTTCGGGCGGCTTTATTTTTGCGCGACCCTTTTCACCTTAAACTGCACCGATGCACGACGGATCCGACTCTCTCCCTGGCGACATCCCCGTGGGGATCGTGGTGCGCAAGCGCCGCAAGGGCATCTATATCCTGCCCAACCTGTTCACGCTGGCGGCCCTGTTCGGCGGCTTCTACGCCGTCGTGATGGCCATGAACGGCCGTTTCGACCTGGCCGCGGCCGGTGTGTTCACCGCCATGGTGCTCGACAGCCTGGACGGGCGTGTCGCCCGCATGACCAACACCCAGAGCGCTTTCGGCGAGCAGATGGATTCGCTGTCGGACATGGTGTCCTTCGGCGCAGCGCCGGCGCTGATCGCCTACGAATGGGCGCTCAAGGGCCTGGGCCGCTGGGGCTGGGTCGCCGCTTTCGTCTACTGCGCCTGCGCCGCGCTGCGGCTGGCCCGCTTCAACGTCAACACCGGCGTTGTCGACAAGCGCTATTTCCAGGGCCTGCCTTCGCCGGCCGCCGCCGCGCTGGTCGCGGGCTTCATCTGGGTGATGAACGACCTGGAGGTCAAGGGCTACGAAGTGGCCTGGGTCATGTTCGCCGTGGCGCTCTACGCCGGCCTCACGATGGTCACCAACGTGCCGTTCTACAGCTTCAAGGATCTGCAGATGAAAAAGAGCGTGCCCTTTGCCGTGATCGTGCTGATCGCGCTGGGCATCGCCGTCATCAACATCCATCCGCCGATCGTGCTGTTCGGCCTGTTCGTCGTCTACGGGCTGTCCGGTTACGCGGTGTACGGCTGGCGCAAGGCCAAGGGCCAGCGGACCAGCGTGATCAGCACTTCCACCGACGAACCCGAAGAGAGCGGACTGCACAGGTGAGCCGCCGGTTGTCCCGCACTGCGTGGGGACGACAGGACCTGTGATACATTGGCTTTCATGAACCGAATTTCGCTGGCCCTACTGCTATCCCCCACCGGGCGGAGACGGTAGCGCACGCGTACACCTGATCAACGGCCCGTTTGCACCTGCAGCGGGCCGTTTTGTTTTGGGGCTGCGGGTTCACCAACCTCGAGAGACTCACGCCATGTTGAAGCAAGCTGCCAGCAAATACCGCGCCTTTCCCCCGGTGCGCCTCGCCGACCGGACCTGGCCCGACGCCGTCCTGAGCCGGCCTCCGGTGTGGTGCAGCGTCGACCTGCGCGACGGCAACCAGGCCCTGATCGAGCCGATGGACATCGCCCGCAAGCTGCGCATGTTCGAGACCCTGGTGCAGATCGGGTTCAAGGAGATCGAGGTCGGCTTCCCCTCGGCCTCGCAGGTGGAATTCGACTTCGTCCGCAAGCTCATCGACGGCAACCTGGTGCCCGACGACGTCACGATCCAGGTGCTGACCCAGGCCCGCGAGCCATTGATCCAGCGCACTTTCGAGGCATTGCACGGCGCGAAGCGGGCGATCGTTCACCTGTACAACGCGACCGCTCCGGTCATGCGCCGGGTCGTGCTTGGGCTGGACGAGGACGGCATCGTCGAACTGGCCACCAGCCAGGCCCGCCTGTTCGCCGATCTCGCGGCCCGGCAACCGGAAACCGACTGGACCTTCCAGTACTCGCCCGAGATGTTCTCCGGCACCGAGCTGGCGTTCTCCAAGCGTGTCGTCGACGCGGTGATGGACGTGTGGCAGCCGACGCCCGCGAAGAAGTGCATCGTCAACCTGCCCTCGACCGTGGAGCATTCCACGCCGAACATCTTCGCCGACATGATCGAATGGATGCACCGCAACCTCGCACGGCGCGATGCTATCGTGCTGTCGGTCCACCCGCACAACGACCGCGGCACCGGAACGGCGGCGGGCGAATTCGCCGTGATGGCCGGCGCGGACCGGCTGGAAGGCTGCCTGTTCGGCAACGGCGAGCGCACCGGCAATCTGGACCTGGTCAATGTCGCGTTGAACCTGTACAGCCAGGGCGTCGATCCGGGACTGGACTTCTCCGACATCGACGAGATCCGCCGCACGGTGGAGCATTGCAACCAGCTTCCCGTGCATCCGCGCCATCCGTACGCCGGCGACCTGGTCTACACCTCGTTCTCCGGCTCGCACCAGGATGCGATCAAGAAGGCGTTTGCCGCGCGCAAGGAGGGCGACGTCTGGGACATGCCCTACCTGCCGCTCGATCCCAAGGACCTGGGCCGCAGCTACGAAGCGGTGATCCGCGTCAACAGCCAGTCGGGCAAGGGCGGCATCTCCTACCTGCTCGAAAGCGAGTACGGCCTGGAGCTGCCGCGCAGGCTGCAGATCGAATTCAGCCAGGTGGTGCAGACCGTGATGGACGCCACCGGCAAGGAGCTGACCGCGCGGGACCTGTACCAGCTGTTCGAGCGCGAGTACGGGGTCCGCAGCATCGCCGCGCCGACGCACCAGGTGCTGGAAGAGGCGAGGGGCGCGGAAGGCGCGCGAGTGAAGCTGGCGGCAGACGTGGTGGTCGGCTCACGCAACATGAGCATCCAGGGTTCGGGGACGGGGCCGATCGACGCGTTCGTCGAAGGCCTGGCGGTCGCGACCGGAGAGACGCTGCGTGTGCTCGACTACCATGAGCACGCGATCGGCTCGGGCGCCAACGCGCAGGCCGTGGCCTACCTCGAACTGCGAGTCGGGCAGCAGACGCTGTTCGGCGTCGGCATCGACGCCAACATCGTTTCGGCGTCGCTCAAGGCCATCGTTTCGGGGCTGCAGCGCGCGCAAGCCCAACGCACCAAACAGGAGTCCACATGGCAGACCAACTGATCATTTTCGACACGACCCTGCGCGATGGCGAGCAATCGCCGGGCGCTTCGATGACGAAGGACGAAAAACTGCGGAT
This sequence comes from Ramlibacter sp., assembly GCA_028291885.1. Lineage (GTDB taxonomy): Bacteria > Pseudomonadota > Gammaproteobacteria > Burkholderiales > Burkholderiaceae_C > Ramlibacter. Next base: position 11,080 of record JAQGNJ010000300.1, on the reverse strand, counting down.
CGCGCGCCAGCTCGAGCGCCTCAAGGTGGATGTGATCGAGGCTGGCTTTGCCGCCAGTTCGAACGGGGACTTCGAGGCGGTGCAGTTGATTGCGGGCGCCATCAAGGATTCCACGATCTGCTCGCTGTCGCGCGCCAACGACCGCGACATCTCCCGCGCGGCCGAGGCGCTCAAGCCCGCCAGCCGCGCGCGCATCCACACCTTCATCGCGACGTCGGCGCTGCACATGGAAAAGAAGCTGCGGATGTCGCCCGAGCAGGTGCTGGAGCAGGCAAGGCTGTCGGTGCGGTTCGCGCGCAATTTGTGCGGCGACATCGAGTTTTCGCCGGAAGACGGCTACCGCAGCGACGTCGATTTCCTGTGCCGGGTGATCGAGGCCGTCATCGCCGAGGGCGCGACCACCATCAACGTGCCGGATACGGTGGGCTACGCGGTCCCCGAGCTCTATGGCAATTTCATCCGCACGCTGCGCGAGCGCGTGCCGAACTCCGACAAGGCCGTCTGGTCCGTGCATTGCCACAACGACCTGGGCATGGCGGTGGCCAACTCGCTGGCGGGCGTGAAGATCGGCGGGGCGCGCCAGGTCGAATGCACGATCAACGGCCTGGGCGAGCGTGCCGGCAATTGCTCGCTCGAAGAGATCGTGATGGCGGTGAAGACCCGCAGGGATTACTTCGGCCTGGACCTGAACATCGACACCAAGCACATCCTCGCTGCCAGCCGCATGGTCAGCCAGACAACCGGCTTCGTGGTCCAGCCGAACAAGGCGGTGGTCGGCGCCAACGCCTTCGCGCATGCCAGCGGCATCCACCAGGACGGCGTGCTGAAGGCCCGCGACACCTACGAGATCATGCGCGCCGAGGACGTGGGCTGGAGCGCCAACAAGATCGTCCTGGGCAAGCTGTCGGGCCGCAATGCCTTCAAGCAGCGACTGCAGGATCTCGGCGTGTCGCTGGAAAGCGAAGCCGACATCAATTCCGCCTTCGCCCGCTTCAAGGAACTTGCCGATCGAAAGAGCGACATCTTCGACGAGGACATCCTGGCGCTCGTCAGCGACGAGAGCGTTGCGCACGACAACGAGCAGTTCTGCTTCGTCTCGCTCTCGCAGCACAGTGAAACCGGGGAAAGGCCGCACGCGTCGATCGTCTTCACCGTCCAGGGCAAGGAAGTGCGCGGCGAATCCGACGGCAACGGCCCGGTGGATGCGTCGCTCAAGGCCATCGAGTCGCATGTCCGCAGCGGCGCGGAGATGGTGCTGTATTCGGTCAACGCGATCAGCGGTTCGACCGAAAGCCAGGGCGAAGTGACCGTCCGACTGCAAAATTCCGGCCGCGTGGTGAACGGCGTCGGCGCCGATCCGGACATCGTGGTCGCGTCGGCAAAGGCTTATCTGAGCGCGCTCAACAAGTTACAAAGTAAAGCTGATCGCGTCGCGGCACAGGGCTAATGTAACTTCTATAATTTCGGCGCTAACTGAGGAATACTTCCTAAGTCGTTGATCTTGCATAACATTTCAGCTGAAGGTACACTGCGGGCTCTGCTGCAGCGTTACAGGAGTCAGTCGATGTTGTCGAGGTCACCTTTTCAAATGCGCACAACTTTCAACCGACTTCTCCAGGGCCTTGCATTCTCCGCAGTGGCTCTTGCGCTCGTCTCCTCCCCGGCCCAGGCCGCGAAGCGGCAAGTCGTTACGGTCGAAAAAAAGCAGTCCTCGGTCAGCGCCAAGCGCCGCGTCAACCGCACCTTCATCGTCGCCAAACGCCGATCCGTCATTCGCCTCGCCGAGGTCCCGGCGCGGCCTTCCTTCGGCCAGCTCGCAGGCCTGCACAGCACGCAGGACCAGCTGGACCTGAAGTCCAGCGTTGCCCTGGTGATCGACCAGGACCCGCGCGAAGTGCTCCTGAGCAAGAACGACTCCGCCGTGCTGCCGATCGCTTCCCTGACCAAGCTGATGACCGGCCTCATCGTGAGCGAAGCCAAGCTGCCGATGGATGAGATGATCGAGATCACCCAGGACGACGTCGACACCGAAAAAGGCAGCAGCTCGCGCCTGCGCGTCGGCACCTCGCTCAGCCGCGGTGAACTGCTGCATTTGGCGTTGATGTCCAGCGAGAACCGCGCGGCTCACGCCCTGGGCCGCACCTATCCCGGCGGCATGTCGACCTTCGTCGGCCTGATGAACGCCAAGGCCAGGACCCTGGGCATGAAGGACACGAGTTACGTCGAGCCCACCGGCTTGTCCAGCCGCAACCAATCCAGCGCGCATGACCTGGCAAGCCTGGTCAGCGCCGCGTACAACGATCCCAAGCTGCGCGAGCTGTCCACGTCGCCGGGCCACCAGGTGGCGGTCGGCAACCGCACCCTGAGCTACAACAACACCAACCGCCTGGTGAAGAACAGCAACTGGGACATCGGCCTGCAGAAGACCGGCTACATCTCGGAGGCAGGCCAGTGCCTGGTGATGCAGGTAAAGATCGCCGGCCGCAAGCTGATCATGGTGTTCCTGGACTCGGCCGGCAAACTGAGCCGCATCGGTGACGCCGAGCGGGTGCGCCGGTGGGTGGAATCCAATCCCGCCATCGTTCCCGCCGCCACGGTGATCCGGCAGGTGAACGGCTAAGGTCCTTCGGACCGGGCGGTCGAGCCGGTGGCAAGCGCCGGCGATCCAGACGGGCCTCAGCGGCCCGTTTCTGTTTTGTGGCCCAGCGCGGTGGAGATCTCGTTCGCCGTGGTCTGCAGCTTCGACAGCCAGCCTTCGTCGAGCCGGTCGGCCGGCGCCGAGATCGAGAGTCCGGCGATCAACTTGCTCTGGTCGTCATAGATCCCGGCCGCCATGCAGCGCACTCCGAGCTCCAGCTCCTCGTTGTCCCGGGCGATGCCGTACTGGCGTGCCTTCGCCAGTTCGCGCTCCAGCAAGGGCAACTGCGTGATGCTGTTGCGGGTGTGGCCGGCGAGCCCGGTGCGGGTTGCGTAGGCACGAACCCGCTGCGGATCGTCCGCGGCCAGGAACAGCTTGCCCGTCGACGTCAGGTGCAGCGGCGCCCGGCCACCGATGGCGCGCACCACCTGCATCCCCGAACGCTCGCTGAAGGCGCGTTCGATGTACACGATCTCGTCGCCTTGGCGCATGCTCAGGTTGACCGGCTGCTGGATCAGCTTGTGCAGTTCCCGCATCGGCAGCAGCGCCGCATCGCGCACGTTCAACCGGCCCTTGACGAGGTTGCCCAGTTCCAGCAGCCGCATGCCGAGCCGGTAGCTGCCTGCCTCGGGCCGATCGACGAAGCGCCCCGTGGCGAGGTCGTTGAGGATGCGGTGCGTGGTCGACGGATGCAGGCCCGTCTTCTCGCTGATTTCCTTGAGTGAAACGGCCTCCTCGCGCGACGCGAGCACGTCGATCAGCGCAAACATGCGCTCGATGACCTGGATCGTGGGAGTGGCGGCGACGCCGGGCTCGGTCTTTCTCATGGGAACCTGTGAAGTGCCCTTTATTTTACGTTGTGAAATTCGCGCCTGCTGCGGCGGGGTTGCGTTGCTGCCTTAACCCTTCACCGTCCAGCGTCCGTCCGCGAGGATCTCGTGCGGCATGAAACGGGATTTGTAGTTCATCTTGGGGCTCTGCGCGATCCAGTAGCCCAGGTACACATGGGGCAGATGCAGCTTGCGGGCCTGGTCGATTTGCCAGAGCACGCTGTAGGTGCCATAGCTCGCGGCCGCGTCGGGCTCGTAGAAGGTGTAGACCGCCGAGATGCCGTCGTTCAGCACGTCGAGGATCGACACCATGCGCAGCGGCCCGGCCGACCCGTCGGGGAGCGTCTCGCGGAATTCGACGAGCCGGGAGTTGACGCGGCTTTGCAGCAGGAACTGGGTGTACTGGTCGATGCTGTCGTGGTCCATCCCGCCGCCCGCATGCCGGCCGGTCTGGTAGCGCAGGTAGAGATGGTAGTGCTCGGGGACGAAGCACAGCTTGAGCACGCGCGCCTGCAGATTCTGGTGCCGCGTCCACGCGCGGCGCTGGCTGCGGTCGGGCTTGAAGTGCGCCGTCAGGACCCGCAGCGGCACGCAGGCGCGGCAACCGTCGCAGTAGGGCCGGTACGTGAACATGCCGCTGCGGCGAAAGCCGCTGGTCACCAGGTCCGAGTAGGCGTCGTTGTGAATGAGGTGGCTGGGGGTCGCCACCTGCGAACGCGCCTGCCGACCGGGCAGGTAGCTGCACGGGTAGGGCGCCGTCGCATAGAACTGCAGAGTCTGGAGCGGAAGGTCCTTGAGGTGCGTCACGCTGGCTCACGCGGCAGAAGTTCACGCCAGTATACGGGCTCGAAACGCCAGCGAGGAGGGGGCTTGCGCACGTTCTGGGAAACCGCCCCGACAAAGTCGGAGCGGCGGATTTCCCTTGCACCCAGCGACGCCAGATGCTGGGTGTTCTGCTGGCAATCGATCAGTGCGATCCCGGCGTTGCGGCAGAAAGCGACCAGCGCCGCGAGCGCGATCTTCGATGCGTCCGGCACGCGCGTGAACATCGATTCGCCGAACACCGCCTGCCCGACGCCGACGCAGTAAAGGCCGCCGGCCAGTTCACCGTCGATCCATGTTTCGACGCTGTGCGCGAAGCCGGCGGCGTGGAATTCCCTGTAGGCATCGACCATCGCCGGGACGATCCAGGTACCCGCCTGGCCGGGCCGATCGCTGCCGGCGCAGGCCTCGATCACCGTGCCGAACGCGCTGTCGATCCGGATTTCGCAGCGCGGGTCGGCGATGAACCGCGCAAGCGTCTTTCGCAGCGACCGGTGCAGCCTGAACTCCGCGGCCAACAGCACCATGCGCGGGTCGGTGCTCCACCAGAGGATCGGCTGGCCTTCGCTGAACCAGGGGAAGATGCCTGCGGAATAAGCGCGCTCCAGCGTCGCGACGTCCAGCGCACCTCCCGCGGCCAGCAGGCCCGGTGCGGGCTGATTGGCTTTCCAGGCGCGTGCAGCAGGAGGGAAGGGGTCGCCGGGGTCGAGCCAGGGCAGGTTCATGAATGCGCAGCCAGGGAGAACATCGTCACCCCGATTGTGGTCGCTGCGCCGTCCTGCAGCGCTGCCTAGGCGAATATCCGTTGAGCCTTGTCTTCCAGTTCCCGTTGCCTTTGCATGATGCGCGGAACGTCGGGATGCATCGGGTTGATCTCTTTCATCGCCCAGCTGTAGAAGGCCCGGGCGACCATGACATGGATGAAGTTGAGAATTTTCATGTCACGTATGGTGCGCACGCACCGTTTGGCCGGTGTAGGAACGCCGCTTGACGGCCGTCGGGCCGTTTTCCCTGCAGCTTGTCGGACGAAACCCTCCAGGGGAGTTTCGGTTCGAGGCTTCAAGGAGCACTGATCACGGCGCGAGGCCGGCCAGTGCCGCTTGGCGGTCGCGTAAATCACACACTCAGGAGTTTTTTTGGGCCTGCGCTCGAAAAAGGCTCTGAAACATTTAGCAACAACTACCTTGTTTCAGGTAGAGTGGAGGCTGCTAGGTAACATTAAGTAAGCCAGAGGTGCGCACGGGGCACCCGATCAGAGAGCGGGGTGGGTATGACGAAGCGGCGGTCGAGAAGCCGGTTGTTGGCTCTGGAGCCGCGCGTCCTCTTCGACGGCGCGCTCGCCGACACGACTGCCGCAATCCCCAAGCCCGCCGACTCGCACGCGACGGCTGATGCGCCCGACATCTCCCGGTTCGCGCTCCCCGCAGCGGTGGAAGCGCCCGCCGCGGCCCCGGCTCCCGCCGAATGGCTGATCGTCGATTCTCGCGTCCCCGATGCGGCGCAACTCGTCGCCAACGCCCGTCCCGGAATGAACGTCCTGCTGCTCGACCGGCAGCGCGACGGCCTGGAGCAGATCGGCCAGGCGCTGGCGAATGCCGGCCGACCGGTCGGCGCCCTGCACATCGTTAGCACCGGCGCGCCGGGTTCCATCACCCTGGGGGCTGCCGTCCTCGACGAAGCACAACTGGACCGCCGGGCCGCCGAACTCGGCGCCATGCAGCAGTGGCTCACGGCCGATGCCCACGTGGTTCTCTATGGCAGCAACGTTGCCACCACCGGTGTCGGCGACAGTTTCGTGCGCGACCTGGCGCGGTTGACCGGCGCCGACGTTGCCGCCGGCCGCGATCCGGCGCCGTTGTTATCCGGTGTGGCGCCGGTCGCGCCGCGGGTCGAGATCATCTTCGTCGACGCGGCGGTCGCGGACATCCAGCCCTATCTCGTCGGCAAGAACGCCGAGGTCGTGACCCTCCAGGCCGGGCGTGACGGCGTCGACCAGATCGCGGCAGCGCTGCAGGGACGCACCGACATCTCGGCGATCCACATCGTCAGCCACGGCGATGCGGGCCAGCTGCTCCTGGGCAGCACGACACTGACGGCGCAAGGCATCTCGCAGGCCTACGCGGCCGACATGGCCGTGATCGGGGCGGCTCTGGCCAGCGACGGCGACATCCTGGTGTACGGCTGCCAGGTTGGGGAGGGCGAGGCCGGGCAGGCGTTCACGGCCGCGCTGGCTGCGGCGACCGGCGCGGATGTGCAGGCATCCACCGACGACACCGGCGCCACCGCGCTCGGCGGCAACTGGACGCTGGAGAGCAGCACCGGAGCGATCGAGACACTGTCCGTCACTGCAGCCGACTGGAACGGCATGCTCAACGTCGCCGCCGCCAACGGCAGCGGCGCGTTGCTGGGAGCCACCGGAAACTCGATCTACAGCATCGACATCCTGACCGGCAAGGCCACGCTGGTGACGACGGTTCCGGGCACGGTGGGCGGCGTGGCCATGAGCGGGACGATCAATTCGCTTGCGGTGGACCAGGTCAACGGCCTGATCTATTACTGCGACAGCGAAACGGTCGCCGGCAACGCGGCCTTGTTCGCCTACGACTACCGTACCGTCGGAATCGCCGATGCCGCAAGGCACATCCTGATCGACGCCAACATGACCAACAACGGCGCCGGCGCGAGCATCACGGTCGGTAACGTCGGGGTTGGGGGCGGTTCCGCCACGTTTGCGAATGGCACCCTGTATCTCGGCGTCGAAAGCAACGGCGCCGTCGCCGGTACCGGCGCAGCGACCGACGACACGATCTACAGGATTTCCTTCGCCGCCGGCGGGCGTGCAATCACCACGATCGCCAGGCTGGTCAGCCCGATCACCGGCACCGACTGGGGCGACCTGGGCTACGACGTCGCGAACAACACCATCCAGAGCATCAGCGGCAACACGCTGACCCGCTACAACGCCTTGACCGGCGCGGTCGTGACGCCATCCACGGCCATTCCCAACGCCGGCAACCAGGCCGGCGAAAGCGCCAGCGGCAACACCTACCGCCTGTCCACGACGATCCAGGAATACAACCGGTTGACGGGCGCCTCCATCGGCGCTGCCGTGACCATCACCACCAACGGCACCACCGCACTGGCCGCGCTGACCGACGCTGCCGGCTGGACGCCGCCTACGTCCTCCATCGGCGACGTCATCTTCGACGACAACAATTCCAACGCCGTGTTCGACGCCGGCGACGTCGGAATCGCCGGCGTCACCGTGCAGCTGGTGGACGACGTCAACAACAACGGCGTCGTGAACGCAGGCGATCGGATCCTGGCGACGGACACGACCAGTGCCAGCGGCGCCTACCTGTTCACCAACGTGCTGCCGGGCAACTACATCGTCAGGGTGACGGACACCGGCGCCGTCCTTGGCAGCGCCGCATATACCACGGCCGGCCCGCTGAATGCGACGGCCGACGTGACGACGTCCGCGACGAACTCCGCCATCGCCCAGAACCTGTTGAACATCGACTTCGGGGTCAACAACCGAGTCCCGGTCAACACGGTCCCCGCCGCCCAGACGGTCGCGGAGGACGCAGCGCTGACCATCGCGGGCCTCGCGGTCAGCGACCCGGACGGCAACATCGGCACCACCCGGCTGACGGTGACCAATGGCAGCCTGACGGTTTCGCTGACCGGCGGCGCCACCATCAGCGCCGGCGCCAACGGGTCGTCGACCCTGACGCTGTCGGGGACCCAGGCGCAGATCAACTCGGCGCTGACATCGGTGAGCTTCGCCCCGACGGCCGACTTCAACGGCGCCGCGACGCTGACGGTGCTGTCCACCGACAAGGCCGGTTCCAGCGACAGCGACACGGTCGGCATCACGGTCAACGCCGTCGCCGACATTGCCGACGACGTGGCGACCACGGCCGAAGACACGGCCGCTACGATCAACGTACTGGGCAACGACTCCTTCGAGAACGTGGGCCGGACGATCACGGCAGTCAACGGGACGGCGATCGTTGCCGGCGGTGCCTCGGTGGCCGTGACCAACGGCAGCGTGGCGCTGAACGCCGGCGGCCAGCTGGTCTTCACGCCGGCGGCCAACTTCAATGGCGCCGTGCCCGTGTTCACATACACGGTGACCTCGGGCGGAGTGACGGAAACGGCCAACGTGAACGTCACGGTGACCGCCGTCAACGACGCGCCGGTGAACACGGTGCCAGGGGCAGCGCAAAGCACGGCCGAGGACACGCCGCTGGCCATCTCGGGCGTCACCGTCGCTGACATCGACAGCGGCGCGCTGACCAGCACGGTGAGCGTCACCAACGGCATCCTGAACGTCACCACCGGTGGCGGTGCGACCATCACCAACAACGGCACGGGCAGCGTCATGGTCGCCGGCACGGCGGCGCAGATCAATGCGGCGCTTGCGGGCCTGACCTACACCAACACTGCCGATTACAACGGCGCGGCGACACTGACTGTCGTCACCAGCGACGACAGCCTGAGCGACACCGACACCATCGGCATCACGGTCAACGCGGTTGCCGACATTGCCGACGACGTGGCGACCACGGCCGAAGACACGGCAGTGACCATCGCCGTCCTCACCAACGACAGCTTCGAGAATGCCGGCCGCATCATCACGGCGGTGAACGGCAGCGCCATCGTCGCTGGCGGCGCCTCGGTGGCCGTGACCAATGGCAGCGTGGCGCTGAACGCCGGCGGCCAGCTGATCTTCACGCCGACCGCCAACTTCAACGGCGCGGTTCCGGTCTTCACCTACACAGTGACGTCGGGCGGCGTCACCGAAACGGCCAACGTTAGCGTCACGGTCACCGCGGTGAACGATGCCCCAGTGAATACCGTGCCCGGCGCGCAGGTCACCGGGGAAGACACTCCGCTGGCGATCGGCGGCGTCAGCGTCGCCGATGTCGACAGCGGCTCTTTGACCAGCACGGTCAGTGTGACGAGCGGTATCCTGAACGTCACTGCAGGCGGCGGCGCGACCGTCACCAACAACGGCACGGGCAGCGTCACCGTCGGCGGGACGGCGGCGCAAATCAATGCCGCCCTGGCCGGTCTGACCTACACGAACACCGCCGACTACAACGGCGCGGCGACCCTGACGCTGGTGACGACCGACGGCAGCTTGGGTGACACCGATACCGTGGCGATCACCGTCAATGCGGTTGCCGACATTGCAGACGACGTGGCGACCACGGCCGAAGATACGGCAGCGACCATCGCCGTCCTCACCAACGACAGCTTCGAGAACGCCGGCCGCACCATCACGGCGGTGAACGGGACGGCGATCGTCGCTGGCGGCGCCTCGGTGGCCGTGACCAACGGCAGCGTGGCGCTGAATGCTTCGGGCCAGCTGATCTTCACGCCGACCGCCAACTTCAACGGCGCAGTTCCGGTCTTCACCTACACGGTGACGTCAGGTGGCGTCACCGAAACCGCCAACGTCAGCGTCACGGTCACCGCGGTCAACGACGCGCCCGTCAACACGGTGCCTGGCGCGCAAGCGACAGCCGAAGACACTCCCCTGGCGATTCCGGGCGTCACGGTCGCTGATGTCGACGGCGGGACCCTGACCAGCACGGTGAGCGTCACCAACGGCATCCTGAACGTCACCACGGGCGGCGGCGCGACCATCACCAACAACGGCACGGGCAGCATCACCGTCGCCGGCACGGCTGCGCAGATCAACGCCGCGCTGGCGGGCCTGACCTACACCAACACCGATGATTACAACGGCGCCGCCACGCTGACCGTCCTCACCACGGACGGCAGCCTGAGCGACACCGACACGGTTGCCATCACGGTGAACGCGGTTGCCGACATTGCAGACGACGTGGCGACCACGGCCGAAGACACGGCAGTGACCATCGCCGTCCTGAGCAACGACACGTTTAAGAACGCCGGCCGCACCATCACCGCGGTGAACGGCACGGCGATCGTGGCGGGCGGCGCTTCGGTGGCCGTGACCAACGGCAGCGTGGCGCTGAACGCCGGTGGCCAGCTGATCTTCACGCCGACCGCCAATTTCAACGGCGTGGTCCCTGTCTTCACATACACGGTGACTTCTGGTGGTGTGAGCGAAACCGCCAACGTGAGCGTCACGGTGACGGCAGTCAACGACGCGCCGGTGAACACGGTGCCAGGGGCAGCGCAAAGCACGGCCGAAGACACTCCGCTGGCAATCGGCGGTGTCAGCGTCGCCGATGTCGACGGCGGGGCCCTGACCAGCACGGTCAGCGTCACCAACGGCGTCCTGAACGTCACTACAGGCGGCGGCGCAACCATCACCAACAACGGAACGGGCAGCGTCACCGTCGGCGGGACGGCGGCGCAGATCAATGCGGCGCTGGCTGGGCTGACCTACACGAACACTGCCGACTACAACGGCGCGGCGACGCTGACCCTGGTCACCAGCGACACCAGCCTGAGCGATACCGACACCGTCGGCATCACGGTGAACGCGGTGGCCGACATCGCCGACGACGTGGCGACCACGGCCGAAGACACGGCAGTGACTATCGGCGTCCTCACCAACGACAGCTTCGAGAACGCCGGCCGCACGATCACCGCAGTCAACGGCAGCGCGATCGTCGCTGGCGGCGCCTCGGTCGCGGTGACCGACGGCAGCGTGGCGCTGAATGCTTCGGGCCAGCTGATCTTCACGCCGACCGCCAACTACAACGGCGCAGTTCCGGTCTTCACCTACACGGTGACGTCAGGTGGCGTCACCGAAACCGCCAACGTCAGCGTCACGGTCACCGCGGTC
>JAQGNJ010000296.1 GCA_028291885.1 Ramlibacter sp. | reverse complement strand
CACCGCGGTGGTGACCGCGAGGTCCAGCTGGCGATTGTCGATCAGGCGCTCGAGGTCGGGCGAAATGCCGGACCACAGCCGGATCTGGTGCGACGCGCCGGACAGTGCCTTGATCAGCAGAGGCCCGCCAGCACCCGCGACACCCTGCAAAGCCGCGGCATCAAGGCGCCGCTGGTCCTCATGCAGTCCAGCGGCGGCGTGGCCTCGGCCCAGGAAATCGAGAAGCTGCCGGCGCAGATCATCGAATGCGGTCCCGCCGCCGGCGTGGTCGGCGCGGCCAAGCTGGCAGCGGCCGTCGGCATCTCGGACGTGATCGCCTTCGACATGGGCGGCACGACGGCCAAGGCCTCGCTGATCGAAAAGGGGCGCCTGTTCCTCTCGGACAACTACGAGGTGGGCAGCGAGCAATCCTTCGGCGGCGTGATGGCCGGCGGCGCGGGCTATGCGCTGCGGCTGCCCGTGATCGACATCGCCGAGGTCGGCGCCGGCGGCGGCAGCCTGGTGGCGATCGACAAGGCCGGCGCCATCCAGGTCGGGCCCAAGAGCGCAGGCGCGGTCCCCGGGCCGGCCTGCTACGGCAAGGGCAACCTGCAGCCGACCGTGACCGATGCCAACGTGGCGCTCGGCTACATCGGCTCGCTCGCCGGCGGCACGCTACCCATCGACCCGGCGCTGGCGCGGCAGGCGATCCAGACGGCGGTGGTCGACCGCATCGGCGGCACCGTCGAGGCCGCGGCGCATGGCATTCGCCAGGTGGCCAACGCGCGCATGGCGCGGGCCATCAAGTCGGTCAGCACGTACAAGGGGCGCGATCCGCGCATCTGTGTGCTGGTGTGCTACGGCGGCAACGGCGGCGTGCACGGGCCGGACCTGGCGCGCCTGATGCAGATCAAGGAAGTTCTGATCCCGCCGGCGGCCGGCGTGTTCAGCGCGCTCGGCCTGCTGTGCGCCGACATGGAAGCGGCCCGCATGGTGCCCGTGAACACCAGCATCGCCAACCTCAGCAGCGCGGCCTTGAAGCAACTGGTGGAGGGTGGACGCGAAGCGCTTGCCGCGAGCTCGACCTCGCAGGTGGCGGGCGGCACGCTGGGCGCCTCCGCGATGATGCGCTACGAAGGGCAGTTGTTCGAGCTGGCGGTGCCCATCCCCGACGCGGCTTACCAGGGCGACCTGGCGGCGCTGACGGCGGCCTTCGAGGAAGAGCACGAGCGGACCTACGGCCACCGGCCGCACCAGCAGCACCCGGTGGAGATGACCTCGATCCGGGTGACGCTGCGGCGGCCGTCGCAGTCGCCGATCCGCGAGGCCCTGGCGGCGCTGGAGCCGACCGCGGAAACCCTGCCTTCGCGCAACTGCTACTTCGGCGCCGAAGCCGGCTGGATCGAGACGCCCGTGGTCAGCCGCGGCCGCATCGGCCGCCAACCGAGCCCGGGCCCCTTCATCGTGCAGGACGTGGACGGGACCACCGTGGTGCCCCCGGACGCCACCGTCTATCGCGACGAGTTGAACAACCTGCGGATTTCCTTCCAGTGAGGCCAGCCATGCCGAAGATCGACCCCTACCTTCTCGAAGTCCTGCGCAGCGCGTTCGACACGATCGCGGACAACCTCGCCATCACGGTGATGCGCACCGCCTACTCGGAAATCGTGCGCGAGTCGCTCGACTTCTCCACCGCCCTGTGCGACGCCGACGGCATGACGCTGGCACAGGGCGTGTGCACGCCCATGCACCTGGGCAGCTTCCACGACGCGATGGTCAACCTGCGGCGCAGCCGCGAAGGCGACATCCATCCCGGCGACGTCTTCATCTTCAACGACCCGTTCCTGGCCGCCGGCCAGCACCTGCCCGACATCTACGTGGTGGCGCCGGTGTTCATCGACGGCGCGATCGAAGGTTGGGCCACCACCCTGGCGCACCATTCGGACGTGGGCGGCATCGTGGCCGGCAGCAACGCTCTGGGTGCGACCGAGGTGTTCCAGGAAGGCCTGCGCCTGCCGATCCTGAAGCTGTACGTGGGCGGCGTGCCGAACGAGACCGTGTGGAGCATCATCGAGGCCAACGTGCGCACGCCCAAGCTGGTCTTCGGCGACCTGCACGCCCAGGTGGCGGCCTGCACCAACGGCGTTCGCGAGTTCAAGGAGCTGATCGAACGCTACGGCCTGGACACGATCCGCGCCGCCGGCAAGGCGCTGCACGAACACGCCGAGAAGCTGGTGCGCGCCGAACTGGCGGAATTCCCCAGGGGCGAGTACACGTTCACGGACCACATCGACGGCCTGGGCGAGAACCCCACGCCGGTGGTGTTCCAGGTCAAGGTCACCTTCACCGGCGACGGCGTGATCGTCGATTGGGCCGGCACATCGCCGCAGGTCGCCGGCGGCATCAATTCGACTTTCCCCTTCACCAAGTCGTGCGCATACGCGGGCATCCGCAGCGTGCTCAAGCAGAACGTGCCCAACTGCCACGGCTTCACCGTGCCGATCGAGGTGCGCGCGCCCGAAGGCTCGGTCGTCAAGCCGCTGTTCCCGGCGCCGACCGGCGCGCGTGGCATCACAGGCTACCGGATGCTGGACTGCCTGATGGGCGCGCTGGCGGCCGCGGTGCCCGAGCGCGTCACGGCAGACGGCAGCGGCGGCTCGTCCCTGCCGACCTTCGCGGGCATCGTGGACGGCAAGCAGTTCGTGTTCTGCGAAACACTGATGGGCACCTCCGGCGCGTGCGAGGCACACGACGGCCAGGAAGGCATTGCGCACATCGGTGCCAACCAGGCGAACGTGCCGGTGGAACTGATCGAGGCCCGGTATCCGCTGCGGGTGGAGGAGTACGGGCTGGTGCGTGACTCGGGAGGTCCGGGCCGCCTGCGTGGCGGCATGTCCATCAAGCGCAGCTACCGCGTGCTGTGCGACAACGCCACGCTGAACATTCGCTCGGACAAGCGCGACCATCCCCCTCACGGGCTGTTCGGCGGAGAGCCCGGCAAGGGTTCGATGACGGTGATCCGGCGGGGCGACCAGCAGATCGTGGTGCCCGCGCTACCGCTGACTCCTCTGGCCCTGAAGAAGGGCGACTTGGTGGAGCATACGATGCCTGGAGGCGGCGGATGGGGCGATCCGGCGGAGCGGCTGCCAGAAGCAGTGGCCCTTGACTTGCTGCAGGAGCGCATCTCACCGGCGGCGGCGCGCGACACGTATCGCAGCGAAGCGGCTTAGCAAGGTGGCGCCGACTCGCGCTGGCGTTCGGCGGATACCGTAGCGTAAATGCTGGGGCAGCGAGGTAGCGCGAAGTATTTGATGCGGCCACCTGTCCTTCGGTAGCACGCCGCGGCGGGATGCGCGGCCGCGGCTGATCTAGGCAGAGGGAAGCTTCGTCAGGATGTCGTCGACCTCCTTGCGAATTTCCTCGGCGATCCGGGCCGACCGTCCCTCTGCCATCCGTTTGGGTACCGCAGTCACACTGATGGCGGCCAGGGAGCCGGTATGTTCGTCCCGCAGCGCCACCGCCACCGCAGCCATGCCACGCGTGGCTTTGTCTTCCAGATAGGCATAACCTCGGCTGCGGGCCTCGCTCAGGGCACCGAGCAGGAACGTCTCGTCCAGGTTGCCCAGGGACGGGAGGTAGGCTGCGTTGGAGCGCACGATTTCCTGCGCCTCCTCCGGCGGCATGGCGGCAAGCATCGCCAAGCCGCCGGCGCCAACACCTAGCGGACGCCGCACGCCCACATGGAGCGACAGGGCCTGGAGCGGATACGTCCCTTCCCGGTAGTCGGTGGCCACGGCCTCGTAACCCATCCGCTCCGACAGGTACACAGTGTCCTGGGTCATGGCAGCCAGCCGGTCCAGGGACGCCTGGCACCATTGGGAAAACCGGAACTGCGGCATCGCCAGCAACCCGAACTCGTGCAGCAGGTGGCCCAGGTAGTACTTGCTGGTGCGTGCATCCTTGTGCACCAGGCCCTCCGTCATCAGGCTCCGGAGCAAGCGGTGCACCGTCGACGGCGGCAGCTGCGAGCCCGCCGCAATCGCCTTGAACGACATGCCGCGGCGCCCCTGGGTCGCGATCACGCGCAGCACGCGCATGGCCCGGCTGATGCCCTGGCCGGTCTCGCCGGATGCCTTGGCTGCCACCATCGCTTGTTCTGCTTCTCGTGAGTTCCGCTGGACGGAATTGTGACGCCGCTGCCGGCGCGTCGCCCGGCAACGTATGCCTATTATCCGGCAGCGTTCCCTCCCTTCCCTTGCGAGCATCCCATGGCCAGACTTCTCCCCGGACTCGTTGAGCAATTCGCCGCGATCGTCGGCGCCGACGGCGTCCGGCAAGCGCCGGAGGACCTGCGCGCCCACGTCACCGACTGGCGCCTTCGCTACACCGGTCCAACGGACGCGGTGCTGCTGCCGCGCAGCACCGAAGACGTGGCACGCGTTGTCCGCCTCTGCGCCGAACACCGCATCGCCATCGTCCCCCAGGGCGGGAACACGGGGCAGAGCGGCGGGTCGGTTCCCCTGGCCGACCAGGGCCCGAACGTGATCGTGAACCTCACGCGCATGAACCGCATCCGCGCGTTGGACCGCGACAACGGCACCATCAGCGTCGACGCCGGCGTGGTGCTGCAGACCGTCCAGGCAGCGGCGGCAGAATGCGGCCGCTTCTTCCCGCTGACGCTCGGCGCGGAAGGCTCCTGCCAGATCGGGGGCAACCTGTCGACCAACGCGGGCGGCACCAACGTCCTGCGCTATGGCAATGCGCGGGATCAGGCGATCGGACTCGAGGTGGTGCTGCCGGACGGGCAGGTTTGGGACGGGATGCGCAAGCTGCGCAAGGACAACACCGGCTATGACCTCAAGTCCCTCTTCATCGGCGCCGAGGGCACGCTGGGCATCATCACCGGCGCCGTGCTCAAGCTCTACGCCTGCCCGGTGGAGCGGGCGGTGGCGTGGGCCGCCGTCTCCAGCCTGGCCGCCGCGGTGCAGACGCTCACGCTGTTGCGCGACTCGTTCGAGTCCCGGCTCTCGGCGTTCGAATACATTTCGCGCGCACAGCTGCAGCTCGTGAGGCAGCACGTTCCGGGCAACGCCGACCCACTGCCCGGGGACTACGAGGGCTACCTGCTGGTGGAACTCAGCGACTCGGTCGCGACCGGTGCGCTGGACGAAATGCTGCAGGGGGCCTTGGCCAGCGCCATCGAGCGCGGCCTGCTGGAGAACGCCGTGGTGGCGGCCAGCCACGCCCACGCGGCCGCGTTCTGGAAAGTGCGCCACAGCGTCTCGGAAGCGAACCGTGCGCATGGAATGAGCCTGAACCACGACGTGGCGGTGCCCACCTCGCTGGTGCCGGCGTTCGTGGAGCGGGCGACCGCCGCGGTCCAGTCGCGCTTTGCGCAGGCTGAGATCATCACCGTCAGCCACCTCGGCGACGGCAACGTGCACTTCCTCACCATCTTCCCGAGGCCGTTCTGGGAGCAGCTGGAAAGCCCGTCCGGGTACGCGGCCGACGTCCGCCGGGTCGTGTTCGACGTCGCCACCGAATTCGACGGCACCTTCAGCGCCGAACATGGCGTCGGCCAGGGCCTGACGGCCGAACTTGAGCGCTACAAGCCCGCCGTCGGCCTGCGCCTGATGCACCAGGTCAAGGGCCTGCTGGATCCGCTGGGGATCATGAATCCGGGCAAGGTGCTGCGCCCTTCCAGGGCAGGAGACGAGCGATGAAGCTGGTGCGGTACGCAGCTCCCGAGCCGCATTGGGGTCTGCTCCACGACGGCCTGGTCAGGTCCCTGGGGTCGACAGCGCAGGCCAGCGAGCAGGCGGCACTCGACTGGCTCGTGGATCGGGGGCGCCCGGCTCCGGCGGTGGACACCACTCCCGTGCCGCTGGAGGGCCTCACCCTGCTGGCGCCGCTCGCCCGCGAAGCCACGGTGTACTGCATCGGCTTCAACTACCGCTCGCATGCCGCGGAGTCCGGGCGCGATGTGCCTCCCCATCCGACCGTGTTCATCCGCACCGCCGCCAGCCTGGTGGGGTCCGGCGCCGCCATGCTGCGGCCGCGTGCCTCCTCCCACTACGACTACGAGGGGGAACTGGCGGTGGTGATAGGCCGTGGAGGCCGCCACATCCCGGAAGCCCAGGCGCTGTCGCACGTCGGGGCCCTCACCTGCTTCAACGACGGCAGCGTGCGTGACTTCCAGCAGCACTCGCTGGCCGCCGGCAAGAACTTTGCCCGCAGCGGCGCCTGCGGCCCCGCGCTGACGAGCGTCGAGGAGGCCGGCGACCTGGACGCACTGCCCATCTCCACGCGGCTGAACGGCGTGTTGGTCCAGCAGTCGACGACGGCTCTGCTTGTTTATCCGATCGCCCAACTGGTGAGCTACTTGTCGGAGATCGTCGAACTGCGCACGGGCGACCTGATCGCGACGGGCACGCCGGAAGGCGTCGGCTTTCGTCGCGTGCCGCCGCTGTGGCTGCAGGCCGGCGACACGGTCGCGGTGGAGGTGGGTGGCGTCGGACGCCTGGTCAACCGCGTCGAGGACGAGCCTTCCTAGTTCCGCTCATCGGAACTGGCGCACGCCAGCCGCTTGCCCGGGCCTCATGCATCCCTTACCGTTTCCCCAGGAGATCGAATTGGGCTACACCATCACGGAAAAGATCCTCGCCCGCGTGAGTGGGCGCGACGCTGTCCGCGCGGGCGACGACATCGGCGCGCGGCCCGATTTCGTCATCGCCTATGACTTCCCCGGGTACACCGACGTGATGTTCAGGCAGATGCGCGAAGACTTCGGGATCAGCAAGGTGCAGGCGCCGGAGCGCTTCGCGCTGTTCATCGACCACATGGTCCCGGCCACCTCCGCCAAGGAGGAAGACCTGCACATCCTCACCCGGCAGTGGGGCGGCCAACAAGGTGTGCCGGTCTACGAGCGCAAGGGCATCGGCCACCAGGTTTCGGCCGAACTGGGCTACGCCACGCCGGGCGCTTTCGCGGTGCACTTCGACGGCCATGTCAGCCAGCTGGGCGCGCTCGGCACGCTGGCCATCGGGCTGCGGCGCAACCTGCTGGAAGCTTACGTCAGCGAGACGGTGTCCATCCGCGTGCCGGGCACGGTCCGGATCAACATCTTCGGCCAGCCGCAGCCCGGGGTGATGGCGCGCGACATCTTTCATCACATCGTCCGCGTGATCGGCCCGGCGGGTTGCGCCTTCAAGGTGCTGGAGCTGGGCGGGCCGGTGGTCGACGCCATGAGCATCGAAGGGCGGCAGACGATGTGCGGCCTGGCCATGTTCGTGGGCGCCACCACGGCGATCGTGAACCCGGACGCCAAGGCCGTGGCCTACGCCCGCGACAAGGCGCGCATCGCGCTCGACCCTGTTCGCAGCGATCCGGACGCCGCATACGACCAGGTGATCGATCTC
This sequence comes from Ramlibacter sp., assembly GCA_028291885.1. Taxonomy (GTDB): domain Bacteria; phylum Pseudomonadota; class Gammaproteobacteria; order Burkholderiales; family Burkholderiaceae_C; genus Ramlibacter. The sequence continues at coordinate 2,715 of JAQGNJ010000296.1, read as the reverse complement.
GACATCGGCGATCTCGCCCCGGTGGTGGTGATCCCCCCCAACCCGGCCGGCACGCGGGACCTGAAGGACTACGTCGGCCTGGTCATCCACGCGGGCTACCTGGGATCCTGCGCCAGCGGCCGGATGGAGGACTTGCGTATCGCGGCGGAGGTGCTGCGAGGTCGCCAGGTGGCAGCGGGCGTGTCCCTCAACATCGTGCCGACTTCGCAGGCGCTGATGTCGCAGGCGGCCGAAGAAGGCCTGCTCAAGATCTTCTCGGACGCCGGCGCGTTCGTGAGTTCACCGTCATGCGACTACTGCATGGGCCGCCTCGGCGCCATGACGGCGGGCCAGCGGGCCGTCTCCACTGGTACGCTGAACGTGCGCGGCCGCATGGGCAGCCCGGACGCCGAGATCTTCCTGTGCAATGCGGCGGTGGTGGCCGCCTCCGCCATCGAAGGCCGGATCGCCGATCCCGTCCCTTACCTGCGCGGGGGCCTATGACCCTGGGCCCCATCGCCGGGCGCGTCGCCTGGATCTTCGAGGAAGACGACTTCGACGTCGACCAGATCGTCGGCGTGCGCAACATCAAGCTGACCGACGTGGAGGAACTGGCGGCGCTCGCAATGCGGGACCTGGAGCCCGACTTCCGTTCGAAGGTGCAGGCGGGCGACGTGCTGGTGGGCGGCCGCAACTTCGGCTACGGCCATCCCCACTATCCGCCGCTGAGCGCCATGCGGCACCTGGGCATTTCGGCGCTCATCGCCGAATCGTTCGCGCCGGCGTTCTGGCGCGGCGAGATCAGCATGGGTTTCCCGCTGGTCTCCTGTCCCGGCATCCTGGCGGCCGTTTCCCGCTGGGACCGGCTGGCGGTGGACTGGGACGGGGGCGTGGTCGTGAACCAGGCCACCGGCGCGCGCCTGCCCTTCCTGCCGCTCGGCGCTGCCGACCGGATGACGCTGGAACAGGGTGGGCTGATCGGCTACCTGAAGCATCAACTTGCGGTGGCGCCTTAGGCGCCACCGGCAACTTTTTTGAACGGAGACAAACCCATGAAGAAAAGAACCCTCCTGGCCGCCGCCCTGGCCGTGGCCTTCGGCAGCCTCGGCGCGAACGCGCAGGCGCAGGACTTCCCCAGCCGGCCGATCACCATCGTCGTGGGCGCGGCGGCCGGAGGCCCCACCGACATCATTGCGCGTGTGCTGGCGCAGGACCTCACGACCAGCCTCGGGCAGCCGGTGATCGTCTCCAACAAGCCCGGCGCCAACTCGCTGATGGCCACTCAGGAAGTGGCGCGCGCCAACCCGGATGGCTACACCCTGCTACTGGCCTACAACGCGCACGTGGTGAATCCGCTGTTGATGAAGAGCGCGCGCTACCACGCGCTCAATGACTTCAGCCCGGTCAGTCTGGCCGTGTCGCTGCCGATGGCCGTGATCGCGCCGCCGAACTCGCCGTTCGCTACCGTGCAGGACGTCGTGCGCGAGGGCCGCGCCAAGCCGGAGACCATCGCCTACGGTTCGTCGGGCAACGGCAGCGCGCCGCACCTGGCCGGCGCCCTCTTGCAGACGCAGTCCCACACCAAGCTGACGCACGTGCCGTTCAAGGGCAACGCCCCGGCGCTGGCGGAAGTGATGGCAGGGCGCATCCACTTCATGTTCTATCCGATGGTCGGCATCAACAAGTTCGTGGCCGACAACCGCGTCAAGCTGATCGGCGTGACGACGGCGCAGCGGCATCCGGACTTCCCGGCCGTGCCGACGATGGCGGAGACGGGCTTCCCCGGCTTCGAGCAGACCTCGCCCTGGATCGGCATGCTGGCGCCGAGCAAGACGCCGCCGGCCGTCGTGGCCAGGCTGGACGCGGCCGTGAAGGCGGCGCTGGCGCGCGCCGACACGCGCGAGCGCCTGGTGGCGAACGGCGCGCTGCCGGCCTATCGCGGGTCGGGCGACTTCCAGTCCTTCCTGCGCCAGGACGTGGACCGCTGGACGAAGGTGATCGAGGCAGCCGGCATCCAGTCGAACGATTGATGGCGGACAGCCCACACTACGCGGCCGACGCATTCCGGCCACTGACGTTCTTCGACGCGGCCGAGCGCTTCCGCGCCGGTGACGATGATCCCGTCCGCTACCTGGAGCGGTGCCTGGCCACGATCGCCAGCCGCGAGCCGCAGGTCAAGGCCTGGGTCGTGCTGAACGAACAGGGCGCGCGCGCAGCGGCGCAGGCATCGGCAGCGCGCTGGCGCCAGGGCCGGTCGCTCTCCCCCATCGACGGCATGCCGATCGGCATCAAGGACCTGATCGAGACGCGTGACATGCCCACCCAGATGGGCTGCGAAGCGTTTGCCGGCAACTTTCCGAAGCGGGACAGCGCGCTCGTGCGCGCATTGCGCGACGCCGGGGCGGTGATCCTGGGCAAGACCGTCACGACGGAGCTCGGCTTCCTCGATGCCGGCCCGACCACCAACCCCTTCGATGCGCGGCGGACGCCGGGCGGCTCGTCCAGCGGCTCCGCCGCCGCCGTGGGCGCGCGGATGGTGCCGGTGGCGATCGGCACCCAGCTCGTGGGCTCGGTGATCCGGCCGGCCGGGTACTGCGCCAACTGGGCGCTCAAGCCCACGCTCGGTGCGTTGAACCGGGGCGAGCGTCTCGGGTACAGCCAGGGACACATCGGCGTGCATGCGGGTGCTCCCCAGGACCTTTGGCGGGTCGCCGTGGAGATTGCCCGGCGAGCCGG
>JAQGNJ010000262.1 GCA_028291885.1 Ramlibacter sp. | reverse complement strand
CTCTATCGCTCCACGCTCCGTCGAGCAGGCCCGCTCCTGTCCTCCAAAAGACGTTTCCGGCGTCGGAGAAAGCCGCGAAGAAACAGGTCGGACTCAGCGCGCCGCCACGACCGCGACGGCGGCGGGCCTGATCACGGTTGCCGGATTTTTTGCCGCGTTCGTGTTGTCCAAACTGGGCGGCTGAGCGCGTGTGGCCGGCCCGCAAACCGAACCCGCCACCCGATGTGTATGAATGTCGGGACACACAGACATCGTCGGGCACGGTGATGTCTGCCGCTTGCCCTTCATGTCCTTGAAAGGAAAACGTGATGAAGATCGCCCTGATCGGCGCCAGCGGAAGTGCTGGCTCCCGCATCCTGCTTGAGGCGCTCGCCCGCGCCCACGTCGTGACCGCCATCGCGCGGCACGCGCAGACGCTGACGCCGCGCGACAGGATGACCGCCGTCGACGCCGACATCAACGACGTGCAGGCATTGACCGCGGCGCTGCGCGGGCACGACGCCGTGGTCAGTTCGGTGCGGTTCCTGGATTTCGACGCCGGCAAGCTGCTGCGCGCCATGAAGTCGGCCGGCGTCGGGCGCCTGGTGATGGTCGGGGGCGCGGGGTCGCTGCTCACCCCGTCCGGCGTCGCGCTGGTCGACACTCCCGGCTTTCCGCCGCCGGCCCTGCCGGAGGCGAGGGCGGGTGCCGCGACCCTGGCTGCCTTGCGCCAAGAAACCGGCATCGACTGGACCTTCGTCTCCCCCTCGGCGCAGTTCGGCCCGGGAACGCGGACCGGCAAGTTCCGGATCGGCGCCGATCAGCTGCTGGTCGCGCCGGACGGCAAGAGCCACGTTTCCCAGGAGGATTTCGCGATCGCCCTGCTCGACGAGCTGGAATCGGGCGCCCATCCGCGGCAGCGGATCACGGTCGGCGACTGACGCCGCCGCGGGATGGTTCAGCTCAGGGGCGTCCTGGGTCGCCTTCACACCTCATCGATTGGCCCGCCGTGGCGCGTCCACTGCGTGCCGGTGGGTGCCAGCGGCGCCGGAAGGGCTATGCACCATTCCTGTCGATGAGAGCCGGTATAGTTCCGCCCCGCCGGCTGTACCGTGGCCTTTGCCGGCTTGGTCCTGACTTTGATCGTTCCTGCATCGTTGTCCCGCAAACCATCAGGAGTCAAGAAGTGAGCTCACCGGAAACCATCCTCGCCCAGTGGCGAGAGGCACATCGCGAGGCCAGCAAGGCGGAGCAGGCGCTGTTCGATGCCTCCCTGCTCTACGCCCGGGGAAACGGGCCGAAGCCGCCCGAGCAAACCGTTGCAAGAGCGCGCGAACTCCGTGCGCGGGCACGAGACCTTTTGCAGCTGGCGATGGATCGGCTTCGTCCACCTGAACGCATGGCGCCCGATGACTGGCGCGCCAATCGTGTGGCGAGAAGCGCCCGGGCCGCACTGCGGCAAGGGCAGTGACTCTCTGCTGCACAGCGCAGTGGCGTCAAGCTCGAGGATCTGCGGAGTCGAGCCACTTGATCGCCGCTGCCAGGTCGTTGTAGAAGACCCGGTGGTCGCCTGCACCGAAGGCGATGCGCGACAGGTAGGCGATGCGCGTGTTCGGAACCACGATGGCGCGTCGGATGGGCGCGGCATCCGGCGCCTTCTCGATCAGCTTCTGCTGGATCAAGGCGACTTCGACGGTTGGGCTGGTCATCTCGAGCGCGTCGTACAACACCTTTGCGTGCCCCGTGTCCCTGACCAGCATCAACACTCTCTCTTCGCACTCATTGAGCATTGCCTCGGTCGGCGTGCCCCGCAAACGGGCCATGATGAAGCCGCTCACCGGTTCGACCCACAGATGGTCCTGCATTGCCACAGCTCCCCAGAAAGTCAGTCCTGATTTGATGCGCGCGCCAGTCAGCCGCGCTGCGTCACACATATCGATCCTCGGCAAGCGGCCGGGCACCACGCGATGCCGCCAGACGATCGCGCGAGCTGTCGAGCGTACTCGCTTTGGGCTCAGTGAGGCGACGACGTGGTGCTGGAAAGCCCGCTCGAAACCGCGTGCAGGATGGCTTGCGCCGCGGAGGTTTCGACCGGCTTGACCAGGTGATGGTCGAAGCCGGCCTTTTGTGCGCGCATGCGGTCCGCTTCGCTTCCCCAGCCCGTGACCGCGACGATGGTGCTCGACGCGGTATTTGGCATTGCACGCAGGTGCTGCACGACCTCGTACCCGCTCATGCCGGGCATGCCGATGTCCAGGAAAACGACTTCGGGCACAAAACCGGGCGCGATCTCGAGCGCCTCGGGCCCGGAATGCGCGACGCGGGTCTGGTGCCCCAGCAGATCCAGGATCACGCCGAATGTTTCGGCCGCGTCGACGTTGTCGTCCACCACCATGATCCGGAGCGTCCCCACGGGACGGGACTGCTGCCCGGCTTCGCCTTCGCCTGCACCCTGCGCGGCGACATCGGCCTGGCCGGATGCAGGCAAGCGCACGGTGAAAGTGGAACCCAGGCCCGGTCCCGGACTGCTCGCGTCCAGCGTTCCGCCATGCATTTCCACCAGCCTCCTGGCCAGCGCCAGACCCAGGCCCAGGCCACCCTGGGCCCGCTCGATGCTGCGGCCGGCCTGGATGAAAAGCTCGAACACCTTGGGCAGCATGTCCGGCGCAATGCCCATGCCGGTGTCCCGCACGGTCACGACGGCGGAACCGCCTTCGCGCCGAGCGGAAAGAGAGATGCGGCCGCTGTCCGGTGTGTACTTGGCCGCGTTGTTCAGGAGATTGCCGAGGACCTGCGCCAGGCGAGTGAGGTCGCCTTCGACCTCGATGCGCGATTCGGGCAGGTCGACCTCGAGCGTGTGACCACCGGCGTCGATGAGAGGCCGGTTGGCTTCGACGGCCGCATCGACCACATCCCTGAGCGCCACCTTTTCCAGCTTCAGGGTCAGTTTGCCTCGGCTGATCCGCGAGACGTCCATCAGGTCGTCGATCAGGCGAACCATGTGCCCGACCTGCCGGCTCATCATCTCGCGAGTCGCCGACACGCGCTGATCCTTGGACCCGGTGGCGCGCAGGATTTCCAGGCCATTGCGGATCGGGGCAAGCGGGTTCCTGAGCTCGTGCGCCAGCATCGCCAGGAATTCATCCTTGCGCTGG
>JAQGNJ010000258.1 GCA_028291885.1 Ramlibacter sp. | reverse complement strand
AACTCGCCCGACAGGTTCGACTTGACCGACAGGATGCCGAAGCAGGGCTCGATCGAGGCGTCCACGCCGATGATGTTGCAGATGGTTGCGGTCGCGGCGATCGCCACGCAGTTGCTGTTGCGCATGCCGTCGGCGGCGAACATGGCGCGCAGCGCGTCCCAGTCCAGGGTGACCGAACGGTCGACGTCCACGTAGTGTTCGCCGCGGGCCTGGGCCAGCATGTCCAGCGTGTCCAGCGGCAGCACGCCCTTGTCCCAGAGCGAGCCCTTGTAGCTGGAGTACTTGCCGCGCTCGCGGGCCAGCTCGGTCGAGGCCCAGTAGGCGTGGTAGCAGATCGCCTCCATCGACTCGTCGGCGAACTGGACCGCCTGCTGCGAGGCGTAGGGGATGCGCAGTTCGTACAGCGCGTCCTGGAAGCCCATCACGCCCAGGCCGACCGGACGATGCCGCATGTTGGAGTCACGGGCCTTCTTGACGGCGTAGTAGTTGATGTCGATCACGTTGTCCAGCATGCGCATGGCCGTGGTGATGGTCCTCTTCAGCTTGTCGTGGTCGAGAACCTGGGAGTCACCAACGTCGATGCCGCCCTTCAGGTGCTGCAGCAGGTTCACCGAACCGAGGTTGCAGACCGCCGTCTCGGTGTCGCTGGTGTTCAGCGTGATTTCGGTGCACAGGTTGGACGAGTGCACCACGCCCACGTGCTGCTGCGGCGAGCGGATGTTGCACACGTCCTTGAAGGTGATCCAGGGATGGCCGGTCTCGAACAGCATCGAGAGCATCTTGCGCCACATGTCGGTGGCCTGGACGGTCTTGCTGGGCTTGATCTCGCCGCGCCTGGCCTTCTCTTCGTAGGCCACGTAGGCCTTCTCGAACTCGATGCCGAACTTGTCGTGCAGGTCCGGCACGGAGGAGGGGGAGAACAGCGTCCACTCGCCCTTTTCCATCACCCGGCGCATGAACAGGTCGGGGATCCAGTTGGCCGTGTTCATGTCGTGGGTGCGGCGGCGGTCGTCGCCGGTGTTCTTGCGCAGCTCGAAGAACTCTTCCGCGTCCAGGTGCCAGGTTTCCAGGTAGGCGCAGACCGCGCCCTTGCGCTTGCCGCCCTGGTTGACCGCCACGGCGGTGTCGTTGACGACCTTCAGGAACGGCACCACGCCTTGCGACTCGCCGTTGGTCCCCTTGATATGGGAACCCAGGGCGCGCACGCGGGTCCAGTCGTTGCCCAGGCCACCCGCGAACTTGGACAGCAGCGCGTTTTCCTTGATCGACTCGTAGATGCCGTCGAGGTCGTCCGGCACGGTGGTCAGGTAGCAGGAGGACAGCTGCGAGCGCAGGCCGCCGGCATTGAACAGCGTCGGCGTGGACGACATGAAATCGAAGCTGGACAGCACTTCGTAGAACTCGATCGCGCGGGCTTCGCGGTCGATCTCGTTGAGCGACAGGCCCATGGCGACGCGCATGAAGAAGGCTTGCGGCAGCTCGATGCGGGTCTTGCGCTGGTGCAGGAAGTAGCGGTCGTACAGCGTCTGCAGGCCCAGGTAGTCGAACTTCAGGTCGCGCTCGGCCTTGAGCGCCGAGCCCAGCTTCTTCAGGTCGAACTGCAGCAGCTTTTCGTCCAGCAGTTCGGCGTCCACGCCGCGCTTGATGAAGCCGGGGAAATAGTCGGGGTAGCTTTGCGCCATCTCCGACGGCGGCAGATCGCGCCCCAGCACTTCCTTGAAGATGGTGTGCAGCAGCAGGCGGGCGGTGGCGTAGGTGTAGTCGGGGTCCTTCTCGATCAGCGTGCGGGCGGCGAGGATGGAAGCCTTGTAGACCTCGTCCATCGGGACGCCGTCATACAGGTTGCGCATGGTCTCGGCAACGATCGGGTCCGGCTTGACGTCGGCGCCGAGGTCCTGGCAGGCGAAGTCGATCAGGCCCTTGAGGTGGTCCAGGTCCAGTGCGATCCGCTGGCCGCCGTCGAGCACGTGGATGACCGGCGCCTTCGGCGCTTCCGGCGCGGCCTGCTTGGCGCGCTCCTGCGAGCGGCGGTCGCGGTACAGCACGTAGGCCCGGGCGATGTCGTGGTGGCCGCCGCGCATCAATCCGAGTTCGACCTGGTCCTGCACGTCCTCGATGTGGAAGGTGCCGCCGCCCGGACGCGAGCGCACCAGCGCGCGGATCACGGCTTGGGTCAGGCCGTCGACGGTCTCGCGCACGCTGGCCGAGGCCGCGCCCTGCGTGCCGTGGACGGCGAGGAAGGCCTTCATCATCGCGACGGCGATCTTGTTCGGCTCGAACGGCACGACGGCGCCGTTGCGGCGGATGATCTGGTAGTGGGCCAGCGGGTTGGCGGCTGCGTTGGTTGCGGTCTGCTGGCCGGCTTGCGCGGCATAGCCGGCGCCGGTGGTGGACGGGGTGCTTACAACGGTCTGCATGTTTCCTCTTTTTCGGTTCTCGGGGTTCGGGGCGGGCCCTCTGGGGGCCCGGTTCAACGGTGTCTGGAAGCGCTACATGTAGCGTCAAGAACGTAGTTATGCACTAGGTATAGCGTGTTGACAAGTTCAGGCGGGATGCGGTCTTCGCGCACTTTTTGCCTCGCAAGCCGCACGCAGACTGGCTGTGCGGCGGAACAATTTTTTTTCTCTTCCGGCTGCGCGCGGCCATCGCGTTGCGAGCAGGCGACTTTTCGCCGCGTGCGGGTTTGTCCTGCTTGCCACCCACTAGATATGGGGTCAAAAGCAGTTTTATCCACTACCTATAGTGTACCGGGTGGCGCTGACGGAAAGCTTGCGCGGCTCCACGAAAGTCCGTCGCGCAGGCGCCGCCAGTCGAACCCGGCGCCCGGATCGCCCTTGCGTCCCGGTGCGATGTGCTCGTGGCCCGCGACGTGCCCGATGGGATAGCGCTGGCCGATGGCGGCGCACAAGCCGACGAGGGTTTCGTACTGCGCGGACTCGAACGGGCCGCCTTCCAGGCCCTCGAGCTCGATGCCGACCGAGTCGTCGTTGCAGTTGTCCCTGCCGCGATACCGCGACTGGCCGGCGTGCCAGGCGCGATCGTCGCAGCTGACGAACTGCCACAGCTCGCCGTTGCGCCGGATGTAGAAGTGCGAGGACACCTGCATGCCCTCGATCTGCCGGAAGTACGGGTGCGCGCCCCAGTCCAGCGTGTTGGTGAACAGCCGTTGCACCTCGTCGCCGCCGTATTCGCCGGGCGGCAGGCTGATGGAATGCACGACGATCAGGTCGACGAGGGCGTCCGTCGGGCGCGGGCCGAAATTCGGCGACGCGAGCCGGTGCGCATAACCGTACCAGCCGGCCTGCCAGAGCGGGCGGGCCCCCGGCGGTTCAGGCACGCTCATCCTGCGGCTCGTCTCCGGCCGGAGCGGAGATCGCGAGGCGGGCGATCCGGTAGCGGATCTGCCGCAGGCTCAGGCCCAGGCGCTGGGCGGCCGCGGTGCGGTTGAAGCCGCTCTCGCGCAAGGCCTTGACCAGGATCTCCCGCTCCTGCTGGTCGAGGTAAGCCTGCAGGTCGGCGGGCACGGCCGGCGGCGGCGCGGCGCCCTGCGCCAGCGGCGCTGGAGCGGCTTCCTGCACCGCTGGTGCCGGCGGTGGTCCCGCCACATGCGTGGGCGCAAAGTCGACCTGCAGTTCCTCGCCGTCGCTCAGCGCCACGGCGCGATGCAGCAGGTTCTCGAGCTCGCGCACGTTGCCGCCGAGCGGGTGGGCGCACAACTGCGCAACCACGGAAGCCGAGAGCACCGGCACCGGCATCGCCGACTCCTGCGCGATGCGGACCAGCAACGCTTCGCAGAGCGCCGGCAGGTCGTCGCGGCGCTCGCGCAGCGGCGGCACCAGGATCTCGATCACGTTCAGGCGGTAATACAGGTCCTGCCGGAAGCGGCCCGCCAGCACGTCGGCGGCGAGGTCCTTGTGGGTGGCGCTCACGATCCGCACGTCGACCGCGTCTTCCTGGGTCGAGCCCAGGGAACGCACCTGGCGCTCCTGGATCGCGCGCAGCAGCTTGGACTGCATCGCCAGCGGCAGGTCGCCGATCTCGTCGAGGAACAGCGTGCCGCCCCGCGCCGCCTGGAAGTAGCCTTCGCGGTCCGCGGTTGCGCCGGTGTAGGAGCCCTTGCGTGCGCCGAAGAATTCCGCCTCCAGCAACGACTCCGGGATGGCGCTGCAGTTGACGGCGACGAACGGCCCGTCGGCGCGGTGGCTGCAGGCATGGACGGCGCGTGCGACCAGTTCCTTGCCGGTGCCGGATTCGCCGCGCACCAGCACCGGGGCCATGCTCCGCGCGACCTTGCCGATCCGCTCCTTCACGTTCTGCATCACGGCCGACTCGCCCACCAGGCGCTCGAGGGCGGCGCGGCTGCTGGCGGGTCGATCGCCGGATGCCGGCGTGCGCGCCGCCGCTCGCCCGGGACGGGGCGCGGCTTCCTGGATCGCGGCCGCCACCACGTTGCGGAACTGCTTGAGGTCGACCGGCTTGGTGAGGTAGTCGAAGGCGCCGGCCTTGAGCGCATCGACCGCGTTTTCCGCCGAGCCATAGGCTGTCATCACGACACAACGTTCCGGCCGCTGCTGCTCCAGCATGCGGTTCAGCAATTCCAGTCCCAGGCCGTCGGGCAGGCGCATGTCGGTGATGACCGCATCGAAGCGATGCGCCTCCAGCAGCTGCCATGCTTCGGCCAGCGTGCCGGCCGCGTCCACGCGATAGCCTTCGCGCAGCAGCGTGAGTTCGTACAGCGTTCGCAGGTCGGGCTCGTCGTCGACGACGAGCACGTGCGCGGAGGAGGCGGAAGATGCGGGCATCACGCGGCTATTGTGTCAAACGAGGAGCTGCCCGCAAGTGCCGCCCCGTCGGGGCGGAACACGACGAAGAACTCGTTGCCCTGGCGTGGCGCCGCGCCGGAGCCGATTGCGCGCCGGTAGCCGATCTGCGCGCCGTGCCGGTCGCACAGTTCGCGGCAGATGTACAGGCCCAGGCCGCTGGAGCGGCTTTCGGAAGAGAAGAACGGCTCGAACAGGTGCTGGCGGACAGCCGCTTCCAGCGGGGGGCCGTCGCTCCAGACCCGCAAAGTCGCTTCCCGTCCCAGCCGTTCGGTCAGCACGCGGATCGAGGCCGGCTGCGCAGTCGCATAACGCAGGGCGTTGTCCAGCAGATTGATCAGCACCCGGCGCAGGTGGTCGACCTCGAAGGGGACGGCCGCCCCGCCGCAGTCCAGCGACAGCTCGAGCTGGTTGCCGGCGCCGACCTGCGCCGCCCACTCCGTGCAGGCGACGCCGACGGACTCGTCCAGCGCGAGTTTCAGCATCGTGGCGGCGGGCCCTTCATGCTGGACCCGCGAGATATTGAGGATCTCATCCACGATCTGCGCGAGCCGGCGTGCGTTCTGCCGCACCATTTCGCTCAGCTGCCGCTGCGCGGGATCGACCAGGTCCTCTTCCAGCAGCGCATTGGCCTGGACGATGGCTGCCAGCGGATTGCGGATCTCGTGCGCCACCGCCGCCGACATGCGACCCATGGCGGCCAGCTTCTCGGTGCGCAGCCGGGCCTCGAGTTCGCGCAGGTCCTGCAGGAACATGACGCACAGGCTGTGCGCCGGGTCGTCCTGCGCCGCCGTGAGCCGGGTGCGGACGTGGACCCGGCGCGGGCTGCCGACGCCGTCGTCGATGGCCACTTCGGCGCGTTGCGCGACTTCCGCGACGAAAGTCTTGCGTGCCAGTTCGGCCAGGGGCTTCCAGGGCGCGTGCCCGGTGAGCACCAGCGGCTGGTCGCGCACGCCGGCGGCATCGCCTAGCTGCATGCGGGCGGTCGGGTTCGCCGTGCGAACGCGGCCATCGGCGTCCACCACCAGCACGCCGTCGCCGAGGTTCTCGATCACCAGCTCGTTGACTTGCGCCTGCAACCGCGCGGCCTGCCGGCTCTGGCGCGCCGCCGCTTCCTCTCGCGCGAGCCGCGCCGCGAGCTGGTTCACCAGGACGGCCACGGCAAAGTAGCCCAGGCCGGTGAGGCCCGCCTGCAGGAACCGGTTCGCCAGGTCCTGCGGCGCCTGCAGCGCCATCACCCAGGCTTCGGCGAGCAGCAGCAAGGTCACGCCGGCGGCGGTGCCGAGCGCCAGCAGCCTCGATCCGAGCACGGCGGCCATCAGCACCGGCAATGCGAACAGCGGGCCGTAGTTGATGTTGCCGGCCTGCAGGAACTGCAGCGTCGAGAACGCCACCAGGTCGACGCCGATGGTGGAAACCCACTGCGGGTCGAAGGCGCTGCCGGGCGGCTGGGGGTGGGCCAGCATCCGCACGGCCAGCGTGGCTGCGAGATAGGCGCCGCACAGGCCGACCAGCCAGTCGTTGATCCCCAGCGAGCTTCCCGCCAGCACGGAGAGCGTGGCGACCAGCAGCAGCAGGCCCAGCGCGATCATGACGCGGGCCGTCATGAAGCCCCGCCACAAGCGCTCGAACGGCGTGTCGCCGATCAGCTCCAGCGTCGATTCGACCCAGGGGATGGATGCGGGATTGGCCATTCAGCTTGCGCCGCGCAGGCGATGCTCCTGGCAGCAATAGAGGCGGCCGTCCGGGCCGGGCAGGGCGTCGGTGCGCGGCAGGTGCACCGAGCAGACGGGGCATCGCACCATGTCCTGCGGCGACGCCAGCGGCGGCTTCGCCACAGGCGGCTGCTGTTTTTCGGCGCGCCGGTTGTTGCGCCACAGCCAGACCGCGATCAGGACGATCGCCAGGACCAACAAGTACTTCATGGCGCCCGCCCCAGCACCACTTCGAGCACGAAGCGCGAACCGACATAGGACAGCAGCAGCAGCAGGGCCCCGGTGTACAGCACCCGCACCGCCTTGCGGCCGCGCCAGCCGAAGCGCGAGCGGCCCAGCAGCAGGAACGCGAACGCCAGCCAGGAGAGGACGGAGAACACGGTCTTGTGGTCCCACTTGAGCGCACGGCCCGGGCCATACAGCGTTTCGCGGAACAGGAAGCCGGCCAGCAAGGTCGCCGAGAGCAGGACGAAGCCGGCGCCGACGAAGCGGAAGGTCAGGCGCTCCAGCGTCAGCAGCGGGACGCCGGCGTGCGGCTGCGCCGCCTGGCGGATCTCGCGCTCTGCCCGGGTCATCAGCCATGCATGGACGACGGCGGCGGCGAACAGCCCATAGGAAGCAATGCCCAGCGCCCAGTGCAGCGGCAGCCACGGCGACGCGGCCGCGTGCAGCGGCGCGCCGGGAAAGGCCAGCGCGAGCAAGACCGCGGCTGCGCCGAGCCCGGCGAGGGCCCAGCGCGCCTGCAGCTGGGGAAAGAACTTCTGTTCCACGGCGTAGACGGTCAGGACCAGCCAAGCGGTGACCGAGAGCGCCGGTGCGAAGCCGAAGCGGGGCTGCTCGCCCAGCAGGCCGAGGGCGAGCACGATGGCATGCAGCAACCACGCCGCCAGCAGGGCGAGCCGGGCGGCGTTGTCGTCGAGAAAACGGGCCGCCGCCGCAGGGGCGGCATAGGCAGCGGCAGCGGCCAGCGCCAGCAGCATGCTCGCGGGGGACGCACTGGCTAGAATCATGGGTCCACAGTTTAGCCCCCTTGCTTCGCCCGCCGAAGCATTCAACGGCAGCGCCGAAGCACCTCCCCCCCCATGGCCTCCGCCCTTTCCGACAAACTCTCCCGCCTGGTCAAGGAAATGCGTGGCCAGGCCCGCATCACCGAAGCCAACGTCCAGGACATGCTGCGCGAAGTGCGCATGGCCCTGCTCGAAGCCGACGTCGCGTTGCCGGTGGTGCGCGACTTCATCGCCCGCGTCAAGGACAAGGCGATGGGCCAGGAGGTCCTCGGCTCGCTGTCGCCCGGTCAGGCCCTGGTCGGCATCGTCAGCCGCGAACTGTCCGCAACCATGGGGCAGGGCATCAGCGACATCAACCTGCAGGCCCAGCCGCCGGCGGTGATCCTGATGGCCGGCCTGCAGGGCGCCGGCAAGACCACCACCACCGCCAAGCTGGCCAAGCACCTGATCGAGAAGCGCAAGAAGAAGGTGCTCACGGTGTCGGGCGACGTGTATCGGCCGGCCGCGATCGAGCAGCTCAGGACGGTGACGAAGCAGGCAGGCGCCGAATGGTTCCCGAGCACGCCGGACCAGAAGCCGATCGACATCGCGCGCGCTGCGCTGGACTACGCCAAGCGCCAGTACTTCGACGTGCTGCTGGTGGACACGGCAGGCCGCCTGGCGATCGACGAAGTGCTGATGCGCGAGATCAAGGACCTGCACGCGGTCCTCAATCCGGTGGAAACGTTGTTCGTCGTCGACGCGATGCAGGGCCAGGATGCGGTCAACACCGCCAAGGCCTTCAAGGAAGCGCTGCCCCTCACCGGCATCATCCTGACCAAGCTTGATGGCGATTCGCGCGGCGGCGCGGCACTGTCGGTGCGGCAGATCACCGGGGCGCCGATCAAGTTCGCCGGCGTGAGCGAGAAGATCGACGGCCTCGAGGTGTTCGACGCCGAGCGCCACGCCGGCCGCATCCTGGGCATGGGCGACATCGTCGCGCTGGTCGAGCAGGTCACGGCCGGCGTCGACATGCAGGCGGCGCAGAAGCTGGCCGCCAAGATCAAGAGCGGCGACGGTTTCGACCTGAACGACTTCCTGTCGCAGATCCAGCAGATGAAGAGCATGGGCGGCCTGTCGCAGCTGATGGACAAGTTGCCGGCGCAGATGCAGGCCAAGGCCGGCCAGGTCGACATGGACAAGGCCGAGAAGGACATCCGGCGCAAGGAAGGGATCATCCAGAGCATGACGCCGCTGGAGCGGCGCAAGCCCGACCTGATCAAGGCCACCCGCAAGCGCCGCATCGCCGCCGGCGCCGGGGTGCAGGTTCAGGAAGTGAACCGGCTGCTCAACGAGTTCGAGCAGATGCAGGGGATGATGAAGAAGATGAAGGGCGGCGGCCTGATGAAGATGATGAAGCGCATGGGCGGCGGCAAGGGCGGCATCGGCGGGATGCCGAAGCTGCCTTTCTGATGCCGGCTTTCGAAGCCGGGCTCCGAAACGTCTGTCAACGGGCGGCGGGCCCTGGCTTCCACGCCCCGGGGATCGAAACGGCTTTGGCAGCCGCAAACCACCCTGGCTTCTTCCTGATAGGCGGCTGTTTGTTGCTTAGTCCGCCTTGATATTGGCCGCCTTGGCCACCGCAGTCCACTTGGCGATATCGGTCGCGATCACGCGGCTGAATTCTTCCGGCGTGCTGGCCACTGGGTCGATACCGAGTGCGAGGATCCGCTCGCGCACATCCGGCAGCTTGAGCACCCGCGCGACCTCGTCCTGCAGGCGCTTGATGATGGCGGGCGGCGTGCCGGCCGGCGCGAGGATGCCGGTCCACAGCGCGATGTCCATGTCGGCGAAGCCGGCCTCGCGCATGGTCGGCACATCGGGCCACGCGGGATGCCGGGCCGGCGTCGTGATCGCGAGCGGCCGCACCCGGCCGGCCTTGACCTGGCCCACCAGCGGCGGCGGGTCGGCGAGCGTCATCGTGACCTCGCCGGTGGCCGTGGCGTTGACCGACTCGTTGCTGCCCTTGTAGGCAATGTGCTGGAAGGCGGTGCCGGTCTTCTGCTTGAACAGTTCGGCCGCCAGCTGGAAGGGCGCGGCGCTGGCGCCATAGTTCGACTTGTCGGGATTGGCTTTGCCGTAGTCGACCAGCTGCTGCACCGTCTTTGCCGGATGGTTCTGGCCGACGGCGAGGATCAGCGGAAAGGAACCGAGCAGGCTGATTGGGGCGAAATCGCGCAGCGGCGCATAGGGCAGCTTGCTGTAGATGGCCGGGTTCATCGACATCGGACCGCTGGGGCCCAGCAGGATGGTGTAGCCGTCGGGCGCCGCCTTGGCGACGTGCTGCGCCGCGATGATCGATTGCGCGCCGACCTTGTTGTCGATCACCACCGGCTGCCCCAGGCCTTCCGCCATCTTCGAGGCAACGACGCGCGCCAGCAGGTCGGTGCCGCCGCCCGCCGCATAGCCGACGACGAGCTGGATCGGCTTGCTCGGGTAAGCGGGCTGCGCTTGCGCCGTCGCCGCCGCGATCGCCGCCGTCGCGAGGGCCAGGATGCGGAACAAGGGATGCTTCATCGGTCTGTCTCCTGCTTGGTTGAAAACCTTCATGCCACTCACAGGCGTGTCACCCGCACGCAGAGCACTGCAGCCTGCCCAGCGTCGACCGCGGCCAAGCAGCGCCCGATCGCGGCCCTGAGCTCGTCCGGGTCCGCAACGGTCTCGGCATGGGCGCCGAATGCCGCCGCGACTTGCGCGAAGTCGCGCCGTTCGCCGCCGAGCCGGGCCTGGAAGTCGTTCGCCTGCGCCGCGGCGCCCTTGGGATAGACCCGCAGCACCGCTTCCTTGACGGCCTGCCAGCCGCCGTTATCGAGCACGATGGTGAAGATCGCAAGCCCGTATTCCTGCGCCACTGCATAGACGGCGGTCGGATTGGAGAAGTGAAAGCCGCCGTCGCCGACGAACTGGACGACGCGCGACTGCGGGCGTGCCAGCTTCGCGCCCAGCGCCATCCCGCCGCTGAAGCCGAGCCCGCCACCGGCCAGGCCGATGTAGCTTTGCGGCTGCGTGCGTTCCACCTGGTTCAAGACGGCAAGGCTGTTGCGGATCGCCTCGTTGACGACGATGTCCTCGGGCGCCAGCACTTCATTGATGCACGCGCAGACGAATTCGGGAGCGATCTCGCCGACACTGCCGGGCCTTGCGGCCGCCGCTGCAAGACGCTGACGGCGTTCCTGGCGGCGCGGTTCCCAGCCGGCGATCCGTTGTGCGACCCGCTCGCGAAAGCCGGCGTCCGCCTTCGCGCGGACGATCTCCAGCACCTGTGCCAGGACCGTGGCGCAGTCGCCCTGGACCCGCACATCGCTGGGGAAGCCCCACATCGGGAAATCCTTCTTCAGCGCGTCGACGTCGATGTGGATCCACGGCAACTCCGGCCGGTCGGCGACGTACTGCGGCAGCCAGGGCACGTCGACGTCGAGCAGCAGGCCGAGGTCCGCTTGCGCGATCGCACCGGCTGGATCGAAGCCGGCGAAGCACGGCGAGTCGTGCGGGATGTTCAGGTACAGCGGATTGAATTCGACGACGCGGACGCCGCATTCGCGGGCCAGCGCGTCGAGCGCGGCGACAGCCTCGGGCTTGCGGCCGAGATAGGCCGTGATCGCGACCGGGTTGCGCGACTCGAGCAGTTGCTGCGCGATCCGGTGCGCGGTCGCTCCATCCGTGCCGCCGCAGGCGACTGCGCCATAGCGGGACTGCGGATACGAGCGGATCGCGTCGTCCTCCCATTCCTGCGCCAGCGTCTCGCGCGGGAGCGTCATGAACACCGGCCCTTGCGGATCGCTCTGCATCACCGAATGGCCGCGGCGCAGCGCTTCCTTGGCCACCGTTCCCGAGGGCAGGTTGTATTCCCACTTCACGTACGGCCGCACCAGGCTGCCGATGTCGTAGGGGTCCTGCACGAAATGCACGTAGTTGTCGCGCGATCCGGGCAACTCGCCGTGGATCGTGAACGGCGCCTTGCCCGCCAGCAGGAACACCGGCAGCCGGGCGCGGAACAGGTTGTGCAGGCCCATGCTCGAATTCGCGGTGCCGGCGTCGACGTGGACCATCACGGCCTGGCCCTTGCCGGTCATCGCGGCATAGCCTCCGGCCATGTGCACGGCGACGTTCTCGTGGGGGCAGAGCACCATCGCCGGGTGCGGACGGCCCGAGCGGTCCCAGTCGGCGACCGCCTCGATCAGCGACACATGGTCCGTGCCGAGGTTGGCGAAGACGTGCTCGATGCCGGCCTCGGCCAGTCCCTCGAGAAAGTAGTGGGCGGTGGAATGCGAGGCCATGCCCGCATTCTCTCCCTAAGCGGTCACGACTTCGCCGCGCAGCGAATGAGGGTTTGCCTCAGTGACACGAACGTCCACCATGTGGCCTGCGAGCCGCGCATCGGCCTTGAAATTGACGACGCGGTTGCAGTCGGTGCGGCCGGCCATCTCGGCGGGATCCTTGCGGGACGGTCCCTCGACCAGGATCCGCTGCACGGTGCCGACGCGGCTGGCGCTGATGCGGCGCACGTTGTCCTCCACCACTTCCTGCAGGTGCTGCAGCCGCTTGAGCTTGACGGCGTGCGGCGTGTCGTCGTGCAGTGCGGCAGCCGGCGTGCCGGGCCGCGGGCTGAAAATAAAGGAGAAGCTGCTGTCGTAACCGACGTCGTCGATCAGCTTCATCATCCTGGCGAAGTCGTCCTCGGTCTCGCCGGGGAAGCCGACGATGAAATCGCTGGAGAGAGCAAGCCCGGGCCGGATGGCGCGCAGCTTGCGGATCGTGCTCTTGTATTCCATGGCCGTGTAGCCGCGCTTCATCGCCATCAGGATGCGGTCGCTGCCATGCTGCACCGGCAGGTGGAGATGACTCACCAGCTTGGACACCTTGCCATACGCCTCGACCAGCCGTTGCGTGAATTCGTTGGGATGGCTGGTCGTGTAGCGGATGCGCTCGATGCCCGGGATCTCGGCGACATATTCGATCAGCAGGGCGAAGTCCGCGATCTCCTGCGTGTCGCCCATCCGGCCCCGGTAGGCATTGACGTTCTGCCCGAGCAGCGTCACTTCCTTGACGCCCTGCTCGGCGAGACCCGCCACCTCGACCAGCACGTCGTCGAAGGGCCGCGAGACTTCCTCGCCGCGCGTGTACGGCACGACGCAGTAGCTGCAGTACTTGCTGCAGCCTTCCATGATGCTGACGAAGGCGGTGCAGCCTTCGACGCGCGCCGGGGGCAGGTTGTCGAACTTCTCGATTTCGGGAAAGCTGATGTCCACCTGGGCGCGGTTCTGGCGCTCGCGCTGGTGCAGCAACTCCGGCAGGCGGTGCAGGGTCTGCGGCCCGAACACGACGTCGACATAAGGCGCACGCTCGATGATCGCCGCGCCTTCCTGGCTGGCGACGCAGCCGCCCACGCCGATCAGCACGCCTTTGCGCTTCAGGTGCTTGACCCGCCCCAGGTCCGAGAAGACCTTCTCCTGCGCCTTTTCGCGCACCGAGCAGGTGTTGAACAGGATCAGGTCGGCCTCTTCGACGTCCTGCGTCTTTTCGTAGCCCTCGGCTGCATGCATCACGTCCACCATCTTGTCCGAGTCGTACTCGTTCATCTGGCAGCCGAACGTCTTGATGAAGACCTTCTTGCTCATGGCATCCCCCCCTTCAGCGGCGCGCGCCGAAGATCAGCGCCAGCAGCTCGTTGAAGCGCCGGTAACCCTGGCGGCTGTCGGCGCCGGCGAGCTTGTCGTCCTCCTCGGGCGTCAGCACCCAGACCTCGTGCACCAGTCCGGCGGCGTCGCGGCGGTAGATCACCGGCAGGCTCTGGCCGACGACGGTGCCGGAGAGCAGCAGCATGTTGTTGATCCCGCGGATGCGCGCGCCCGGCGAGAGCCGATCGGCTTTTCCATCCAGCATCACCTGTGGCGGCGCGGTGACGGTCAGGCGGCCGCGCACGACGTCCTTGGGGGCTTCGCGCACGAAGCCCTGGGCAGCGGCCGGAGCAGGAGGAAGGAAGGTCAAGCCCGCGACGGCGGCGCATGCAAGCAGCGCGACCCGGACCCGGCTTTCGATGCAGCGGTTCATGGTGTTCATCCAGAGGCTGTGAAAGGAGTGGCATCGGGACCTGCCGGATGCCTTCGAGGGGAGCGCAAGTGTAGCAAAGCAGGGGTGCGCAAGCGGCAGCTGCGCGCAGCAGGCAGAATGCCGGCCTCGTCACACTCCAAACTTGCTCCGCCCGGGAGACAGGATTGAAAATCCGGGGGTCGCCGGAGATCCATGAGGACCAGAGACCCCGCATATGAGGCCATCGCTTGAGCAATTTTCCCCCTGAAGACCAAGGACCAGTCACACTGCGGGCTGACAGGGACTTGAAGATGCACCGGACGCAGATCTCGAGTCCGGCGGTCACTCCAGCTGCGCCCGTATCCGACGTCGCCGCCCGGGCCCAGGACGGCGGCGAGGCGGCTGTGGCGCAGCCCGGCGCGGACGGCGACGGCCAGCTCACCACGCTCGTCTCCGTGTTCGCTGGGGCGCTATTGGTCGGTGGCGCCGGCCTGATCGTGGAGCGGCGGCGCCGGCTGGCCCGGCGCGTTGCCCCTGCGGCCGACGTGGTCCCGGCGAGCGCTCTCACACCCGACCCGGTTCCTGTCGAAACCCCGCCGGCCGATGCCGCCCTGACCGAAGAAGCGGCGCACGCGACTGCAACTGAGGCCGCGGCATGGGAGCCGACAGTGGAAACCGCGCCGCCGCATCCGTCGAGTGTGTTCGGCGTGAGGGCGCAGAAGCGGTTGATCGCGTGCCTGATGTGGGTGCGGACGGTCATGGGCGCCGCGGCGTTGCTCGCTGCGATCGCGATCTTCGTCTTCTGGGCCATCGAAACGACCGACCTGCGCGCGGGGGAGACGGGCCTGAACCTTCCGCTGGTGGTGTTGATGCTCTCCGGCTGGGCGGCATCCTGGGTTGCGGGACGTCTCGCCAACATGCTGCATCGATTCTTCTTCGGCCGCGTGCACCCGAAGTTCGACGACTGATCCCACGCAACGTGAGCCTTTCAACATCATGTGAGCGCATGGCGCAACTAAGGAAAACCCGAAGAACCGCTGATCTCCATTAAGAAAAAAGCTTAATCCGTTTTCACTTGTTGCCAAACGGCTGTCAGCTTAAGGTAGACGCCCCGAGTGGGTTGGAGGAAGCCGTGATTTATTGCGCCCGTTGCGACACGATCGCCAGGAAGATCCATCGTCCTTTCCTGTTGAGACTCGTGCCCTTCGCACACCTGTACTACTGCTGGCCATGCCACCGCCGCTTCGTCAGCTTTGTGAGCGATGATTCGGCCGAATACGAGAACTGGAACCGGGCCCGCAGCCACATCGGTGGCCGCATGGTCGGTCAGCAGGTCGCCATCGCCGTTCAGGAACGCTGATGTGCACCCTGCGGCTTCGCGCCTCGAAAGCCGCAGCGTGGTGCAGAAACGAAGAAGGTTAGCGGCCCAGGGGGCGGCTAACCTTCGAGATGGTGGTGGCGCTTCACGGATTCGAACCGCGGACCTGTGGATTATGATTCCATCGCTCTAACCGACTGAGCTAAAGCGCCAGAGCCGTGCATTATATCGGAGTCGCGCAGCAGTGCGCTGGCGCCTGCCCGGCCGACCCGCCTAGCGCAGGCGGAACGCGGCGGCAGCCGCCGCCACTGGCGCCGCTACTGGTGCTTGAACTGCGGCTTGCGCTTGTTGACGAAGGCGTCCATGCCTTCCTTCTGGTCCTGCGTCGCGAACATCGCGTGGAACATGCGGCGCTCGAACATCACGCCGTCGCTAAGGCTCCCCTCGAAGGAGCGGTTGATCGATTCCTTGGCCGCCATCGCGGAGATCCGCGAGAAATCGCTGATCGTGAGCGCCGCACCCAGCGCTTCGTCCATGAGCTTGTCCAGCGGCACGACACGGCTGACCAGTCCCGAGCGTTCGGCTTCGGTCGCGTCCATCATGCGGGCCGTCAGCGCCATGTCCATGGCCTTGGCCTTGCCGACGGCGCGTGGCAAACGCTGTGTGCCGCCAGCTCCGGGGATGATGCCCAGCTTGATCTCCGGCTGGCCGAACTTCGCGTTGTCCGCCGCGATGATGAAGTCGCACATCATCGCCAACTCGCAGCCGCCGCCCAGCGCGAAGCCGCTCACCGCCGCGATCACGGGCTTGCGGATGCTGCGGATGGTTTCCCAGTTGCGCGTGATGTAGTCGCCCTTGTAGACGTCGGCGAAGCCGTAGCTCGCCATTGCGCCGATGTCGGCGCCGGCCGCGAAGGCCTTCTCGCTGCCGGTGACGATCATGCAGCCGATGGCGTCGTCGTCGTCGAAGGCCTTCAGCGCGGCCCCCAGTTCGTCCATCAGCTCGTTGTTGAGCGCATTCAGCTGCTTGGGACGGTTCAGCGTCACGATGCCGACCTTGCCGGCTTCGGTGCGTGTTTCGATGTTCTGGTAGGCCATGGACCGCTCCTGCTTCATGTTGCAAGCGCCCACTATACCCAAGAGAAACATTACCCGACCAACCGGTTTGCCAATGGTAGAGTCCCTCCAGGAGACAAGCCATGACAGAAAAAACCGTCCTGTATTCCACCCATGGCGCGGTGGCGCTGATCACGCTGAACCGTGCGCAGGCCCTGAACAGTTTCACGCGCCAGATGCACCGCGACCTTTGGGAAGCGCTCGACCGGATCGAGGCCGACAAGGCGATCCGGGCCTGCGTCATCACCGGTGCGGGGCGGGGTTTCTGCGCCGGCGCCGACCTGTCGGAATTCGACTTCGAACCTGGCCCCGATCTGGTCAAGCGCGCCGACCCCGGGCCGGTGATCGAACAGGCCTTCAACCCCACGGTGCGCAAGCTGCAGGCGCTGCGCGTGCCGACGGTCGCGGCGGTGAACGGTGTGGCCGCCGGCGCTGGCGCATCGCTGGCGATGACCTGCGACCTCGCGGTGGGGGCGCCCAGCGCCAGCTTCATCCAGGCCTTCGGCAAGATCGGCCTCGTGCCCGACGCCGGCGGCAGCTGGTTCCTGGTCAAGCGGCTGGGGCTCGCTCGGGCGCTCGGCACCGCGATGCTGGGCGACAAGCTGAGCGCAAAGGATGCGAAGGAACAGGGAATGATCTGGGACGTCGCGGACGAGGGCGAGGACTGCGTCCAGGCCGCGATGAAGCTCGCGAATCGCCTCGCCGAGCTGCCGACGAAGGCGCTCGTCGCGACCCGCCAGCTTCTCCGCGCGGCGGCATCGAACGATCTCGACAAACAGCTGGACCTGGAGCGCGACACCCAGTCGGCCATGGGCAAGACGCACGACTACATCGAGGGGGTGATGGCCTTCCGGGAAAAGCGGCCGGCAAACTTCAAGGGCCAATGATGGAGGCGCGCCAACTCGCGCAGAAGGTCGGCGCGGCGCTGTTCGCGGGCGACCGCGCCAGCAAGGACTTCATGCGCATGGAGCTGCTGTCCTGCGAGCCGGGGCGCGCCGTGATGCGCATGCAGGTGCGCCAGGAGATGCTCAACGGCCATCGGATCTGCCACGGCGGCTTCATCTTCACCCTCGCCGATTCGACGTTCGCCTTCGCCTGCAACAGCCGCAACGTGTCGACCGTCGCCTCCGGCGCCAGCATCGAATTCCTCAAGCCGGCCCACGAGGGTGACGTGCTGACCTGCGAAGGCGTGGAGCAGATGCTGCAGGGGCGGCACGGCGTCTACGACATGAAGGTGACGAACCAGAGCGGCGAGACGGTCGCGATGTTCCGCGGCAAGAGCGCGCAGATCAAGGGCAGCGTGCTGCCGCAAGGAGAGGCGCAGTGAGCGGCTTCGCGCTGGAGCCGATCGAGACAGCGGGCGTCGACGAGCTGCGTTCGCTGCAGCTCAAGCGGCTGAAGGCGACGCTGCAGCACGCCTACGCCAACTCGCCTGTGTACCGGGCCAAGTTCGATGCCGCCGGCGTCCATCCCCAGGATTGCCGCTCGCTGGCGGATCTCGCGAAGTTTCCCTTCACCAGCAAGAGCGACCTGCGCGACAGCTATCCCTTCGGCATGTTCGCCGTGCCGCGCGAACGCTGCGCGCGCATCCATGCATCGAGCGGGACCACCGGCAAGGCGACGGTGGTCGGCTACACGAAGAACGACATCGATGTCTGGGCCCAGGTGATGGCGCGCAGCATCCGGGCCAGCGGCGCAAGGCCCGGCGACCTCGTGCACGTGAGCTATGGCTACGGCCTGTTCACCGGGGGCCTGGGCGCGCATTACGGCGCCGAAAGGCTGGGGCTCACCGTCGTGCCGTTCGGCGGCGGCCAGACCGAGCGCCAGGTCCAGCTGATCGCCGACTTCCGTCCCGACATCATCATGGTGACGCCCAGCTACATGCTGGCGATCGCCGACGAGTTCGAGCGCCAGGGCCTGGACCCGGCGCAGTCCAGCCTGCGGCTCGGCATCTTCGGCGCCGAGCCGTGGACCAACGACATGCGCCAGGCGATCGAGAAGCGCATGGGCATCGACGCCGTCGACATCTACGGCCTGTCCGAAGTGATGGGTCCGGGCGTGGCCAACGAATGCGTGGAGACCAAGGACGGTCCGACGATCTGGGAAGACCATTTCTTTCCGGAGATCGTCGACCCGGAGACCGGCGAACCGGTCGCGGACGGCGAGTTCGGCGAGTTGGTCTTCACCAGCCTGACCAAGGAGGCGCTGCCCATCATCCGCTACCGCACTCGCGACCTGACGCGGCTGCTGCCAGGCACGGCCCGCTCGATGCGCCGCAGGGAAAAGATCACCGGCCGCAGCGACGACATGATGATCGTGCGCGGCGTCAACGTCTTTCCTTCGCAGATCGAGGAGCTGATCCTCAAGCGCTCGGAACTGGCGCCGCATTACCAGTGCATCCTGACCCGCGAGGGTCCGCTGGACGAACTCACCGTCGTCGTCGAAACCCGTCCTGGCACCGAGGCCGGATCGGATGGCGCGCAACGGGCCGCGCAACTGCTGCAGCACGAGATCAAGAGCTTCATCGGCACTTCGGCGCGGATCGAACTGCGCGCCGAAGGCGGTGTCGAGCGCAGCGCCGGCAAGGCCCGCCGCGTCGTCGACCAGCGCCGCCTCAAGAGCTAGCGCTGTTCGATCTTCTCGACCGTCAGGTCGACGTGGGCGTCGCCCAGGCTGACGCGGATGCGCACCGGCAGGTACTGCAACGACGGTGCAAACCACATCTCGGCCGTGATGTTGCCGCGCGGATTGGCGATGGGCCGCGGCTTGAGGTGGAAGACCTCCACCGCGCCCAGCTGCGGCGTCTGCAGCACTTCCCTGCCGGCGACGTCGTAGGTCCAGAGGTCCACGCCGCCCGGGCGCGCCATCCAGAAACTGACGGAGCGGCCGACTTCCAGCGGCACCTGTCCCGATGCGAAGCGGTGGCTCAGCTCGACGAACTGGCTGGCCGTGTCCTGCACGCCGTGGGGGCGCGGCACCTGCGTGCCGTCGGAGAGGACGACCTGCTTGTCCTTCAACGTGGCCGAGCGGCGTTTGCCGGCGCGGGTTTCCTCGTAGGCGCCCGGCGCAAGTCCCTGCTCCGTCACTTCGCCCTGGCTCGTCATGACCAGGCCGACGACGCCGAGGTCGATGTCGATGCGCGTCTGGTAGCGTGCGCCCTCGCGCTGCCACTGGACCCTCGCATCGCCGTGCAGTTCGCCGCGGTAGTAGCCAGTCAGGCGGTAGTTCAGGCGGGTGTCGGCCGGCCAGCTGTCCAGGTTCAGGGGACCGGGGCTGGCCGTGGTGGCGACGGTCGGCGTCGCCGCGATGGCGTCTGTCGAGGGTGTAAGGGCTGGTTCCGAAGGCTCCGGCGTGATGTCCGCGGTCGGCGTCGATGCGGCGGCTTCCGTGTCCGCAACGGGTTCGACGACCGCGGTGCTGGTGGTGGCCTCCTGCGGTTTCGATACGGCGACCGACTGCATTGCGTCTGGCGCGCGAGCCGCGCGCGGTCGGCTTGGCTTTGCCGCAGCAACCGGTGCAGGCGGCGGCGCCTGGGGCTGCAGCAG
>JAQGNJ010000247.1 GCA_028291885.1 Ramlibacter sp. | reverse complement strand
CCAGCGGATGGCGCTGCGCGCGCACGGCTGGCTGATGGTTCACGGCGGCGTGCTGCCGCAGTGGGACGCGGAGCAGGTGCTGGGGCTGGCGGCCGAGGTCCAGGATGTGCTGCGCGGTCCGGAAATGGTGGATTTCCTGTCCACCATGTACGGCAACGAGCCGGCGCGCTGGGACGATTCGCTGCGGGGGCCGGATCGCCTGCGGGTGATCGTCAATGCCCTGACGCGGCTGCGTTTCTGCACGCCGGACGGCGCCATGAACCTGAAGGCTTCCGGCGGATTGGACGCCGCGCCGCCGGGTCACCTGCCCTGGTTCGACGTGCCGGGCCGCAAGACCGCCGCCGTGCCGATCGCCTTCGGCCACTGGTCGACGCTGGGGTACATGCAGCGGCCGGACCTGCTGTCGCTGGACACCGGTTGTGTCTGGGGAGGCTGCCTGAGCGCGGTGCGGATCGACGAAACCGGCGCGGCGCAAGGGCCGCTCCAGGTCAGGTGCGAGCAGGCGCAGGCGCCCGGCCAATGAGCGCGGGGCTCAGGCCTCGGGCTTGAACAACGCAGCGACCTTGCGCTTGGGCTTGATGTTCGCCGAGATGCGGTTCGACAGCCGGGGGCCGCTTTCCCACGCCGGGGCGGCGTCGGTTGCCGGCGGCTGGTAGGGCTGGTCGAAGAACGGGTCGCGCGACGCCGCGGGCGCGCGGAACTCGCGCTGCGGGCGCGGCGCACGCTGCTCCCGCTCCACCGGCGGCGCGTCGAGCACGTCGCGCGGGTCGCCGAGTTCGCCGGCCTCGCGCCAGGCGCGGCGGCCGTCGTTGATGCGGCCGCGCGGCTTGTCTTCCTCGTACTCGATCGCCTCGATGTCGATCTTCTTCTTGAGCAGCTTCTCCAGGTCGGCCACCAGCCGGCCGTCGCTGCCCGACACGAAGGTCACCGCCAGGCCCGAGGCGCCGGCGCGGCCGGTGCGGCCGATCCGGTGCACGTAGTCTTCGGCATTGAACGGCACGTCGAAGTTGAAGACCGCCGGCACGTCCTTGATGTCCAGGCCGCGGGCTGCGACGTCGGTCGCCACCAGCAGGTCGACCTCGCCCTTCTTGAACGCGTCCAGCGCCTTCAGCCGCTCGTCCTGGCTCTTGTCGCCGTGCAGCGCCGTGGTCTTGAGGCCTTCGCGCTCGAGCGAGCGCGCCAGCCGGGCGCAGCCCAGCTTGCTGTTGACGAACACGAAAGCCTGCGACAGCCCGCGCTGGCGCACGATCTGGTGCAAGGCCCGGCGCTTGTCGTCGTCGTTGACGCTGTAGAAATGCTGTTCGACCGTCGACGCCGTTTCGTTGGGCCGCGCCACCTCGATCGTGACCGGGTCGTTCAGGTAGCTGCCGGCCAGGCGTTTGATCTCGGGCGAGAAAGTCGCCGAGAACAGCAGCGTGGTGCGCTGCTTGGGCAGGTACGACAGGATGCGCTGCAGGTCCGGCAGGAAGCCGATGTCCAGCATGCGGTCGGCCTCGTCCAGCACCACGTATTCGACCTGGTTCAGGACCGCATTCTTGGCCTCGATGTGATCGAGCAGGCGACCCGGCGTGGCGACGAGCACCTCGACGCCGCGCTTGAGCTCCAGCGTCTGCGGCTTCATGTCCATGCCGCCGAACACCACGGCGCTGCGCAGGTTGGTGTATTTGGCGTAGAGCTTGACCTGCTGCGCCACCTGGTCGGCGAGTTCGCGCGTCGGCAACAGCACCAGGGCGCGCACCGGATGGCGTGCCGGCGAGGTCGATGCGTTCTCGTGCTTGAGGAGGCGCTGCAGCAAGGGCAGCGAAAACGCCGCCGTCTTGCCGGTGCCGGTCTGGGCGGCGCCCATGACATCCTTGCCGGTGAGAACCACCGGGATGGCCTGGGCCTGGATGGGGGTCATGGACTCGTAGCCCATTTCGGCGACCGCGCGGGAGAGCGGTTCGGCGAGCGAAAGATTGGAGAAGGAAGCTGTCATCTGAGCCCTCTATTGTCTCATTGACTGCTTTCCTCTGCTTTTTCCCGGCCCGACGGGGGTCTGGAGGCGGGGTGCACGCTCAAAGCGAGCTGGCGCTGAAGGTGTCGCAAGCCTTGACGCTGCCGCTCTTCAGGCCGGTGCTGAACCAGCGCTGCCGCTGTGCGCTGGTCCCGTGGGTGAAGCTTTCCGGCACCACGGCCCCGCCCCTGGAGCGTTGCAGCGCGTCGTCGCCGATCTTCGCGGCCGCGTTCATCGCTTCCTCGACGTCGCCCTGTTCCAGGATCTGGCGCGCCTGCTGCGCATGGTGGACCCAGACGCCGGCGAAACAGTCGGCCTGCAGCTCCGTCTTGACGCTCAGCGCGTTGCCCTCGGCGGCGCCGGCGCGGCCACGCACCTGCTGCACGCGGTCGGCGATGCCCAGCAGGTTCTGGACGTGGTGACCGACTTCGTGGGCGATCACGTAAGCCTGGGCGAAGTCACCGGGCGCGCCGAGACGGCTGCGCAGCGTCTCGTAGAAATCCAGGTCGATGTAGACCTTCTGGTCGGCCGGGCAATAGAACGGGCCCATCGCTGCCTGGCCCTGGCCGCAGCCGGTCCGCACGGCGCCGCGGAACAGCACCAGCCTGGGGTTGACGTAGTTGGCGCCGCCCTGCTTGAAGAGCTGGCTCCAGACGTCCTCCGTGTCCGCCAGCACGGTCGACACGAATTTCGCCATCGGGTCATTGGCCGGCGGGGCGTGCGCGGGCGCCTGCTGGGTCTGCGGCGCCGGTCCGCCGCCGCCGCCGCTGAGCAAGCCGAGGATGGTGAGGGGATTGATCCCGAAGATCGCCCCGCCGACCAGCGCGATCACGATGGTGCCGATGCCGATCGACCGGCCGCCGAAGCCGAAGCCCCCGCCTCCACCTCCGCCGCCCGAGTCGCGCATGTCCTCGACGTTGTTCGATTCCCGATTGCCTTCCCAACGCATGTCAACCTCCCTTGGCACCCTGCGGTACAGTGAATCCATGGTAGCCGTAACCCCTGTAGGAGTGGATCGCTTTAGGACCGTGCTGGTCACGGGGTTCGACCCGTTCGGGGGTGCGTCGGTCAATCCCAGCTGGCAGGCCGTGCGCCAGCTCGATGGCACGTCGATCGAGGGTCATCGCGTCGTCGCGGCCGAATTGCCGACCATCTTCGACCGGTCGCTGGAGGTGCTGCGCGGCCTGCTGGCGACGCACCGGCCGGCGCTCGTGATCTGCACCGGCCAGGCCGCGGGGCGCGCCGCGCTGTCCCTGGAGCGCGTGGCGATCAACGTCGACGACGCCAGGATCCCGGACAACGCGCTGGCCCAGCCGATCGACACGCCGGTGATCGCCGGCGGGCCGGCGGCCTACTTCAGCACGCTGCCGATCAAGGCCATGCTGGCCGCGATCGAAGCCGAAGGCATCCGTTCGGAGGTGTCGCAAACCGCGGGCACCTTCGTCTGCAACCACGTGTTCTACGGCCTCATGCACGAACTGGCGACCCGGCGCGAGCTCGCCGGCGTGCGCGGCGGGCTGATCCACGTGCCCTGGCTGCCGCAGCAGGGCCAGCCTTCCATGCCGGTCGAAGACATCGTGCGCGGCCTGGCGGCGGCGATCCGCTGCGCGCTCACGACCGGCGAGGACATCAACCGGCAGGCGGGCGCGCTGAGTTAGCGCTGGCTAGTCGACGATGTCGTAAGGCCCGCCGCGGGCCACGGCGCGCTTGTACGCCGGCCGCGAATGGATGCGGGTCAGGAACCCGAGCAGCCGCGGCCGGCGCGCATCGTGCCCGGCGCGCGCCGCCGCCGCTTCCAGCGG
>JAQGNJ010000241.1 GCA_028291885.1 Ramlibacter sp. | reverse complement strand
GACAGGAATCGCCGTGGCAGGCCTTGTCCGGGTGCTCGCAGGCCTTGTCGCGGGCAGTCAGCTCCAGCACGCGCAGCTTCATGCCGGGCGCGCTGCCGGCGATCAGCTCCAGCGCGTCCAGCGCCAGTCGCCGGCCCGGCGTCTTGGCCGCGAGATAGAACAGCTTGTCGATCTTGTGCGACGCAGCGGCCCTGAGCAGCGGATAGATCGTGCCGACAGTCTTGCCGATGCCCGTCGGCGCCTGCGCCAGCAGGCAGCGCCGGTTGACGGCGGTCTTGTAGACCGCCTCCGACAACTCGCGCTGTCCGGTGCGAAAGCCCGCGTGCGGGAACGCCAGCGTCGCCAGCGCGGCGTCGCGCGCGTCGCGGTGCGCCAGCTCCTGCGCCGCCCAGGCCAGGAAGCGCCGGCACAGCGTCTCGAAGAATTCGCGCAACGCCGGCGCCGACTGCAGCTCGGTGAAGACGGTTTCGTCCTGCGTTGCGATGTCGAAGTAGACGAGCTTGAGCGTCAGCTGCGTCAATTGCCGCTCTTCGCACAGCAGCCAGCCGTAGACCCGGGCCTGGGCCCAGTGCAGATGGCGGTGGTTGGCGGGTTGGCGCGACAGGTCGCCGCGATGGGTCTTGATCTCTTCGAGGCAGTTGGCGTCGCCGTCATAGCCGTCGGCGCGACCGCGCACCGTGAGGTGCTCGAACTCGCCGCGCAGGCTGATCTCGCGCTCGTAGCCGGGACCGCGCCGGCCGGTGACGAGCTGGTGGCCGGCCATGCCTTCCTGGGCGCTGGGGGCGGGGGTGAACCGCAGGTCCAGGTCCCCCTGCTTGGCCGCGAACTCGCACAGGGTGCGGACGGCGACGACGTACTGCATCCGCAGGACTTTACCTCGGCGGCGGGAGCCGGCGCGGCGCTGCCGGCCCGGTCGGCGAAGATGGGACTGCCGGTGCAGGACAATATCGCGCCGACGATGGGCAAAGGAAATCACATGAACACGAGAGAACACCAGGGCCGGCGCGCGCTTCTCGGCGGCGCCGCAACGCTGCTGCTGGCGGCGCATCTGCCGGCATGGGCCAAAGGCATCAAGGTCGAAGTCTGGAAAGACCCGGACTGCGGCTGCTGCAAGGACTGGGTTGCGCACCTGCAGGCCAGCGGCTTCGACGTCAAGGTCAACGATGGCGGCAACGACGCCGTGCGCAAGCAGCTCGGGATCGACCCCAAATACGGGTCCTGCCACACGGCGAAAGTCGGCGGCTACGCGATCGAGGGCCATGTTCCGGCCCGCGAGATCCACCGCCTGCTCAAGGAGCGGCCGAAGGCGCTCGGACTGTCCGTGCCCGGCATGCCGGTCGGCACGCCGGGGATGGACGCGCCGGTCTACGGCGGCCGCAAGGACCCGTTCAAGGTCCTGCTGCTGGCCCGCGACGGCGGCGCCAGCGTCTACCAGGCCTACGAAGGCAAGACGAAAGCATGAGAGCGGCGAGGCGCCTGCTTCTGGTCGCCGCGCTCGCTTGCGGCGCGGCGGCGACGCCGGCGCATGCACAGGGCATCGACGACCTGAGCGACGGCGAGGTGCGCAAGGTCGACAGGCAAGGCAAAAAGCTGACGCTCAAGCACGGCGAGATCAAGAACCTGGGCATGCCGCCGATGGCGATGGTGTTCCAGGTGCAGGACGCCGCCATGCTCGACAAGATCAAGAGCGGCGACAAGGTGCGCTTCCGGGCCGTCTTCGTCGCCGGCAAGTACATCGCCACCGAGATCCGGCCGGCGAAGTAGCTTGGCCGAGTGGCCGCGCTTGCAGCCGGCTTGGCGCCGCGCCGAGCGAGGCCGGCAAGCCCTCAGGCCGCCGGCGGATAACCCGCTTCGGCGAGCGCGCCGGCAAGCGCGTCGCGGCCTTGCGAGGACTCGACCTTCACCTTCTTGCTTGCGAGGTCGACCTCGACCTTCGCTGCCGGATCGACTTGCATGACGGCTTCGGTGACCGCGCCGACGCAGTGGCCGCAGCTCATCGCGGGAACATTGAATTCAAGCACTGGCAACTCCTTGAGAATGGCAGGGAGCCGCCACTGTGGACCTTGCCATCGTGGGAAGGTCCAGCCGGCGCTCTCCTTGTCCCCACGATTGTCGCGGGTTCTGTGGCCCGGCGCTTGACCCTGCCATGATGTCAAGGTTCAGACTCGCTCCATGACAACAGCAACCACATCCCAGGGCGTCCGGCTCGGCATCGAGGGCATGACCTGCGCGTCCTGCGTGGCCCGCGTCGAGAAGGCGCTCAAGAAGGTGCCCGGCGTGGCCGGCGCCGAGGTGAACCTCGCCACCGAGACGGCCGCGGTCCAGTTCAGTGGGCCGAGCGCCAGCGTCGACGCACTCACCGCCGCCGTCGAAAAGGCCGGCTACACCGCGCGTCCGCTCGCGGAGGAGTCCTCTTCCACAGCCGGTGAAGACGGGCCGCCGAACGACTGGTGGCCCGTCGCCGTTGCCGGCGCGTTGTCGCTGCCGCTGATCCTGCCGATGCTGCTGATGCCCTTGGGCCTCGATTGGGCCTTGCCCGGCTGGCTGCAACTGGCGCTGGCGACACCGGTGCAGTTCTGGCTCGGCGCGCGCTTCTACCGCTCCGCGTACAAGGCGGTTCGCGCCCGTTCCGGCAACATGGACCTGCTGGTCGCGCTCGGCACCTCGGCCGGTTACGGCCTGAGCGTCTACCTGCTGCTGCGCCACGGCCAGCACGGCATGCCGCACCTGTATTTCGAAGCCTCGGCCGTGGTGATCACGCTGGTGCTGCTCGGCAAATGGCTGGAGACGCGGGCCAAGCGGCAGACCACCGCGGCGATCCGGGCGCTCAACGCGCTGCGGCCGGAGACGGCGCGCGTGCGGCGCGACGGACGCGAGCAGGAGCTGCCGCTTGCGCGGGTCGCGAAGGGCGACGTTGTGGTCGTGCGTCCCGGCGAGCGCATCCCCGTCGACGGCGTCGTCGCGGAGGGCGCGAGCGAAGTCGACGAGTCGCTGATCACGGGAGAAAGCCTCCCCGTCGCCAAGCATGCGGGCGACGCGGTGACCGGCGGCGCCGTCAACGGCGAGGGCCTGCTGCTGGTGACGACGACGGCGGTCGGCGCGGAATCGACGCTCTCGCGGATCGTGCGCCTGGTGGAGTCCGCGCAGGCCAGGAAGGCGCCGATCCAGCGCCTGGTCGACCGGGTCAGCGAAGTGTTCGTTCCGGTCGTGATCGGCATCGCGCTGCTCACCCTGGTCGGCTGGGGCGTGGCGGGCGGCGACTGGGAAGCCGCCATCCTCAATGCCGTCGCGGTGCTCGTGATCGCCTGTCCCTGCGCGCTCGGGCTGGCGACGCCGACGTCCATCATGGCCGGGACGGGCGTTGCCGCGCGCCACGGCATCCTGATCAAGGACGCGCAAGCACTGGAGGTGGCGCACGACGTCAAGCTGGTCGCCTGGGACAAGACCGGCACGCTGACCGAAGGCCATCCGACCCTCACCGCAGCGGAACCGGCCCAGGGCGACCGCGCCCGGTTGCTGGCTGTCGCCGCGGCCATCCAGTCCGGCAGCGAGCATTCGCTGGCGCGCGCCGTGCTCCAGGCGGCAGCGAGCGAGGGCGTCGCTGTCCCGCCCGCGACGAAGCTGCGCGCCATCGCCGGCCGCGGCATGGCGGCCGAGGTGGCGGGACGCGAGCTGCGCCTGGGGAGCTCGCGGCTGATGCAGGAGTCGGGCGTGGACCTGTCGGCGATGGCCGAGCGCGCGGCCGGACTGCAGCAGCAGGGGCTCACGGTGTCCTGGGTGGCGGACCTCACCGGCCAACCGACGCTGCTCGGCCTGCTCGCTTTCGGCGACACCGTGAAGCCGGCCGCCGCCCGTGCCATCGCGCAACTCCGCGAGCAGGGCATCCGCTCGGTGCTGCTGACGGGAGACAACCGCGGCAGCGCGCAGGCGGTGGCCGCCGCGCTGGGCATCGACGACGTCCGCGCCGAACTGCTGCCGCAGGACAAGGCCCGCATCGTCGCCGAACTGAAGGCAGGCGGCGAGGTGGTCGCCATGGTCGGCGACGGCATCAACGACGCGCCGGCGCTGGCGGCCGCCGACGTCGGCATCGCGATGTCGACCGGCACCGACGTCGCGATGCACGCCGCCGGCGTCACCCTGATGCGCGGCAATCCGGCGCTGGTCGCCGATGCGATCGACATCTCGCGCCGCACTTACGCCAAGATCCGCCAGAACCTGTTCTGGGCCTTCGTCTACAACGTGGTGGGCATCCCGCTGGCCGCCTTCGGCCTGCTCAGCCCGGTGATCGCCGGCGCGGCGATGGCCTTCAGCAGCGTCAGCGTCGTGACCAATGCGCTGATGCTGCGCCGCTGGAAGGCAAGCCAGACATGAACGCCGATCCGGGCCGGGGCCCCTTCAACGTCGGCGAGGCGGCGCGGCTGTCCAACGTGTCGGCCAAGATGGTGCGGCACTACGAGTCGCTCGGGCTGCTGCCGGCCGTCGCCCGCACCGACGCCGGCTATCGGCAATACACCGGCAAGGAAGTGCACACGCTGCGTTTCATCCGCCGCGCCCGCGACCTGGGTTTCAGCATGGCGGAGATCGGCGAGCTGCTCGCGCTCTGGCAGAACCGGCGCCGTTCCAGTTCCAGCGTGAAGAAGATTGCCAGCGAGCACGTCGCCGCGCTCGACGCGAAGATGGCCGAGATGGCGGCGATGCGCAAGACGCTGCAGCACCTGGTGCACTGCTGCCATGGCGACGAGCGGCCGGATTGCCCGATCCTGGATGAATTGGCCGGGGAGTGACTGGCCGTAGGCGGGGGTCGGCGGAGCCACCCCAGCCTACGCGTGGACCGGGTGAAACGTCTTCGGGATTCCCGCGGCAGCCACGCCGCTGCGCAGCGGCTCGTCGGGCAAAGCCTGCGCCAGCAAGGAGCGCGCTTCGATCAATTGCTGCAGGTCGATACCGGTGGTGTAGCCCATGCTCTCGAGCATGAACACCAGGTCCTCGGTCACGATGTTGCCCGATGCGCCGGGCGCGAACGGGCAGCCGCCCAGGCCGGCCAGGCAGGAATCGAAGCTGCGGATGCCTTCTTCCAGGCCGGCCAATGCATTCGCCAGGCCCAGGCCCATGGTGTCGTGCAGGTGCAGCTTGACCAGCTTGGCGCCGATCGCATCCTGCGTGGCGCGCACCACCGAGCGGATCTGCGCCGGGTGCGCATAGCCCACCGTGTCGGCCAGCGCGACGCAGTCGACGCCGGTATCGGCCAATGCCTTCGCAACCTTCGCCACACGTTCCTGCGAGACGTCGCCTTCCATCGAGCAGCCGAAGGCGGTCGCGGCGGCGGCGTCGATGCGCATCGGACGCGACTGGGCGCGCACCCAGTCGACGATCTGGCGCACCATCTCGACCTGGTCGTCCGTGCTCTTGTTGACGTTGGCGCGGCTGTGCGTGTCGCTGACCGAGATCGGGATCGCCACCACGTGGGCGCCGGCCTCGTAGGCCGAGATCGCGCCGCGCAGATTGCCGGCCAGGGCGCAGACCGTCAGGCCTCGGATCTTCAGCGCGCCCTTCACGACCTCCTCGGTGTCCGCCATCTGCGGCACCAGGCGCGGCGAGACGAAGCTGCCGACCTCGATCTCCTTCAGGCCGGCGGCGGCCAGTTGCGCGATCCAGCGCAGCTTGACGTCGGTGGCCATGCGCTCGCGGACGATCTGCAGCCCGTCGCGAGGGCCGACCTCGCAGATGCTCACATGGGTGCTCATTGCTCCACCTTGATGTTGGCGCTGGTGATGACGGTCTTCGACTTGGCGATGTCGGCCTTGATCAGGGCACCGAATTCGTCCGACGAGATCGGGGTCGGCTCCAGGCCCTGGCCCAGCAGCGCGGTGCGCACGTCGGGGCGCTGCAGGAGCTTGTTGATGTCGGCGTTCAGGCGGGCCTGCACCGGCTGCGGCAGGCCGGCCGGCGCCATGATGCCGTAGAAGGACACCAGATTGAAGTCCTTGTAGCCGAACTCGGCCACCGTCGGCACGTCGGGCAGCGCGGCGTTGCGCTTGTTGGAGGTGACGGCCAGCGCGCGGATCTTGCCGGACTGCAGCAGCGATGCGGCCGACGAGATCGACGAGCCGGCGAACTGCAGGTGGCCGCCCAGCAGGTCGGCCAGCGCCGGGGCCGAGCCCTTGTACGGGATGTGCTGCAGCTTGATGCCGGCCGCGGCCTGCAGCATCTCCAGCGCGATGTGCACCGTACCTCCGGTGCCCGAGGTGCCGTAGGTGATGTTGCCGGGGTTGGCCTTCGCGGCCTTGATCAGGTCGGCCAGGGTCTTGTAGGGCGAGTTCTCGGGGACGATCAGCACCAGCGGCGTGGTCGCGACCAGCGCCACCGGCGTCAGGTCCTTCACCGGG
>JAQGNJ010000180.1 GCA_028291885.1 Ramlibacter sp. | reverse complement strand
TCGCCTGGCGTGCGGCGCTCGGCGGCGAACTGGCCGGCGTGCAGCCGCTGCAGCCGCCCGCCGGCCTGGGCACCTACGAAGCCGGGGTCTGGCTTGCTGCCGGCCTGCCGCAAGCGCTCGCGCCGGCGGTCGTCGCCGCGGCGCTCGCCGTCCATGGCTTCAGCCTCGCGGTGGCGTTTGGAGCGGCTGCGCTCGTGCAGTTGCCGGCCGCGCAGCGCCGCTTCACCGGGGAACGATCGCCATGAGTTCAGTGTCCGTGCCCGTCGCCGGGCTGCCCGACGCTGGGGCGGATGATGCCGCGGCAGCGGCCGTGGCGGGCGAGGCCGCGTCGCAGCCGCACCGGCTCTCCGTGGTGGTGCCGATGTACAACGAGGTCGAGAACGCCGCGCCGCTGATCGACAGCGTTCAGGCCGCGCTTGCACGCTATCCCTGGCCATGGGAATTGATCGTGGTCGACGACGGCAGCACGGATGGCACGGGCCAGGCGCTGGACCGGCGGGCCCGCCAGGCCGGTGCACACGTGCGGGTGCTGCACCTGGCGCGCAACTTCCGCCAGACGGCGGCCATGCAGGCCGGCATCGACGCCGCGCGCGGCGACGTCGTGGCCACGCTGGACGGCGACCTCCAGAACGATCCCGTCGACATCCCGCGCATGGTCGCGCGGCTGCTGGACGAAGACCTGGACCTGGTGGCCGGCTGGCGCCGGGAGCGCGAGGACGCGCTGCTGCTGCGGCGCCTGCCGTCGCTGCTCGCCAACCGCCTGATCCGCAAGGTGAGCGGCCTGCAGTTCCAGGACCTGGGATGCAGCCTGAAGGTGTTCCGTGCCCGCGTGCTTCGCCAGGTGCGGCTGTACGGCGAGATGCACCGCTTCATCCCGGCCTGGCTGGCGACGGTCACCAGCCCTGCCCGGATGGCGGAAGAGCCGGTGCGCCACCACGCCCGGCAGGCGGGCCGCTCCAAGTACGGCCTGGGGCGCAGCTTCCGGGTGTTGATCGACCTGCTTGCGGTCCACTTCTTCTTGCGCTTCGGCACCCGGCCCGGCCATTTTTTCGGCGGCATCGGCCTGGCGCTGTCGCTCGTGGGTGGCGCCATGCTGGCATACCTGGGCGTCCTCAAGGCGATGGGACAGTCGATCGGCAACCGGCCGATGCTGTCCCTGGGCTTTTTCCTGGTGCTCGGCGGCGTGCAGCTGCTCACCACTGGCGTGCTCGCCGAGCTGGTGATGCGGGTGTACTACGACGTCGGCCGCGCGCGGCCTTACCGGCTGCGCGACGCGGACCGGCCTGACGCCGACATCGCTTCCGACGCGGGCTGGCATGGCTGAGCCGGCGGCGGTGCATGCAGCCGGTGGCCGGCCCGCCGCGAGCCTCGCGCTGCGGATCGGCTGGGCCCTTGCGCTGTTGCTCCCGCTGTTCTGCATGCTGGGTGCGACGCCCCTGGTCGACGTCGACGAGGGCGCCTTCTCCGAAGCCACCCGGGAAATGCTCGCCAGCGGCGACTGGGGCCACGCGACGCTCAACGGCGCGCCGCGCTTCGACAAGCCGATCGGCACCTACTGGCTGCAGGCCGCCAGCGTCTGGCTGTTCGGGCTCAGCGCGTTCGCGCTGCGGCTGCCGTCGGCGCTGGCCTGCTGGGCGATGGCGCTCGCGCTGTCCCAGTTCGCGGCGCGGCGCTGGGGCGAGCGCGCAGGCGCGCTGGCGGGCGTGCTGGCAGTCACCAGCCTGGGCACCCAGCTGATCGGCCGGGCCGCCACGGCGGACGGATTGCTGAACCTGCTGCTGGTGCTCGCCGGACTGGACCTCTGGCGCCACATCGAGTCGGGGCGGAAAGCGCCGCTTCGCCGGACATACGCGTGGGCCGGGCTCGGCCTGCTGGTCAAGGGGCCGGTCGCGCTGCTGGTGCCCGCAGGGGCTTTCCTCGTCTGGTGCGCGAGCGGCCGGCGATGGGCGCTGCTGCGCTCCGCCCTGACGGACTGGCGCGGCTGGGCATTGCTGCTGGGCCTGTCGCTGCCCTGGTACGCGTATGCGCTGCAGCGGCACGGCATGGCTTTCGTCGACGGCTTCCTGATGCACCACAACGTCCAGCGGTTCACCGGCACGGTCGGTGGGCACAGCGGCTCGCCGCTGTACTACCTGGTCGTCCTGCCGTTGCTGTCGATGCCGTGGGCGCCGTTGCTCGCGATGGTGGCGGCCCGCGCCCGCGGCCTGTGGCGCGAGCCGCTGGGTCGCTACCTGCTCGGCTGGAGCGGATTCGTGCTGGTGTTCTTCTCGCTGTCGTCCACCAAGCTGCCGCACTACATGCTGTACGGCTACGGGCCGCTGGTGCTGCTGATGGCGCGGCTGCTCTCGCATGCGTCGGTGAGGCTGCAACGCGTCGTCGGATGCTTCCTGGCCGGCTGGGTGCTCGTGGTCGCCGCATTGCCATGGGTCGTCGTTCGCGCCGGCGCAAGCGTGCGGGACCCGTTCTACCGGGCGCTGCTCTCGGGCGCGGCGATGCCGGCATGGTGGCCCGCCGCGGCTGCGGTGGCGGCGGTGCTGGTGCTTGCGTTCTGGCGCGGGCGCGGCGAGGCGGCGTGGACGCGCACGCCGGCCGCCGCGGGCATTCTTGCCGTGCTGGTGGGCGGCTGGGCCCTGCCGTGGTTCGGCGAGACGCTCCAGGGTCCGGTCCGCGGCGCCGCAGCGGTGGCCGCCGCACGGGAAGGCCCGGCGGTCCAGTGGGGCGTGCACCTGCCGAGCTTTGCGGTTTATCTGGGGCGGCCGGCGCCGGTGCGCGCGCCGCAGCCGCAGGAGATGGCCCTGGCGCGCGCGGACCGGTTGCCGCCCGGCGACGACGGCCGCCGTCGCCTGTTCGAGGAGCGCGGCCTGGTGCTGCTCGGCCCGCGCGAGACGCGCTGAGCCCAGGTCTGTCCCTGAGGAGGCAGGAGAGGCCTTCGAACTTGTGCATGATGTTGCCTCACGCGCATCATCAGCAACGGAGAAGACGCCCCATGACCCGCACCATCCAGCAATTGTTCCAGCTCGAAGGCAAGACCGCCCTCGTCACCGGCGGCTCGCGCGGCCTCGGCCTGCAGATGGCCTACGCGCTCGGCGAGGCCGGCGCGCGCATCATGCTCAGCTCGCGCAAGGCCGGCGATCTCGAGGAAGCGACCGCCGACCTGCAGGCCGCGGGCATCGACGCACGCTGGATCGCCGCCGACTGCGCGAAGGAAGAAGACATCCGCCGCCTGGCCGACCAGACGCTGGAGCGGATGGGGCCGATCGACATCCTCGTCAACAACGCAGGCGCCGCCTGGGGCGCGCCGGCAGAAGAGCATCCGGTCGAGGCCTGGGACAAGGTGATGAACCTCAACATCCGCGGCTATTTCATCCTGTCGCAGCACGTCGCCAAGCGGTCCATGATCGAACGCCGGCAGGGCCGCATCATCAACGTCGCTTCCATCGCCGGCCTGGGCGGCAACCCGCCGGAGATGACCACCATCGCGTACAACACGTCCAAGGGCGCGGTGGTCAATTTCACCCGGGCGCTGGCCGCCGAATGGGGCAAGTACAACATCACCGTCAACGCGATCTGCCCGGGCTTCTTCCCGAGCAAGATGACCGCCGGCACGTTCAAGGCCCTGGGCGAGGAGAAGCTCGCGGCCCATGCGCCGCTGGGACGGCTGGGCGACGACGAAGACCTCAAGGGCCTGACCGTGCTGTACGCGTCGGACGCCGGCAAGCACATCACCGGCCAGTGGCTGGCGGTCGATGGCGGCGTGAGCGTCGTGACGGGAGGTTGAAGGCATGGCGAGTCCCAAGCTGTTCGGCGTCGAGATCCCGTTCGTCCACCACCTGGGCTTCGAGCTGATCCGGATGGAAGGCGGAGAGTCGGAGCTGCGGTACCTTCCAAAGCCCGAGCACCTGAACTCCTTCGCCGTCACGCATGGCGGCGCGATCATGACGCTGCTGGACGTGACACTGGCGACCGCGGCGCGCAGCGTCGACCTGGAGATCGGCGTCGTCACCATCGAGATGAAGACCGCGTTCATGCAGCCATGCAAGGGCCTGCTGACCGGCAAGGGCCGGCTGATGCACCGGACCCAGTCGATGGCTTTCTCCGAAGGCACCATCTACGACGGCGAGGGCAGGGCCTGCGCCCACGCCACCGGCACCTTCAAGTACGTCAAGCGGTCGGCGGCGCCCGGCACCGCAGATGGCCTGAACGTGATTTCCAC
>JAQGNJ010000149.1 GCA_028291885.1 Ramlibacter sp. | reverse complement strand
GGCGGCGGCGACGCGGAGCCGACCGTCGCCGCGGCCGCGGCCGCGACCGCCCCTGCCCCCTGTCCGGCGCAGGCCCTGAGCTGGACGGCCAGCAGCAACACCTGCTCCGGGGCCGGCGCGCAAGCCGCCTCGGGGTCCAGCATCGTCGTCACGAACACGGCGGCCGGTTTCTCCGGGACGGCGAGCTTCGCCTGCAGCAACGGAACATGGCAGGCGCCGGCGGACGCCAATTGCGCGGTAGCGGCTCCCGCGCCGGCACCGGCACCCGCTCCAGCCCCTGCTCCGGCTCCGGCGCCGGCGCCCGGCGACAGCAAGCAGACGCAGTAGCCCACCCAACCCATTGCCGATCGGAGAACCCAAATGAACCGCAAGCTTCTGTCAATCGCCGCCCTGTCGATCGCCGCCTGGGCCGGCGCCGCGGGTGCGCAAGGCGTCTTCCCGCAAGGATCCATCGTTCCGCTGTCCATGGTCGATGGCGCCGGGTCGCTGGTCGACCCGACCAGCGGCGGCCAGTGCGCCTTCTTCGGCGGCTACGGCTGCTACCGCGACGACGTGATGCTGCACGGCGGCCGCAGCGTCTCGTCGTCCGCCGTCTTCCAGGTGCTCAACGCCGGCGGCGCCTGCAACTACGTCGCACTGGAAGGCCTGGCGCCGGCCTACGTCACCGTGAAGAACTGGAACGAGGCCTACCCGGGCGAGCTGACGACGGCCTTCACGTCCCAGGTCTACTACACGAGCTCGGCGCCGGCCAGTTTTGCCGTGCCGCAGGGCTGGTCGACGATCAACGTCACCAGCGCGTTCCCGATCGCGTCGTCGACGCAGACCGTGCGCCTGACCTGCCAGGGCGGCGCCTCGTTCCAGGGCGGCTTCGCGATCGCGCCCCCGGTCGGCACCCGGCGCGCCAACCCGATGCTGGTCGCCAACTGGCTGACGCCCGACGACCTGACGGTGCACTGGAGCGGCAATGGCTCGCTGATCAGCTTCTCGAACAACCAGGCGCATTCGGACTCTCAACTGGGCTACGGCCGCACGCGCGACATCGCCGTCACGTTCCCCGGCGCCTTCGGCGGCACGCTGTTCCAGGTCTACGCCGGCAACAGCACCTGCAGGCGGGTGAATATCTCCTCCACGGCCGGCGCCGCGGCGCAGGTGCAATCCAAGGAGTGGACGCGGCGCAACTGGTCGTTCGCCCCGGGTTCTTCGGACCTCGGCGGCGGCTTCCGGGCGATCTCCCTGCCGCTCACGCTGGACCTGGTGCCCAACGCCTACAACATCATCAAGGTCGAGCCGTTCTCGACCAACAAGGGCCAGGTGTCGGTGCAATGCGTGTGACGGACTGGACCCTGCTTGGCCTGATCGGGCTGGGCGCGGCGGGCGTGCTGGTCGCGACGGCAAGCGGCCTGTTCGCCGATCCGCCTCCCGATGCCGGCGTGACGGCACGGCCCCGACCCGTCGTGGAGCGCGCCGCGCCGCGCATGGTGGAGCCGGCGCCGATGGCCCGCACGGCGCCGGCCCCGGTCACGGCTCCTGCTCCCGATCCGGCCCGCGCCCAGGCGCCGGCGCAGCAGCAGGGCGAGTGGCGCTTTCCGCAGCAGCCGGACGTCAAGCTCGCCGTGCCACGGGAACCGCAGGAGGCGGACATCCAGCGCCCCGCGCCTGTGCTCTCGCCGGGCGAGCAGCAGGCCGCATGGGCGGCGCGCGACCAGCTGGCCAATGCGGCCGCGGCCCGCAATGCGTCCGTACCCTCTGCCTTGCTGACGCGGCCGCATGAAGGGCCGGCCGCCGACAAGGGCGACGTGGAGCGCTGAGGCCAGTGGCGACCACGATTGCGCCAGGGCCGCGGAGCAGTCCGCGGCTTTGTCATGGTCTGGGGCCACGCTGCCCGGCAGCGGACTTCTTCACGGTAATACTTCACATTCGGGCGGGTACCGGCGCGCTGGGCGAGGAGGAGGCCCCT
Organism: Ramlibacter sp.; assembly: GCA_028291885.1. Classification (GTDB taxonomy): domain Bacteria; phylum Pseudomonadota; class Gammaproteobacteria; order Burkholderiales; family Burkholderiaceae_C; genus Ramlibacter. Next base: position 13,588 of record JAQGNJ010000149.1, on the reverse strand, counting down.
GCCTAGACTGCAGTCATCCCAAACAAAAAGGGCTGACCATGGACCTCGCGACCACCTTCTTCGCCAATGACGTTCCGACCCGCGCGCCGCGCTACGCCGAAAGGAGCACGCCCGATCCCGAATTCGCCTGGCGCGCCCTGGAGGAGATCGATTACGGCCTGATGCTGGTCAGTCCGGACGGCCTGGTCCAGCACGCCAACCACCTGGCCCGCCACGAACTGGCGCGGGCCCGTTTCCTGCGCATCGAGCGCGGCATGGTGACGAGCCAGAGCCCGCAGCAAAAGGAGGAGGTCGCGCGCGGCATCCGGCTGGCGGCGCGCGGCCGGCGCCAGATGCTCAGCCTGCGCCACGCCAGGGAAAGCCTGCCGGTCGCCTGCGTTCCGCTGTTCCAGCCTTATGAGGGCGAGTCCGCTTCCGTGCTGCTGATGCTGGCCCGGCGCACCGGCTCCAAGAACCTGGCCCTGTCCTTCTTTGCCCGCGAGCACCGCCTCTCGCCGACCGAGGAGGCCGTGCTGCGGGCCCTGTGCGACGGCCTGGACGTGCACGAGATCGCCGTGGCGCACGGCGTGTGCGAATCCACGCTGCGCACCCAGGTGCGGTCCTTGCGCGACAAGACGGATAGCGGCAGCATCCGCCAACTGGTGCAACGGGTGGCCGCGCTGCCGCCGGTCGTGCCTTGCGGCCTGCGGGGCGACAGCCCATCCCTGTCCACCGATTGAACATGAGGAAAACCATGCTGAACCTCTCCGGTCCCCTCGCCGCCGCCGCGGCCCCGCTGTCCGATGCCGGCGAGGCGCCGCATGTCGAGGCGCTGGCGGCGCGCGGCAACCTGCGCACTTTCCGCCGCGGCGTGGTCCTGATCCAGGAGGGCGACCTGGGAGACACGCTCTACCTGGTCCGCTCCGGCCGGTTGCGCGCCTACGCTGCGCACCCCAACGGCAAGGAGATCACGCTCGGCATCTATGGAGCGGGCGAATACGTGGGCGAGATGTCGCTGGACGGCGGGCCGCGCTCGGCGAACGTCGAAACGCTGGAGCCGACCACCTGCGCCGTGATCAGCCGCGCCACCCTGCTGGCCTATATCGCGGAGCATCCGGACTTCGCCCTCGAGATGATGGGCCGGCTGATCCGGCGCGCCCGGCTGGCCACGGAAAGCGCGAGCAGCCTGGCGCTGATCGACGTCTACGGCCGGATGACGCGGCTGCTGGACCAGCTCGCCGGCCCGGCGGCCGCCGACGGCACCCGCACCATCGCCGAGCGCCTCACCCACCAGCAGGTCGCGAACCACCTGGCCTGTTCGCGCGAGATGGTCACGCGGCTGATGAAGGACCTGGAGACGGGTGGCTATGTGGAGATCCGGGAGCGGCGGATTGTGTTGTTGAAGGGCTTGCCGGCGCGGTGGTGACCTGGATCGACACTCGTCCATTTCATGGGTGGACAGTTCACAGGCGCCCGTCGCCCGTCCTCTCCACCGGTCCAAGCAGCGTCGGGTTGGTGTTGCTCGCATAAGGCGCGATGACCTGAGCCCAGCCCCCGGTGGGTGGCGAATTCTCGTGCATCCATTTGGCGATCCAGCGCGTGATCTGCGGCGCCGAGACGCTGGTTCCGTCCATCCTGAACGTCGTCCCGGTCCTGACCGCGGCAGCGCGAACGCCCCGGATCGTCTGGGAGCAGTCGGAAACCGCCAGCACGTCGACGCCGGCGTTGCCACGAACGTTCGCACGGATCGCCCGGCCCGGTCCGGCCGCGCTATAGGAGCCGAGCTGCCCCGTCTGGTACACGTACCCACCGACCACCAGCGCGGATTTTGCGGTCGCGACGTTGTTGAGCGCACCCATTCGCTTGATGGGACTGGGATTGTCCGAGTCGTCCAGGGCAGGGAGCATCTTCGTGGCCGAACGCGGGTAGTCCGGATGGACGAAATACGACTGGCGCCGCGGCCCGGAGTCGCCCAGGGCCGGGTTGTCTCTTTCGATATAGGCGTCGATCTCGATCGGCGTCCGGCCAGTGTTTTTCAGCCGGACCGTCCACACCCCATGCGGCGCAGTCGCGTCCGGCGTCCCGCGACGAGGGCGCGTCGCCGCGACGGCGACGTGCACCATCGCCCGCGGGTGGGCGCTGTCGACCGGAGCCGCGTTGGGCGGGTCACCCGAAAAAAGGATTGCGGCGAGCGGCCGCGCGCCGGCGTCTTCGTAGAGTGCCAGGCTGTGTCCGACCTTCACAAAGGGCGAGGCGGCGACGCCGGGCGAAGCCACCGAGACCTGCAGGTCGGCCGCCGGACTGCCCTCAGCCGGCCAGATCTCCAGGTGGCTGTCCGAATTGTCGTCCGGCAGGATGCGCCAGGTCAGCTCCGTCGAGCCGCCTGGGGGAACCTCGCATTTCCAGTGGACACGGGCGTCGAACTGGTTGCCGGCCGCGACGACGAACGCCGGGCGGGTTCTGGGGTTGCCCAGAAAATTGTCGAGCGCGCGCTCCAGCAGCGACTTGCCGTTGTGGGGTCCCGCATAGGCGCCGTCGCTCAGGTTGATCACGCACTTGCGCGCTCCGGCGTGGAACCTGATGTAGGAGATCGCATCCAGGATCTGGACGCACAGCCCCATCCCCGATGTGTCCTTGTACGGGAAGGCGGGCAACTGGACGGCGATGATCTTGGCGCTCGAGGCCGGGTCCTGCATCGTCTCGACAGGCTGGCTGCCCCTGCAATCGAAGCTGTGGGACTGGGCCCCTGCAGCCACTGCAAGGACGTGCGTGCCGTGCGCCCGATCGTGCTGGACGGGCAAGTAGCCGAGCTGCCGGTAGATCTCGGCCTCCGACAGCGGCTCGTTCAGCCAGAAGTCGATGTGGCGGCTGGCCGGCTCGTTCGTGAGATGCCTGCCATATCCGTAGCCTTCGACGGCTTCCCAGGAATTGGCGTCATAGAGCTGCGCGAGGTGGGGATCGCGCACGTTCCACGGCTGCCCTTCCGGCGGGCGCGGGTAGCCCCAGCGCTGCTCCCAGATCCTTTCGATCCGTGAGCGCCAATGGCCCTGGCCGTCCTTGACCGCGAACTGCTTGTTGGCGAACGCGATCCCGTGATCGATGATTCCGATCACGACGTCATCCACGGAATACTGGACCTCCTGCCCGAGAGGCTGGGGCTGGTGGGGGTACAAGTCCGGCGGCACCGCGGCGATCGCGATGCGGAAGCGCTCGACCTCCGGCGCGAAATGCGGCAGCTCGTGGTACTTGACGAATCCGGTGAAGAACGGCGAAAAATACCGCCTGGTTCCCTCGATGAGAGACACCGTCGGCGGGATCTGCACATGGCCATGAGCGTCCTTCTTCGCCTCGAACATGACGGGAATGAGCATGTCGCGATCGGACGGGTCGTGCAGGTAGGTCAGGCCGGCCCAGATCAGGTGGGGATCGAGCCGGACGAACGGTCCCTGGTAGAACGGGAGGAGCGGGCTCGATCCCCCGGCAACGAGGTTCGTCCATTTCATACGAACCCCAGGTCTTTCATCTCCGCCTGCGCCCCAGTCCAGACCCAGTGGAGGGTGTGCCCGCTATCCTGCGCCTGGGCGACGAACCAGCTGGCAAGTTCGGCGCCCAGCTTTTGCCCCGCGACCCCGTCCATGGGGAAATGCAGGCCCGCGACCATGCGGTTCTCGGTGATGCGCAATGACAGGCGATGCAACTGCGTGTCCAGCGGCGTGCCGGTGCGGTTGGTGAGTTCCAGCATCACATCCGCGAACATCCGGCTCTCCGTGGCATGTCCGCTGGGGAAGGTCGAAAAGCCCGGCACCGGGATGATCGGCTGGATGTTGGGTGAGTACTCGCCGGGCCGGGGGCAGTTGAATGCGTGCTTGATCCGCATGCAAACCATCATCGCGAAGGTGAGCGCGCAATCCATCAGCTCCAGCGTTCTGGGCGTGCGATGCGGCTGGAGCTGGCACACGCTGGCCCAGAACACCGATTGCGGTCCGATCTGGGACAGGATTTCGGCGGCGCGCTCCTCCCTGCGGGTCGCCCAGCTCTGGACCTGATCCAGCTCGGCGAGAAACGATGCGTGGCTTGGTCTCTCGATCGACGTGATGATGGCGCCGCCGTCGCTCTTCACGGTCATGCTGTAGCCGGCGGCCGAAATCCGGATCGCCGTGAGCAGGCCCGTGAGGTTCAGGAGGTGGCGGATGTGTTGCGCGCTCTGGCCCATCGTCTCGGGTTTGTCGAAGACCAGCACGTCGTCGCTGCGGTCCCACTCCATGGCCTCGCTTCTTGGCGCCCAGTTCTTGCCCCACTTCCATTCGCCGCTCCAGTCCACGACCTCGTCGAAGATGGCGTCCCGGGTCGTCATCAGGGCCTGGGCCTCCAGCGGCCCCACCGCCTGCGTCAGGGGCGCGTGCAGGCCGCTCAGCCCGGACAATCCCGAGAGCCCTGACAGCCCCGACAAACCCGACAGTCCGCTCAGGCCTGAGAGGCCGCTGAGCCCCGACAAACCCGACAAACCCGAAAGACCTGAAAGTGACATGGAGGCTCCTTGGAACAGGTGGATGAATCGTCTGCCGGCTCCGGCTACTCCGGCAAGCCCGCGCTGCGCAATGCGTCGGCGAGCTTGCGCGCGTAGGTCGGCGCGGATTGGGAACCGGGCATGCGCTGCAGGAACTGCCCGACGGTGAAAGACGGCTCGAGCTCCAGGAGGTGCTGGATGGTCTTGCGTGCGTCGTCGCTCCTGCCGCTGAGGGCTTGCGCGATCGCGAGTGCCCGGTAAGTCGAGGAATGGCTGCGGTTCAGCCGCAGCGAACTCTTGGCCAGTTCGATCGTTCTCTCGTACCTTCCATCGGCCACTGCCGCGGACGCGGCAAGCGACTCGTAGTAATACCTCAAGGGATCCAGCGGCGAGAGCGACAAGGCCCGTTCGGTCGCGTCGGCGGCCAGCTTGCTCTCGCCCTTGAAGCCCGCGTTCATTCCAAGCCACAGCCAGGCCAGCGATTCGTTGGGATTGCAGGCCAGCGCTTCCTCGTAGTACTTCTCGGCCCGGTCAAGATCCTTCCTGAGATAGCCATGGACCTGCCCCGTCACGGCCAGGGCGAGCGCAAAGTGTCCGTCGCGCTCGAGTGCGCGCTCGCAGCAGCTCAAGGCCTCCTGCGCATCGCGCTTGGGGTCGGCGGACCATCCCTGCGCGACCTGCAGGATGTACCACTTGCCCAGCCAGGCGAGGGGCTGGGCATGGCGCCCGTGCAGCTCGGTCAGGCGACCGAGCATCTGCCTGGCACGGGTGAATTCGCTGAACGTGGCCCGGTGCATCAAGGTGATCGCACCCAGCATCAACCCCGAGCTCGAGAGTGTCGGCAGGGGCTGGACGGTCGCCTTCTGCACTTCGCTCGACAACAGCGCGCGGGAGGCCGACGACGAGATCGCGTGGCCGATTTCGCTTTCGATCTGCAGGAGATCCGTGTGCGGAGCGGCCAGCCGTTCGGTCCAGACAATGCGCTGGGAGCCGCTTTCCACCAGCTCGGCGAACACCACGAGCCGCGTGCCTTGAAGCAGGTAGGTGCCGGACAGGACGTAGCCCGCGCCGAGGTATGCACGCGCCTCCGGGACGGCGGCGGCCCGCCCGCGCAATGCTGTCGTGCTGAGCCGCGAGACCAGCCGCAACAACCCCGACTTGCCGATCTGGTGAATGACGGTGTCCGCGATCAGCTCGCCGATCGCGTACGTTTCCGGATCGCCTGTCATGGACGCAAACGGGATGACGGCGAGCGTGGGTTCGAATTTCGCGTCGTAGCCCTCTTGCGGAACCAGAAGCGGTGCGGGACCTGCTGCCCCGACGCGGTAGACCCTCACCGACTCCGCCACGTGCTTGAGCGTGCATTCGCCCATGTCTTCGACCCGGACGTCGAGTCCATCCGTGAGGCTGTCGCGGACGGTGGCCGTCGCCATCGTCTCCCCGGGCCCGGCCAGGCTGGCGACTCGGGCTGCCAGATTCACGCCGCTGCCGTAGATGTCGATGTCGTCGACATAGACGTGTGTCGCGTTCAGTCCGGCCCGCAGGTACAGCTTCTGGTCGGGAGGCAGGATGGCGTTGGCCGCGTCGAAGTGGCGATGCAGGGTCAGCGCGGCCGCGACCGCCTCCCGCGCGGAATCGAACTCCGCCATGATCCCGTCGCCCAGGCTCTTGACCAGCCGCCCCGCGTGGCCCGGCAGGACGGTGGCGGTCGCATAGCGGACGAACCCCCGCCAATGGTCGATCACGGCCACTTCATTGGCTGCCATCAGTCGCACGGATTCCACCAGGTCCATCACCAACACGACTTTCTGTCGCTGCGGCAAGGTGAGCGCGAAAGGCGGCTCCTGCGCAGGTGCGACGTCGTGAATGGTGTTGTTGTCGGGCGGCTGTGTCATACCACGAAAGAGGTAAGCGCACGAACAGTCTCACACATTGCAGCCGTCTCCACAATTGGGAAACAAGCGGGTTGCATGCGCGCGGCGGGTTCGCCTGCGCGAGCCGCCCCGGTCTGGTGCGAACGACCAACGCAAAGCCGCGCCATCCCCCCGATTGGTGATCGGGCGACCGCATCCGTCCCCCGTATCAGGCATGCCCGCTCCAAGGGAAAACCGCAGAGTCTTCTCACCCGCGGCAGCAGCTTGCACCGAGGTGCTGCCCGCAGGCAAGAAGCTTCTTTCCACTCTCTTTCTCTTCGGAGGTTCCCATGAAATTCCGGCTCAATCCCCTGGCCTGCTCGCTGGGCGCGGTTCTCACCCTGACGCTTGCCGGCTGCGGCGGTGGCGGCGGTGGCGAGGCCACTCCCGACAGCACCACTCCCGTCACCACCACACCCGAGGTCACGAATCCCAACCCCACCACGCCGCCGCCGCCACCGGCGCCGGTCACGGTGACGCTCACGGGCGCCGTGATGGGCAACCAGGCCATCCGCAACGCCGTCGTGTGCATGGACATCAACGCCAATGCGGCCTGCGATCCCGACGAGCCCGCCTCCGCCCGCACCGGCGCCGACGGCGCCTACAGCCTGACCTACGACACGGCCAAGGTGACGCCCGCTCAGGTGGCTGCCGCTTCGCTGATCGCGCCGATGGTGCCTGGCGCCGCGACCGACCCCACGACCACGATCGACGCGGCCGAGCCCGGCGTCGCCCTCACGGCCAGGGCGTACGTGCTGCGACAGGTCCCGGGCAAGTCCGGGCAGATCAATCCGCTCACGACCCTGGTCGCCAAAGGCATCGCCGACGGCATGACGGAAGCCGCAGCCCGCAGCAACGCGGCCGTCCAGCTGAACATGCCGGAAGCCGAGATCGACAACTACCAGAACGAACCCCCGACCAACGACGCGCGGGTGGAAGACAGCACCCGCTGGGCGGCCCGTGCCCTCATGGGCGCCCTGGAGCAAGGTGTGGTCCTGCGCGTGGGCGACCAGACCGCGGCGATCGAAGCGGGAACCGGTGACCTTGCCCAGCTGCGCTACACCGACGCGGACAATTACTTCGTGCGCACCTTCGAGCGCGTCGCCAAGGCCGCGGGCGCGCTCGGGGTGCAGAACATCGACGCGCGCAGCGGCAGGACGAACGGCAGCGCCACTCCCTCGGCGACCCTCTACAACTTCGCCTATCTCGGCCCGACCGGCTGGATCCGCTGCGACGGTCCCTGGAACGGCACCATCGGCACGCCCAGCCGCAGCACCTACTGCGGCGCCCAGGAGTCGGTGGGCTTCAACGTCAGCACCAGCATCGCCGGGCGGACGATGACGTCCGTCGTGACGGAGATGCAGGCGGATCCGGCCACCAACGTGATCAACAACGGCGTCTCCGTGACGAGTCTCGTCACGGCCTTGGGCAACGCCGTGTTCCCGGCGGGCAGCAGCATCAACGCCCGGAACAACCTGACGCTGTCGCAGGCGGTGACGATCAACAGCCTGAACACCGACGGCCGCCCGCAAAGCGAAGCGCAGACGCTCGAGCAGCTGATCGCGGCCAAGCCCGCGTCCGCCGTCGTCCTGCCCAGCCCGAACGGCAGCCTGACGCTGGGCCTGGGAAGCGGCGACTTCAAGAACCTGCGCGTCGCTTTCACCGGCACGACCAACGCCACCTCGGGCACCGTGCAGTTCTACGAGTGCGCCCTGGACAGCACGCTCAACGTGGCCAGCAACTGCGCCGCCAAGGAGACGGGCACCTACTCCATCGCCACGGTCAACGGCGCGCGGGTCATGCGTTTCGCCGGCCATGCGCCCACGGTGATGAACCACGACCGCGTGTATGCCGAGGTCCAGAACGCGCCCACGGTGGCCAGCGGCAACTGGGTCTACCAGGCCCGCGAAAACAAGCCGGAGACGAAGTACGCGTTCAGCGTCCAGAAGCGCCTGAATGCGACCGCGTGGGCCGCGATGGCCGCCCAGCTGGGCATCGGAGGCAAGAAGTGAAGATGCGCCGCTGGCTGGCGACAGCCGCCGCGACATGCGTCGCGGCGGTGTCGCAGGCCCAGCCGGCGCCGGCCGCGCCGGACTTCTCCGAGGGCAGCGCCAGGCCGTCCGCCGCGCAACTGTCGCAGCGGCTGGCCGGCAACGTCTTCGTCGCCACATGGATCGTGGACGACAAGCTGTTCCTCAGGCGCGGCACGGGCCAGGTGCTCGCCCTGGAAAAGAAGTAGCGCGAAGCGGGCGCGCCGCCGGTCTAGCGGCGCTTGGCCCGTTCGTACAGCGGCATCACCTTGGGCAGGTTCTTCTGCAACTGGGCGATGCGGCTGGTGCCCGAGGGATGGGTCGAAATCCACTGGGGCGGCGACGCCTTTGCGGCCTGCCCCATCTTCTTCCACAGCGTGACCGCCGCGCGCGGGTCGTAGCCCGCGCGCGCCGCGATCTCCATGCCGACCAGGTCGGCCTCGGATTCGTCCGAGCGGCTGAACTTGAGCGACAGCAACTGCGCGCCATACCCTGTCAGCGCCTGGCCGACCTGTCCCATGCCCAGCACCTGCACCAGCACGTTGGCGCCCACGCTGGTGAGAGCGCCCTTGGCCATCCGCTCGCGCGCATGCTCACGCAAGGCGTGCGCCATCTCGTGGCCCATCACCATCGCGATCTCGTCCTCGGTGAGCTTGAGCTGGTCGAGGATGCCGGAATAGAAAACGATCTTGCCGCCCGGCATGCAGAAGGCGTTGATCTGGTTGGATCCGATCAGGTTGACTTCCCACTTCCAGTTGGCGGCGCGTTCGTTCCACGCCGGCGCCTGCGGGATCAGCCGTTGCGCCACCGCGCGGATGCGCTGCAGCTGCGGATGGTCCGGTTGCGCCAGCGCGCGCTTGGCCGCGGCCTGCTGCATCAGCTCGTGGTACTGCAGGCCGGCGGCCTTTTCGACTTCGTCCGCGGGCACCAGCTGCGACAGCCGCGACGACTTGCCGACGTTCACGCCCTCGCGCGCATCGCGCTGCGCCAATGCGCCCGTCGCGGACAGCGCTAGCAAGGCGACGCACAGCACGAACCGGCGCCACACGCCGGCGCGACCCCACTGCAGATCGCTCATCGTTTTACTCTCGTCATCCGACTTATTATTCCCGCATGCAACAAGCGCCCACTGTCAGTCAACAGCCCAAGCCCTCGTGGGGCGCTACCCTGCGGGTGTACACGGAGCCGGCGACGCTGCGGATGCTGTTCCTGGGCTTCTCCGCGGGCCTGCCCTTGTTGCTGGTCCTGGGGACGCTGAGCTTCTGGCTGCGCGAGGCCGGCGTCGACCGCACGACCATCGGCTTTCTGTCGTGGGTGGGCCTTGCCTACGCATTCAAATGGGCATGGGCGCCGCTGGTGGACCGCCTGCCGATTCCCTTTGCAACGCGATTGCTCGGACGCCGCCGCAGCTGGCTGCTGCTGGCGCAGGCGATGGTGATCGCCGGCCTCGTCGGCATGGCGCTGAACGATCCCAAGCTGTCGCTGCAGACCGTGGTGACGTGCGCGCTGCTGGTGGCCTTCGGCTCGGCCACGCAGGACATCGCACTCGACGCCTTCCGCATCGAGTCGGCCGACGTGCAGCGGCAGGCTGCGCTTGCCGCGTCGTACCAGACCGGCTACCGCCTCGCGATGATCTGGGCCGGCGCCGGCGTGTTGTGGATCGCCGCCCGGGCGGAAGTGGCGCAGGCCGCTGCGAGCTACCAGCCGCAGGCGTGGCGCACGGCTTACCTGGTGATGGCCGGCTCGATGGCCGTGGGCGTCCTCACCGTGTTGCTGTCGCCGGAGCCGAAGGCACGGCCGATCCCGCCTTCGCGCAACGCCGCGGAGTGGCTGCGCAGCGCGCTGGTCGAACCGTTCGCCGAGTTCGTCCGGCGCTACCGCTGGCAGGCGGCGCTGATCCTGTCGCTGATCGCGATCTACCGGATCAGCGACGTCGTGATGGGGATCATGGCCAACCCCTTCTATGTGGACATGGGCTACACCAAGGACGAAGTGGCGGCCGTCACCAAGATCTACGGCGTGATCATGACGCTGGCCGGCGCCTTCATCGGCGGCGTGCTGGCGCTGCGACTCGGTGTCATGCGGGTGCTGATGCTCGGCGCCGTCCTGAGCGCGGCGAGCAACCTGTTGTTCGCGTGGCTCGGCTCGCGCGGCCACGACGTCTCCGCGCTGATCTTCGTGATCTCCGCCGACAACCTGTCCAGCGGTATCGCGTCGGCCGCCTTCATCGCCTACCTGTCGAGCCTCACCAACGTCAACTACTCGGCGACGCAGTACGCGCTCTTCAGCTCGATGATGCTGCTGCTGCCCAAGTTCCTCGCCGGTTACTCGGGCTGGTTCGTCGACCTGTTCGGCTACGCCAGCTTCTTCAACAGCACGGCGCTGCTGGGGCTGCCGGTGCTGCTGCTGGTGTGGCTCGCGGCCCGCGCCCAGAAGCCCTGACGCGGTCGCGGCTCACGCCGCCACGAGCTTGGCCAGCGCGCCGCGCCGCAGCTTGCCGAGCGCGGTCCTGGGCAGCGCCTGGACGAAGAACACGCGCCGCGGCAGCTTGAACCGCGCCAGCCGGCCGTCAAGGTGCGCGTCCAGTTCCTGCGAAGACAGGCGCGCGCCGCCGTGCAGCACGATCGCCACCGCGACCGACTCGCCCCACTCGTCGTGCGGCAGGCCGAAGGCGGCGCACTCGGCGACCGCGGGATGTTCGCCCACCGCGGTCTCGATCTCCAGCGGATGGATGTTCTCGCCGCCCGAGATGATCAGGTCCCTGGCCCGCCCCACGACGGTGTAGCTGCCGTCGTCCGCACGCGTGGCGAGATCGCCCGTGTGGAACCAGCCTTGCGCATGGCAGGCCGGCTCGTCGGGCCAGTAGCGCGCGACGACGTTGCGCGCGATCCGCCAGTTCGCCGTACGTGAGCACCGCGCCTTCGAAGCGCAGGGCCGGCCCTGCGGCCGCGACGCAGCTTGCCGCGCCGGCACCTGCCAGAAGCACAGCGATTCTGCGGGACGCGGCGCGGCCATTTACCTAACTTTACCGCTGGGACAAGCGCATTTGTCCGGCCCTGCCCAAGATGGCTGTCCCGCCTCTTCCATGGCCTTTACCATCCCGGTATGCAGCAACTCCTCATGATCGAAGACGACGCCCGCCTCGCGCAGATGGTGGGCGAATACCTCGAGCGCTCGGGTTTCGCCGTGACGCACGCGATCGATGCGAGGTCCGGTCTGTCGCTGCTGCAGGATCCGCAGGGCGGGGTCGCGGTGGACCTGCTGATCCTGGACCTGATGCTGCCGGACATGGACGGCCTGGAGGTCTGCCGGCGCGTGCGCTCGCTGCCCGGAGAGACCGGCAAGGTGCCGGTGCTGATGCTCACCGCCAAGGGCGACCCGATGGACCGCATCGTCGGCCTCGAGCTGGGCGCCGACGATTACCTGCCCAAGCCGTTCGAGCCGCGCGAGCTGCTGGCGCGCATCCGCGCCATCCTGCGCCGGCGCAGCGAAGGCGCGGCTCCGGCCGCCAAGCTGCTGCGCTTCGGCACGCTGGAGATCGACCGCGACGCCCGCACCGTCACGGTGGGCGGCCTGCCCTGCGAACTCACGTCCTACCAGTTCGACCTGCTGATCGCGCTGGCCGAACGCGCCGGCCGGGTGCTGACCCGCGACCAGATCATGGAAGCGGTGCGCGGCCGCGAGCTGGAGGCCTTCGACCGCTCGATCGACGTCCACATGGGCCGGATCCGCGCGGCGATCGAGGTCGACCCGAAGAACCCCAAGCGCATCCTCACGGTGCGCGGGGTCGGCTACGTCTTCGCCAAGCAGCAGGACTGAGGCCAGCGCGCCACCGGTGTTCGCCTTGCGCTTTCCGATCTACCTTCGCATCTGGCTGGCGGTCGTGGTCGCGGTCGGCATGCTGACGTTCGCGTTCGGCTGGCTCTGGCGCGTCAACGCGGAGCAGGCGCCGGCGCGCGAGATCTACATCCGCAACGAGAACGGCGACGTGCTCGGGCAGACCAAGCAGCGGCCGGTCCGCGTCCCGGGACAGGGCGTCGAATTCCAGGTGGTGATGAACGACGGCGGCACGCTGGTGGTCCAGATCCCGCCGCGACCGCGCCGCCAGGGCGAAGGGCCGCCGTCGCGGCCCTGGTTCTGGACCCGCGGACCGGAAGGCCTGCTGTGGACGCTGGCCATCGTGGCGCTCGCGGTGGCGATCGGCACCTATCCGATCATCCGGCGCCTGACCCAGAGGCTGGAAGACCTGCGCCGCAGCGTCGAGCGCTGGGGAGAGGGCGACCTGAGCGTGCGGGTCAAGGAATCGGGCAGCGACGAGGTCGCCTTCCTGGCGCGTCGCTTCAACCACGCGGCCGAGCGTGTCGAGACGCTGGTCAAGTCCCACAAGTCATTGCTGGCCAACGCCTCGCACGAGCTGCGCTCGCCGCTGGCCCGCATCCGCATGGGGCTGGAGCTGATGGACGGCGAATCCACCCTCGGCTCGAAGAAGGAGATCTCGCGCAACATCGCCGAGCTCGACCAGTTGATCGACGAGATCCTGCTGAGCAGCCGGCTCGACGCGAAAGAGAGCGACATGGGGACGATCGAGCAGGTCGACCTCACCGGCCTGGCGGCGGAAGAATGCGCGCGCATCGGCGCCGAGCTGGTGGAGGTGAACCAGGGCGGCGCGATCACGGTGCAGGGCGTTCCGCGCCTGTTGCGCCGCGCCATCCGCAACCTGCTGGAGAACGCCCGCCGCTACAGCGACGGCGCCACCACGGTCGAGGTCAAGCGCGAAGGATCGCAGGCTGTGGTGTGCGTCAGCGATCACGGCCCGGGCGTGCCGCCGTCCGAACGCGAGCGGATCTTCGAGCCGTTCTACCGGCTGCCCGGCGCCAGCGAACGGGCCGGCGGCGTCGGCCTGGGGCTGGCGCTGGTGCGCTCGATCGCCACCCGGCATCACGGCAGCGTCCGCTGCGAAGGCAGTCCTGGCGGTGGCGCGATGTTCGTGCTCACCATGCCCTGTCACGAAACGTAATTCCGTGTAAGAGAGTCCGGCGGGACTCGCCACCAGCGTGAAAAATCACCAAGATAAAGGCGTTGCAAGGCAGTGTTCCGGCCTCTCCGCCGCACCGTTTTCGAGACTCCCAACGACGTCCTTCCAAGGACTTGATACAGCC
>JAQGNJ010000142.1 GCA_028291885.1 Ramlibacter sp. | reverse complement strand
TCAGCGCCGGCCCCGCCCGCACTTGCAGCGCCGCCAACCTTTTCCTCAGCGCCAGCACCGCGCGGTCCTTGGACAGCAGCAGCGCGCGATGGGCGACAGCCAGGTCGATGAACTTCTGGTCGTCGGGGTCCTTGCAGATGACGGGCGCCTTGGCCGCGACGCCGACGCGCTCGCTGTGGCGGTCGAACGCGGCGAGCACGTCCGCGGCAAGCAGCTTGTAGAACGCCAGGCGCGGCAGGATCTGCGAATACGCCAGCACCCGCTCCAGTTCGTCGCGCATGGCCGCGGTCGCGACCCAGCGCAGCGTTCCCGCTTCGAGTCCCTGCTTCACCGGTTTCGCGGCGGCGTCCGCGAACACGAAGACGTCCAGGACGATGTTGGTGTCAAGGACGATCGGCTGGCCTGGCACGCGCGGATCCCTTGACCATGTCGAACTTGAACAGCCGGCACTCGATCGGGCCGTTCCACATCGGCACGCGGCGGCTTTCCTTCAGCCGCATCTTCGATGGCAGCTTGAGGTCCGGGGTGAGCACCCACGCGGTCCAGCCGCTGTAGTTCTTTTTCCAGTGCGCGGCCAGCTGCGGGAAGAAATCGCCGCCGTCTTCGGTCTGCGCGCTTTCCCGGGCGCCGAAGCGGGCCACGTCCTCGCTGGCTTCGCCTGCAACGCCGGCCACCGCGATCCGTTCGCCATACGGCGGATTGAGCAGCATCACGCCCGGCGTTTCGCTGGGCGGCATCCGCTGCAGCGCATCGCCGCCGCGGAACTGCACGACCTCGCCGACGCCGGCGCGCTCGGCGTTGCGCTGCGCGAAATCGACCATGCGGTGCGCCACGTCGCTGCCGAAGATGCCGGGATTGCGCAGCACGCGCGCGGCTTGCGCCTCCTGCTTGATGCCGGCCCAGACGTGCGGCTGGTGCGGCAGCAGCTTCTCGAAGCCGAAGCGGCGCAAGCTCCCCGGCGCGATGTTGCAGGCGATCTGCGCCGCTTCGATGGCGATGGTGCCGCTGCCGCAGCAGGGGTCGTACAGCGGCGTGGCTTGCGCGCCCGCGGCCGCGGTGCGCATCTGATTGCCCCAGCCGCTGGCTTCGATCATCGCGGCGGCCAGCGTTTCCTTCAGCGGCGCCTCGCCCTTGTCCTCGCGCCAGCCGCGCTTGAACAGCGGCTCGCCCGAGGTGTCGATGTAGAGCGTGGCGCTGTCGGTCGTCAAGTGGGCATAGATGCGCACGTCGGGCCAGGTCGTGTCGACGCTGGGCCGCTCGCCGCCCTTGTTGCGGAAGCGGTCGGCGACCGCGTCCTTGATCTTCAGTGCGGCGAAGTTCAGGCTCTTGAGCGGACTGTGCTGCGCCGTCACCTCGATCTTGAAGGTCTGCTTCGTGGTGAACCAGATCTCCCAGGCCACGCCGCTCGCGGCGTCATAGAGGTCGTTCTCGCTGCGGTACATGGTGTGCGAGAGCTGCACCAGCACCCGCTGCGCCAGCCGGCTGTGCAGGTTCAGCAGCAAGGCGTCGCGCCACGATGCGCGCAGCACGACGCCGCCGCGGCCCACCAGCAGGTCGTCGCCCTGCAGTCCGGTGACGCGATGGACCTCGGCGGCCAGGAAGTCCTCGACGCCCGCGGCGCAAGGAAGGAACAATTGCAGCTGGTTCAAAGGGCTTTTCTCAAGTTCGCGGGCGCGATGCGAAGCGCTTCCCGGTATTTTGCGACGGTCCGGCGCGCGCATTCGATGCCCTGCTCTTTGAGCATCTCGGAGATCTGGCTGTCCGACAGCGGCTTCTTGAGATTTTCCGACGCGACGAACTGCCTGATCAGCGCGCGCACCGCGGTGCTGGAGGCATTGCCGCCGGTCTCGGTGCCGAGCGCCGAGCCGAAGAAGTACTTGAGCTCGAAGGTGCCGTAGGGCGTGGCCATGTATTTGGCGGTCGTCACGCGGCTGATGGTCGATTCGTGCAGGCCGAGCTCGTCGGCGATCTCGCGCAGCACCAGCGGCCGCATCGCGAGCTCGCCGTGGACGAAGAAACTCTTCTGCCGCTCGACGATGGCGTTGGAGACGCGCAGGATGGTGTCGAAGCGCTGCTGGATGTTCTTGATGAACCAGCGCGCCTCCTGCAGCCGCTGCTGCAGCGCCTGGTGGCCCTCGCCCCGGTGCGACTTGAGCGCGCCGGCATAGATGTCGTGCACGCGCAGCCGCGGCATCACGTCGGGATTGAGCTGGACCCGAAAGCGTGGCTGGTTGCCGCGGCCGATCTTCGTCACCAGCACGTCGGGAATGACGATGTTGCGCTCGACGTCGACGAAGCGGCGGCCCGGCTTGGGCTCCAGCCGCGTGATCAGCCCCATCGCCGCCTTGACCTGGGCTTCGGTCGCGCCGCACAGCTGGGCCAGGCGCTTGACGTCGCGCCGCGCCAGCAGGTCGATCGGATGGCCGCAGATCGCCAGCGCCGTGTGGCAGGGCGCGTCTTCGGCGGCGCCGGCCGCCTTCAGCGCGCGCAACTGCAGCGACAGGCATTCGGCCAGGTTGCGGGCGCCGACTCCGACGGGCTCCAGGTGGTGCAGCAGGCTCAAGGCGACGGTGAAGCGATGCACCAGCTCCTCGACCTGCTCCTCGTCGTCGCCGGCGAGGCCGCGCGCCAGGTCCTCGAAGCCGTCCTCGAGGTAGCCGTCGTCGTTGAGCGACTCGATCAGGAAACGCAGGGCGGCGCTGTCCTCGGCGCACAGGCGCAGCGAGAGCGCCTGCCGGTGCAGGTGGCTTTGCAGCGATTCCTGGCCGCGCGCCAGCTCGGTCGCGTCCATCTGCTCGTCGCCGCTCAGGTTGTTGCGGCTGGCCGGCGCCTCGCCGCCCCACTCGCCGTCGTCGGGCACGACCTCGTTGCTGCCGTCGCCGTCCCAGTCGGGGACCTCGGCTTCGGCTGTCGCGGCGGGTTCGGCCTCGCTGGTCGAGGCGGCACGATCGGCATCCGGCGCCGAGGCGGTGAAGTCGGGCGTGAATTCCGCTTCGCGGTCGTCCTCGCGCACCGGCGTGTCCGACTGCGCGAGGCCGAACTCCTCGCGCGGAGCCTCCTCCTGCGTCAGTTCGAGAAACGGGTTGTCGTCGAGCATCTGCTCGACTTCCTGCGACAGCTCGAGCGTCGACAGCTGCAGCAGCCGGATCGACTGCTGCAGCTGCGGCGTGAGGGCCAGGTGCTGCGAGACGCGAAGCGAAAGACCCTGCTTCATGGGAAAACCTGGACGACCATCACATCACATGCGGAAGTGTTCGCCGAGATACACGCGCCGCACATCGGCGTTGTTGACGATCTCCGACGGCGTGCCCTGGGCCAGCACGGTGCCGTCGCTGATGATGTAGGCGTGGTCGCAGATGCCCAGCGTTTCGCGCACGTTGTGGTCCGTGATCAGCACGCCGATGCCGCGCGACTTGAGGTAGCCGATGATCCGCTGGATCTCGATCACGGCGATCGGGTCGATGCCGGCGAAGGGCTCGTCCAGCAGGATGAAGCGGGGCTGGGTCGCCAGGGCGCGGGCGATCTCCACCCGGCGCCGCTCGCCGCCCGACAAGGCCAGCGCCGGCGAATCGCGCAGGTGCTCGACCCGCAGCTCCTGCAGCAGCAGGGTCAGGCGCCGCTCGATCTCGGCGCGGCTGAACGGCTTGCCCTGCTTGTCGCGCTGCAGTTCCAGCACGGCGCGCACGTTCTCCTCGACGTTCAGCTTGCGGAAGATCGATGCCTCCTGCGGCAGGTAGGACAGGCCCAGGCGCGAACGGCGGTGGATCGGCATGTGCTCGACCGAGCTGCCGTCGATCGAGATCTCGCCGGCGTCGGCGCGCACCAGGCCGACGATCATGTAGAACGAGGTCGTCTTGCCGGCGCCGTTGGGCCCGAGCAGTCCCACGACCTCGCCTTTTTCCACCGCGAGGGAGACGTCCTTGACGACGCGGCGGTTGCCGTAGCTTTTCTGCAGGTTCCGCGCTTCGAGCCGGCTGGCGGGGGTCTGGACCACGCCGACGGGCGTGGAAGCCACGGCCATGTCCGTCACTTCTTCTCCCCGCCGATCGTGGTGCTGGGGCGCAACTGCACCCGCGGCTGCGTCGGCGCGGCGGCCGCCGGCGCCGAAGCGCTGACGCGGGGCGACAGGATGGCGCGGATGCGGCCGCCCGCCAGGCCCGGCGCCGGGGTCGGACTGCCCGGCCCGCCGTCGACGGTGAACACGTCGCTGGTGTTGTCGTAGGTGATGAGGCTGCCGGTCATCTCGTCGGCCACGGTCGCGCCGCGCAGGCGCCGCAGCTCGGCGCGCTTGATGAACTTCACGCGGTCGGCCTTGCCGTCGTACTCGATGACGTCGGCTTCGCCCTCGATGTATTCATCGACGCCTTCGCGCTTCTGCTTGTAATAGGCCAGCTTGCCCGGCTCGGCCGTGACGACGCCGAACTGGTAGCCCTGCGGGTCCTGTTTGACGTCGACCTTGGCGCCGCGGATCAGGATGGTTCCCTTGGTGATCACGACCTTGCCGGTGAAGACGCTGGTCTGGTTGACGTCGTCGTAGCGCAGCGCGTCGGCTTCGACGTTCATCGGCTTGTCGCGGTCGGCTTTTTCCGCCAGGGCGGAGCTGCTGGAGAAGGCGCCGAGCGCGAGGGCCAGCAGGATGGCAAGAGGATGTTTCATAGAGGGCACGAATCTTGCTGGAATTGTACCGGTCGGGCGGCGCGGCCGAAAAAAAGCCCGCGGAAGCGGGCTCGCTCGCAAGGGCATCGCGCCGCTTACTTGCTCTTGCGCACTTCGGCGACCAGGTAGTCCGTCACCTGAAGGGCCCGATCCATGTTGCCGGCCAGCGAACCGTCGGTGTAGTAGCGGCCGGCGATGCCCAGGGCGGGGACGCCCTGGACCTTGTAGGCGTCCTGCAACTGGGTGGCGCGGCGGGCCTTGGTCTGCACCGAGAACGAGTTGTACAGCTCCTGGAACTTGGCCTTGTCCAGCCCGTTCTTCTCGGCCCAGGCGGTGATCGTCGCTTCCTTGTCGATCATCGTGCGCTCGGCGTGGATGGTGGTGAAGACCTTGGCGTGCAGTTCGTCGAGCTTGCCCATGGCTTCGAGCGTGTAGTACAGGCGCTGCTGCGGCACGAAGTCGTCGCGGAAGGCGACCGGCACGCGGCGCAGCGAAACGTCCGCCGGCAGCTTCTTGATCCAGTTCACCAGCTTGGGCTCGAACGCGTTGCAGTGCGGGCAGCTGTACCAGAAGAACTCGATCACCTCGATCTTGCCGGCCGGTACATCCACCGGCACGCGCTTGTCCAGCGTCAGGTAATCGGCGCCTTCGTCGGGCTTGCGCGCCTGCGCCAGCACGGAGCCGGGAAGGCCCAGCGAAGCCAGGGCCAGGGTGCAGGCGGCGCCCACGGAAAACTCGCGTCGATTCATGTCAGTTCACTCCTTGAAACAATCTGAGCGGGCGGCGGGCGGAAGGTTCCGCCGCCCGCTCCCGGCCTTCAGCGCTGGACCCGGACCAGCGCCGTTTCCACCCCGCCGGCCTCGAGCTTTTCCTTGTTGCGGTCGGCGTCGTCCTTCTTCTCGAAGGGGCCGACGCGCACGCGGAACACCTGGCGTCCCGATTGCTCGCGCTCGGTGACCCTGGCCTCCACGCCCATCAGCGACAGCTTGACCCGCTGCGCTTCCGCGTCTTCCGGCGTGCGGAAGGCGCCGGCCTGGACGAAATACAGGAAGGGATCGGCCCCCGGGTTGGACGAGCGCGCGGCCGCCAGTTCGCCCAGCGGATCGGTCGCCGGCTTGGCGGCGGGAGCCGGAGCCGCGGTCGCGGGAGCAGGAGCGGCCGGCGGCTTGGGTGCGTTGCCCGCGACGGCGGGCGGCTTGAGGCTCGGATCCGCGGGGGGCGGGCCGGCAGGCACGGCCGCAGGCGCCGGGATGGTTGCCACCGGCGGCGCCGGAGCGATGATGCCGGGCGCCGGCGGCAGCGGCTTGGCGGGGTTCTTGCCGTACAGCGGCGCGTTCGGGTCCCAGTCGCGGTTCTTGCGCGATTCGGCCGCGTCCTGTTCCGCCGTCCGCCCGCCGCCCTTGTTCAGGAACGGCACGGGCACCTTGGTCACGTAGACGGCGACGGCGAGCGCCACGCCCAGTCCGATCACGATCCCGATGATGATCCCGAGGATCACCGACCCTTGCTGATGTTTGATCGTCTGTTTCACATTTTTTGCGGTGCGTCCACACCGAGAACCTTCAGGCCATTGTGCAACACCCGGGCAGTGGCGGCGACCAGCGCCAGGCGGGCTTTCTTGACGGCCTCGTCGTCGACCAGGATGCGCTCGGCATCATAGTAGCTGTGGTACGCCGCAGCCAGTTCGCGCAGGTAAAAGGTGACGTCGTGCGGAGCGAAATCCGCCGCGGCGTCGGCCAGCATCTCCGGATATCTGGCGAGCAGCAGCATCAGGTTCTGGGCCTGCGCGCTCTCCAGCGGCGACAGGTCGGCCTGCGACAGCGAAGCGACATCGCCGCCCCACGCGGCCAGCACCGAGGAGATGCGCGCATGGGCGTACTGCACGTAGTACACCGGGTTGTCGTTGTTCTGCGCCAGCGCCAGGTCGATGTCGAAGATGTATTCGGTGTCGGGCTTTCGCGACAGCAGGAAGAAGCGCACGGCGTCCTTGCTGGTCCACTCGACCAGGTCGCGCAGCGTCACGTAGCTGCCGGCGCGCTTGGAGATCTTCACCTCCTCGCCGCCGCGCATCACGCGGACCATGGTGTGCAGCACGTAGTCTGGATAGCCCTGGGGAATGCCGACGTTCGCCGCCTGCAGGCCGGCGCGCACCCGCGCGATCGTGCCGTGGTGGTCGGTGCCCTGGATGTTCACGACCTTGCCGAAGCCGCGCTCCCACTTGCTGATGTGGTAGGCGACGTCGGGCACGAAATAGGTGTAGCTGCCGTCGCCCTTGCGCATCACCCGGTCCTTGTCGTCGCCGTAGTCGGTCGACTTCAGCCACAGGGCGCCGTCCTGCTCGTAGGTCTTGCCGGCCTCGCGCAGGCGCTCCACGACCGCGTCGACCTTGCCGCTGGTGTAGAGGCTGGACTCGAGGTAGTAGTTGTCGAACTTCACCCGGAAGGCCTTCAGGTCCAGGTCCTGCTCGTGCCGCAGGTAGGCGACAGCGAACTGGCGGATGGATTCGATGTCGTCCACATCCCCGGAGGCGGTGAACTCGCGGTCGTCGGCCTTCACGGTCTTGCGTGCGAGGAAGTCACGCGCGATATCCGCGATGTACTCGCCGTTGTAGGCGGCCTCGGGCCACTCGACATCG
>JAQGNJ010000130.1 GCA_028291885.1 Ramlibacter sp. | reverse complement strand
GTGTTCGTCTTCCTGGAATCGAGACGGGCAGATGGACGACTTCCGTTTGTCGAAGTGCGCCAGCAGTCCCTTGCTTCCACCACCGAGGAGCGCACCATGGATCGTCGTTCGATCATCAGGAACACGGAAATCGCTGGCGTCCTCGCCGCCGGACTCGCACCCGCGGTGCGGAGAACAAGGCCGTCGTCGAGGCGGCGGCCGCCCAGGCCCACATCACCATGCAGGCCCGCTACGACGCGGTCAACCCCGGCGCGCCCAAGCAGCTCGTCGGCGCCGGCACCAAGCTGCGGCCCTTCCCCGCGGACATGATGAATGCATGCTTCAAGGCGGCCATGGAGCTGTACGAGGAGCTCAACGCCAAGAACGAGAGCTGGCGCAAGATCTACGCCGATTTCAGCAGGTTCCGGGCCGACCAGAACCTGTGGTTCCGCTTCACGGAAGCGACCTTCGACCGCTTCATGCAGGCACAGAAGCTGTAAGGTCCCGCGCTCCGGCAAGCCGCGCCTCGTGCGCGGCTTTTTTTTTGACCGCGCATAGTTCCGCGCTCTCCGCGCCCAGAAAATCCGCCTCCCCGCCGGTCCATCCGTCGTCAGGCCATTGACAGGCTTGGATCGGCGCGCAGCGCCATCATGTTTCGCGCGCATGGCGCAACAACCATAACGGAGACAAGCATGGATCGTCGCTCCCTCGTCAAGCAGGCCGGCATCGCCGGCATCCTGGCCGCCGGCGCCGCGCCCGCGGTGCACGCCCAACAGGCCATTCGCTGGCGCGTGGCGTCGAGCTTCCCGAAGTCGCTGGACACGATCTACGGCGGCGCCGAGGTGTTCGCGCAGAAGGTCAAGCAGCTGTCGGGCGGCAAGTTCGACGTCTCCGTGCACGCCGCCGGCGAGCTGATGCCGGCCTTCGGCGTCGTCGACGGCGTCCAGCAGGGCTCGATCGAGGCGGCCCACACCGCGCCCTACTATTTCTTCGGCAAGGACGAGACCTTCGCGCTCGGCGGCGCCATCCCCTTCGGCCTGAACAGCCGCCAGATGAGCGCCTGGACCTTCGAAGGCAACGGCCTGAAGCTGATGCGCGAGTTCTACGCCAAGTACAACATCATCAGCTTTCCCTGCGGCAACACCGGCGCGCAGATGGGCGGCTGGTTCCGCAAGGAGATCAAGAGCACGGCCGACCTCAAGGGACTGAAGTTCCGGGTCGGCGGCTTCGCCGGCAAGGTGATCGAGCGCATGGGCGGCGTGCCGCAGAACATCCCGGGCGGCGACATCTATCCGGCGCTGGAGAAGGGCACGATCGACGCCGCCGAATGGATCGGCCCGTACGACGACCAGAAGCTCGGCTTCAACAAGGTCGCCCCGTTCTACTACTACCCCGGCTGGTGGGAAGGCTGCCTGCAGCTGGACCTCTACATCAACCAGAAGGCCTACGACGCCCTGTCGGCCGAGAACAAGGCCATCGTCGAGGCCGCTTCCGCTTATGCCCACGTCGAGATGCAGGCCAAGTACGACGTCAAGAACCCGACGGCGCACAAGCAGCTGGTGGGCGCCGGCGCCAAGCTGCGGCCCTTCCCGGCCGACCTGATGGCGGCCGCGTTCAAGACCTCGATGGCCCTGTACGACGAGCTCAGCGCCAAGAACGAGAACTGGCGCAAGGTCTACGCCGACTACGCGAAGTTCCGCTCCGACCAGAACCTGTGGTTCCGCTTCACCGAAGCCACCTTCGACCGGTTCATGCAGTCGCAGAAGCTCTAGATCGGGATCCCGGGATCCCGGGAAGCAGGGGAGTTCGCTTCCCCGCTTGCGGTTTTGGCGCCCGGCGCGCGACAGCTATGATTTCCGGCTTACAAACACGGAGACATTCATGGATCGTCGTGCCCTCATCAAGAACGCCGGCATCGCCGGCGTGCTCGCAGCCGGCATCGCGCCGGCAGTCCACGCGCAGGCCACAGTGCGCTGGCGACTCGCCTCGAGCTTCCCGAAATCGCTGGACACGCTGTTTGGCGGCGCCGAAGTGTTCGCCAAGGCCGTGCGCAACATGTCCGGCGGCAAGTTCGAGATCTCGACCCACGCGGCCGGCGAACTGATGCCGGCCTTCGGTGTCGTCGACGGCGTGCAGCAGGGCTCGGTGGAGATCGCCCAGACCGCGCCCTATTACTTCTTCGGCAAGGACGAGGCCTTCACGCTCGGCTGCGCGATCCCCTTCGGCCTGAACAGCCGGCAGCTGACCGCCTGGATGCACGAAGGCAACGGCCTGAAGCTGATGCGCGAGTTCTACGCCAAGTACAACATCATCAACTTCCCGGCCGGCAACACCGGCTCGCAGATGGGCGGCTGGTTCCGCAAGGAGATCAAGAGCAGCAAGGACCTCAAGGGCCTGAAGTTCCGGATCGCGGGCTTCGCCGGCAAGATCCTGGAGCGCATGGGCACGGTGCCGCAGAACCTGCCGGGCGGCGAGATCTACACGGCGCTGGAAAAGGGCACGCTCGACGCCGCCGAATGGGTCGGCCCCTATGACGACCAGAAGCTGGGCTTCGTCAAGGTCGCGCCGTTCTACTACTACCCCGGCTTCTGGGAAGGCTCGGCGCAGGTCGACTTCTTCGTCAACCAGAAGGCCTGGGACGCGCTCTCGGCGGAAAACAAGGCCATCGTCGAGGCGGCGTCGTCGCAGTCCCTGATCGACATCCAGGCCAAGTACGACGCCCGCAACCCGATCGCCCTGAAGCAACTGGTCGCCCAGGGCGCCAAGCTGCGGCCGTTCCCGAACGACATGATGAACGAGGCCTTCAAGATCTCCAACGAGATCTATGCGGAGACCTCGGCCAAGAATCCGGCCTTCGGCAAGATCTACGCCGACCTGGCGAAATTCCGGGCCGACCAGAACCTGTGGTTCCGCTTCACCGAGGCCACCTTCGACCGCTTCATGCAGGCGCAGAAGCTGTAAATCGGGATTCCTTGAACGCTCCGCGTTCAAGGAATCGCCTCCCCCGCCAGTCCACCGATCGGAGGCAAACAGCCTCTGGGTAAACCCGAGGTCCGGGTTTTCCGAATCGGCGCATCCTGCGAGTGCAATGGACACCGGAGGAGCCGACATGGAGATCCGCAACCCCTCGCCGAACCTGTACAACGAAGACCTCGCACCGGCCAAAGAGCGGCACTGGGGAACCTTCAGCATCTTCAATGTCTGGACCTCGGACGTCCACAGCCTCTGGGGCTATTACCTCGCGGCCAGCCTGTTCCTGCTGTGCGGAAGCTTCGTCAACTTCCTGGTCGCCATCGGTCTGGGATCGCTGCTGATCTTCTTCCTGATGAACCTGGTGGGCTACGCCGGCGTGAAGACCGGCGTGCCCTACCCGGTGCTGGCGCGGGCGTCCTTCGGCGTCTGGGGCGCCAACCTCCCGGCGCTGGTTCGCGCGATCGTCGCCTGCTTCTGGTACGGCGCGCAGACCGCGGCGGCTTCCGGCGCGGTCGTCGCGCTGCTGACGCGGTCCGACGCGATGCTGGAGTTCCACAAGACCACCCACCTGCTGGGCCACTCCGGGCTGGAGGTGATCTGCTACGTCGTGGTCTGGGCGCTGCAGCTGTTGATCATCCAGAACGGCATGGAGACGGTGCGCAAGTTCCAGGACTGGGCCGGCCCCGCCGTGTGGGTGGCGATGCTGGTGCTGGCGATCGGGCTGTGCGTCAAGGCCGGCGGTTTCTCGATCGACCACGGCATCCCGCAGGCCGTGCTGCTGGAAAAGACCAAGGACGCGGGCGTGGCCGGCGAGCCCGGCTCGTTCTGGGCCCTGATGGCGGTGGGTGCGACCTGGGTCACCTACTTCGCGGCGCTGTACCTGAACTTCTGCGATTTCTCCCGCTACGCCAAGGACAAGGACACGGTGAGGAAGGGCAACCTGTGGGGCCTGCCGGTGAACCTGGTCCTGTTCTCGCTGGTCGCCGGCGTGACCACGATCGCGGCCTTCCGCGTCTACGGCGAAGTGCTGCTGCACCCGGAACAGATCTCCGCCAAGTTCGACAGCGTGTTCCTGGCCCTGCTGGCGGCGCTGACCTTCACAGTCGCCACGCTCGGCATCAACGTGGTCGCCAACTTCGTTTCGCCGGCCTTCGACTTCGCCAACGTGTTCCCGCGCGCGATCAGTTTCAAGAAGGGCGGCTACATCGCGGCCGGCATCGCGCTGGTGCTGTATCCGTTCGCGCCCTGGGAAGGCAACGCCGCCAGTTTCGTCAACGCCATCGGCGCGACGATGGGACCGCTGCTGGGGATCATCCTGGTGGACTACTACCTGATCGCCAGGGGGCAGGTGGACGTGCAGGCGCTGTACCAGGAGAACGGGCCGTATCGCTACGAGGGCGGATGGAACGTGAACGCGCTGATCGCTGCCGGCGTCGGGGCCCTGTTCTCGAGCGTGCTGCCCAATCTCACCAGCCTGCTGCCGTCCTGGTGGGGAACCTATGGCTGGTTCTTCGGCGTCGCCATCGGCGGCGTCGTTTATTACGCGCTGTCGATGCTGCGGCCCCGGGCCGTCGTCGCCGCGGGCGCCGGCGCCTGAGATCCGCGCCGAAGGGGCGCCGCGGGCGCGCGCTTCAGGCGTCCGCCTCGTGGAAGATGGAGACGCCCCGGTTCAGGAGCAGCCACTTCCACTTGGCCACGGGATGGAAGGCGCGGGCCGGGCCTCCCGGCTCTTGAACCGGGCGGCCGTACTTCATCTCGTGCGTGATGCTGCGGCCGCTGTCCGGACCGGGCTTGCAGGTCCACTGCTTGGCGTTTTCGATCACGCATGGGGCGAGTTTCCCGGACGGCTCGGGCGAGCCCGCCACCCAGAAGAGAACCTCGGTGTGGGCCTTGAGCGGCCGGAAGCGGTAGCGGTCGCCTGCGCGCATGCTGCCGGTGCAGACCGGTCCGCGCCACTCGCCGGCGCAGCTGGCGGTGTAGACCGTCCTGGCGCCGTCCAGCGTGATGAAGTCGTGCAGCCAGGCCATCACCGCCAGCATGGCCGCGACGGCGACGAAGATCGCGGCGACGATGGTGCGATGTTTCATTGCGTTCCCCCGGGGCCGGCGGCTAGGCCAGCCGGCGAAAGGCCTTGAGCTCGGCGACCAGCCGCTCGAACTGCGCGATCATCCGCGGATCCGCCGCGTAGAAGACGGCGAACTTGCCCTCCAGCGTGCGCAGGTACAGCCGCGGGGCGATCAGCCAGTCCAGGCCGGGAACCCGGATCAGCTTGCCGTAGGCCAGTTCGCGCAGTTCCATCTTCTTGTTCCACAGCCAGGTCTGCTGCAGTTCGCGGCCATCCATCCGGGTCACGCTGCGCACGACGCTCCACCAGGTGCTCACCATGACCGCCAGGGCGGCCAGGAACCAGCTGAAGATGGACACGGGGCCGCCGCTGACCTTGCCGGCGAGCCAGAGCTGGACGAACCAGCCCGCCGTGACGGCCAGCAGCAGCGTGGCGATCAGCTTGAAGGCGGTGGAGAAGGCGGGCCCCTGCAGCGGCTGCCCCTGCGGCAGCTCGAAGCGGAACGGCGCCGGACCCAGCGCCTCGACCGGCGTCTCTTTCACTTCTTGGGCGTGGGGTTGAACAGCTCGTCGAGCTTCTTCTGCTCGTCGGCCGCGTTCTCGGTGTCGCGCTGGCCTTGCGTCTCGCCCGGCTGCAGGTCGGGTTGCCTGGGCTCGGCCGCTTCGGTGGGCATCTCGATCCTGACCTTGTCGATGTCGATCTTCTCTTCCTTGTCCAGGAAGACGGTGACCGTCTGCGGGAAGAAGATGACGATGGCCACCAGCAGCACCTGCATGGCCACCCAGGGGATCGCGCCCATGTAGATGTCGTTGGACTTCACCGGCTGTTCGATCCGCTTTTCCTTGAACAGCGTGTCGGCGATGCCGCGCAGGTAGAACAGCGCGAAGCCGAACGGCGGGTGCATGAAGCTGGTCTGCATGTTCACGCACAGCAGCACGCCGAACCACACCAGGTCGATGCCCAGCTTGTTGGCCACCGGCCCCAGCATCGGCAGGATGATGAAGGCGATCTCGAAGAAGTCCAGGAAGAAGGCCAGGAAGAAGATGAAGACGTTGACGACGATCAGGAAACCGATCTGCCCGCCGGGCAGGCCGCTGAGCATGTGCTCGACCCAGCGGGCGCCGTCCACGCCCTGGAACACCATCGAGAACACGCGCGAGCCGATCAGGATGAACACCACCATCGCCGTCAGGCGCATGGTGCCGACCATCGCCTGCCAGCACAGGTCCCACGACAGCCGCCGGTGGATGGCGGCCAGCACCAGCGCGCCGACGCAGCCCATGGCGCCGGCTTCGGTGGGCGTCGCGATGGCGGTCTTCATCCAGGGCAGGCCGCCCATCGATCCCAGCACGGCGAAGATCAGGATCGCCGACGGGATGATGCCGCGCAGGCACTTCATCCACAGCTTGAAGCCGCTCATCGTGCGGGCTTCCTTGGGGATGCCGGGAACGTGGTGCGGCTTGACGATGCCCAGCGCGAACGTATAGAGCGCAAAGATCAGCACCTGCAGGATCGACGGCCCCCAGGCGCCCTTGTACATGTCGCCGACCGAGCGTCCGAGCTGGTCGGCCATCACGATCAGCACCAGCGACGGCGGCACCAGCTGGGTGATCGTGCCGGAGGCCGCCAGCACGCCGGTCGTGTAGCGCATGTTGTAGCCGTAGCGGATCATCACCGGCATCGAGATCAGCGCCATGGCGATCACCTGCCCGGCCACCGTGCCGGTGATCGCGCCCAGGATGAAGCCGACGATGATGACCGAATAGCCCAGGCCGCCGCGCACGGTGCCGAACAGCTGGCCCATCGAGTCGAGCATGTCCTCGGCCAGGCCGCACTTCTCCAGGATCGCGCCCATGAAGGTGAAGAAGGGGATCGCCAGCAGCAGGTCGTTGGACAGGATGCCGAACACGTTCAGCGGCAGATTGGCCATGAAGCTGGCGGGGAACCAGCCCATCTCGATGGCGAAGAAGCCGCTGGCCAGGCCCAGCGCCGCCAGCGAGAACGCGACCGGGAACCCGATCAGCATGATGAACACGAGCCCCGCGAACATGAAGGGGGCGAAGTTTTCCATTTGCATGGCGGGGTTCCGTTATCTTGTTTTTTTCTGCGGCTGCCGGGAACGCGCCCTCATTGCACCGGCTTCTCGTAATGCGTGTCCATCTGGTACATGCCCTTGAGATAGCAGATCCGCTTGACGATCTCGGATGCGCCCTGCAGGCACATCAGGCCGAAGCCCAGCGGCAGCATCAGCATCGCCGGCCACCGCACCAGCCCGCCGGCGTTGTTCGACATTTCGTGCGAGACGAACATCTTCGTCAGCAGCGGCCAGCTCAGGTACGTGAGCAGCAGGGTCACCGGCATCAGGAAGAAGATCAGCCCGAACAGGTCGACGTAGACCGGCATGTTTCCCTTGAGCTTGCCGTAGATCAGGTCGACCCGGACGTGCTCGTTGTACTTCAGCACGATGGGCGCGCCGAGCATGACGATGCCGGCGAACAGGTACCACTGGATCTCGAGCCAGCCATTGGAGCTGATGTCCAGCATGTAGCGCACGAAGGCGTTGCCGGCGGAGATCAGGGCAGTCAGCAGCACCGCCAGCGAAGCGAAGCGGCCGATCCGCTCGCTGATCCAGTCGATGGCCAGGGAAAGTCGCAGGAGTGCAGACAACACAGGAAACTTTCGAACGTGGTGACGACGCGGCGGGACCGGCGCCCCTCGGCTGCGCCCCCGGGTAGCCCTAAATACTAACGTGGGGGCGCTGAATGAAGACTGACGGGCAGGCGAGGGGTTTACCCTAGCGCGATTGCCGCCGCAGGGAAACCGTAGACCGGACGCGGCGCGCGCCTGAGTGAATAATAGGCCATGGCTTCTCTGACACCCGCGGCTGCTCCCGCATCGATCGACACGCCGGAGATCGGCAAGGCCGGCCGCGACCTGCTCTCGCTGGCGCTGATGGACGCCCGCAACCACACGCTGCACCTGCTGGCGCAATACGAGCAGGCGCTGGGCGAGGCGAATTTCGCCGTTCCGCGCAGCGCCGAACTGTCCCCGCCGCTCTGGCTGGCCGGCCACATCGGCTGGTTCGCCGAATTCTGGATCGGCCGCAATCCGCAGCGGGGCCTGGGCGCCGCCTGCCCGCTGGATGCGGTGCGGCTGGCGTCGATCGAGCCGCGCGCCGACGGCTGGTTCCATCCGGCGCTGGTGTCGCACGAAGCGCGCTGGGACCAGGCGCTGGAGGTCGGGCCGCTGCGCGCCTGGCTGCTGGAGACGCTGGAAGGCACGCTGGAACTGCTGGAGAAGACGCCGGAGACCGACGAGGCGCTGTATTTCTTCCGCGCCGCGCTGTTCCACGAAGACCTGCGCGGCGAGCAGCTGATCGCAATGGCGCAGACCCTGTCGGTGCCGCTGAAGCTGCCGCTGCCGCAGGGCCAGCACGCGCGGGAACCGCTGCTGGTCCCGGCGGCCACCTGCCTGCTCGGCGTGTCGCCCGGCGGCTTCGTCTTCGACGTCGAGAAATGGGCGCACGAGGTCGACGTGCCCGAGTTCGAGATCGACGCGCAGCCGGTCAGCTGGTCGCAGTACGTGGAGTTCGTCGACGACGGCGGCTACGACCGGCCCGAGTTCTGGCTGCCCGAAGGCTGGTCCTGGCTGGAGCGCGAAGCCCAGCTCGAAGGCCGGCGCGGCCCGCGCCACGTCGACCAGATCGGCGTCGCCAGCGGAGCGGTGATGCAGTCGATGTTCGGCAAGCCGACCCGCATGAGCGGCAACCAGGCGGCGATGCACGTGAGCTGGTGGGAAGCGGACGCCTGGGCCCGCTGGGCCGGCCGCCGGCTGCCGACCGAGGTGGAGTGGGAACTGGCGGCCCATGCCGCGGGGCGGCGCGGTTTTCGCTGGGGCGACGTGCGCGAATGGACGGCCAGCAGCCTGCGGCCCTGGCCCGGCTTCGGCCCCGACGGCTGGACCCGTTCCACGGACTTCGAGGCCTCGCCGCTGTTCGGCCGGGCCCGCGTGCAGCGCGGCGCGTCCTTCGCCACCCGCGCCCGGATGAAGCATCCGCGCCGGCGCGCCTTCGCGCTGCCCGGCCGTGACGACGGCTTCAGCGGCTTTCGCACCTGCGCGCTGTAAGGCGCGCGGTCCGCGACGGTACGGGTCGGCCCGAGCTATCCGCCGATTGCGGCCGGCCGTCAGGAACGGGGCGGCGTCCTACGGACGAGCGGCTCCGTCCTGCGTAGCATCGCGACGTCCCACGGCCCGGCAGGGCCGCGTCCGCCTTTCTCTTTTCCTCAAGAGTTCCTCCATGTCCCAAGTGCACAACACGATCTCCATCCTCACGGACAGCGAGGCCGCAGGACGCGAAATCGGGCGATCGATCCGCCAGGCCTTCGACGGCGCCACGGCCGACGCGGTGATCGTCTTCGCGTCGGCGCGCCACGACTACGAGGCCCTGCTCCGGGGCCTGGCGGAAGAAGCGGGCACGGACGTGGTGGTGGGTTCGTCTTCGGCGGGCGAGTTCACCCAGGACCGGCGCGGCGAGGGCCAGGTCTCGGCCATGGGGCTGCGGTCCAGCGAGATGCACTTCGCCGTCGGCATCGGCCGCGACGTCACGAAGGGCGTCGCCGCCGCGGCGTCGCAGGTCGTCGGTTCGTTCCAGGGCCTGCGCGATCGCGCCGCCCCGTATCGCTCGGCCCTGGTGATGACCGACGCGCTGGCCGGCCACACCGACGCGCTGGTCGAGGAAATGACCTTGCAGACGGCGGGCAACTACCGGTTTTTCGGCGGCGGCGCCGGCGACGACGGCCGCTTCCACAAGACCCACGTCTTCGCCGGGCGCCGCGCCTACTCCGACGCGGTCGTGGCGCTCGAGATCCTTTCCGACAAGCCGGTGGGCGTCGGAGTCGCCCATGGCTGGGAGCCGGCCGGGGTCGGCCTGCGCGTCACGGAAGCCGAAGGCATGAAGCTGGTCAGCCTGAACGGGCTCCCCGCGTTCGACGCCTTCAACGAGCATGCGCAGCGGACCGGCCAGGGGTTCGACCGCGGCAATCCCATGCCTTTCTTCCTGCACAACGTGCTGGGCATCCGCAGCCCCGAAGGCTATCGCCTGCGGGTGCCGCTGGCGGTGCAGGAGGATGGGTCGGTGATGTGCGCCGCGGCCGTCCCCGAAGGGGCCATCGTCCACGTCATGAAGACCAGCAACGAGTCGGCGCTGCAGGCCGCGCGAGCCGCGACCACGGCGGCGCTGAAGGCGCTCGAAGGCAACAAGCCGGGCGCCGCGATCGTGTTCGACTGCGTGGCGACGCGGCTGCGGATGGGCGCCGTGTTCGAGGACGAACTCGCCGCCTGCGCCCGGATGCTGGCGCCGGCCGGTTTCGTCGGCTGCAACACCTACGGCCAGATCGCCAGGTCCGAGGGGCAGTTCGGCGGTTTCCACAACTGCACGGCGGTGGTCTGCGTGCTGCCGGCCTGAGATGACGCGGGATGCGATCCATCCGCTGGTGATCGCGCTGGCGGCCGCGGATCGTCGCCACGCGGCGGCGACCGAGCTGGCAACCGCCCTGGGTTGCGACAGCCTGGCGCTGTTGGTGCGGGACGCGGCGCTCGGCGTCCTCCTGCCGGCGCCCGGCATGCCCAAGACCTTCGCCGGAGGGCCGCAATGGCGCGCCTTCCTGGCGACATGCGCGGCGCCGGGGCGGCACCACGCGCAGGTGGACATGCCGGCCGGCAGCATCCGCGCGGCCACCGGCCTGGCGCACGGCGGCGTCGTTGCCGTGCTGCTTGGCGGCGTGCCACTGGAGGAGGGACTGCAGGTGCTGCAAGCCGAGCTTCCGCTGCTGGGCGCGCTGCTGCGCACCGAGCAGGCGCTGAAGATCGGCATGGCCGAGGCGGCTGAAGCCAAGGATGCGGCCAGCCGCGCCCACACGCTGGCGCGGGCGCTGGACGCGTCGCGGGCGGCCTCGGCGGAGCTGAACCAGCAGCTGCGGCGCGAGCACGCGCGCAAGGACGAATTCCTCGCGATGCTGGCCCACGAACTGCGCAACCCGCTGTCGCCGCTGGTGAATTCGATCGAGATCCTGCGCCGCGTGGACCTGTCGGCGCCTGTCGCGCAGCGCCAGATCGACGTGATGTCGCGCCAGCTCGGCCAGCTCACCCACTTGGTCGACGACCTGCTCGACGTGTCGCGCGTCAGCCGCGGCCTGATCGAGCTGCGGCGCGAGCCGCTGCCGCTGGCCGAGGTGCTCGAAGCCGCCGTGGAAGCGGTCCGCCCGGCGCTGGAGGCGCGCGGCCACCGGCTGCAGATGATGGGCGCGGATGCATCGCTGCACGTCAACGGCGATCGCGTGCGGCTGACCCAGGTGTTCGCCAACCTGCTGCAGAACGCCGTCAAGTACACCGACCCGGGCGGCACGGTGGCGGTCAGCGTCACGCCCGACGGCGGCCGCGTGTCGGTGATGGTGCGCGACACCGGCGTCGGCATCCCGCCGGAGATGCTGTCGCGCGTGTTCGAGCTGTTCACACAGGTCCCCGTGGCGCTGGACCGGGCGCAGGGCGGCCTGGGCATCGGCCTGACGCTGGTCAAGACCCTGGTGGAACTGCATGGCGGCCACGTGACGGCGCACAGCGTGGGACTGGGGCAGGGCAGCACCTTCACCGTCAGCCTGCCGCTGGTCGCCACGCCGAAGAAGAACCAGGGCCCGGCGCCGCGCGAGGCCGCGCCCATGATGCGGGCCCGCGTGCTGGTGGTCGACGACAACCAGGACAGCGCCGAGTCGCTGGCCGAGGTGCTGCGGATGATGGGCGCCGATGCAGTGGTCGCGCAGGACGGCGTCCAGGCGCTCGCGATGGCCGAGCGCGACCCGCCGGCCCTGGTGCTGCTGGACATCGGCTTGCCCGGGATGGACGGCTACGAAACCGCGCGGCGCCTGCGCAGCCAGGCGAAGTCGCCATTGCGGCTGGTGGCCTTGACCGGCTACGGCAGCCCGCAGGACCGCGAGCGCTCCATGGCCGCGGGCTTCGACGCCCACTTGGTGAAACCCGTGGCGCCGGACGTGATCGAGAAGGTGCTGGCCAGCGTGGCGCCGCAACCGGGCTGAACGATTACTTCGCGGCCGTCTTCTTCGGGCGTGAATAGCGCCACCACGCAAGCTGCTGGCGCAGGCTGAGCACCTCGCCGCTGCGCAAGGCCTCGTAGCCGGCCAGCTGCGCGATCCGCGCTTGCCAGGCGTCGCCCCGAAGCAGCTCGCGCAAGGCCAGCATCGGCGGCTGCTCCAGCGCGGAGCGCAGGCACACCAGGTAGTAGTTCTCCTGCAGCAAGGGCACGAAGTCGAGTCCCCGCGCGCGCGCGGCGGCTTCGATCGCAAGGCCGGCGTCTGCCGCGCCGGAGGCGACGGCCTGGGCCACTGCGGCATGCGAAGGCTCGGTGCGATCCCAGCCTTCGATCGACGATGGCGCGATCTTCGCCTGCTCCAGCAGCTCCTGCGCCAGCAACCGGGTGCCGGTGCCCAGGGGGCGGTTCACATAGCGCGCGCGCCGCGCCGCGAGGTCGCCCAGGCCGGCCAGTCGCAGCGGATTGCCGCGCGCCACCACCAGTCCCTGGCTGCGCCGCGCGAAGCCGATGATCTTGTGCCGTCCCGGCTGCAGCAGCGGCTGGTAGGTGCGCTGCGCCAGCGTTGCGACGCCGGCCGGCGTTGCCGGTTGCGGCGGCGTGTGGAAGCCCGCCAGCACGCAGCGGCCTTCGTTGAGCGCGCCGATCGCGTCGACGCTGCCGGTGAAGCGGATGTCCAGATGCAGCCGCGCCTGCGACGCGGCGTGTTCGCGCAGCGCGACGAGCGCGTCGTCGTGGCTCGCATACAGCGTGAGCAGGTGGGCCGTGTCGTCGTAGGCCACGGCGAAGGAGCGCTCCAGGTCCGCGTGCAGGGCCTCGATCTGCGGCGCGAGCCGGGCCTGCGCCTGCTGCTCGGCCCACAACAGCTTGTCGCCGAACTCCGACAGCCGCGCGGGCTGGCCTTTCTCCCACACGATCAATCCGCGGCCCAGCTCGGTTTCCCAGCGTTTGAGCTCGCCCCACACATGGCGGTACGACTGGCCCAGCGACTTCGCTGCGGCGGCGATCGAGCCTTGCTCGCGCACCGCGTGCAGCACTTCCATCAGCGGATTGCGGATCGCCTGCGCCCCGGCTTCGCGGGCCGCGAGTGTGTAGGAAAGTTCGATCGTTTTCACGCCGCAGGAGTATGCGCTATGCATGGCCGTTCATAGCTCGCCATCCCCGATGCGGCGGTCGTCGCCGCGCGTTTAGGATCGCTCGCAATGAACACGTTTTCCGACAGCTTTTCAACCGCGCTGCAACTGATCGCCGGGACCGACCCGACCCTGGTGTCTATCGTCACGCGCTCGCTCGCGGTGAGCGCCGCCGCATGCCTGGTCGCCTGCGGCGCCGGCGTCCTGCTCGGCGCCTGGCTGGGCATCGCGCGCTTTCCCGGACGGGGCGCGCTGCTGACGCTGCTCAACACCTCGCTCGCACTGCCGTCGGTGGTGGTCGGCCTGGTGGTCTACCTGCTGCTCTCGCGGTCCGGCCCGCTGGGCTTCCTGGGCTGGCTGTTCTCGTTCAAGGCGATGGTGATCGCGCAGTCCATCCTGGTGCTGCCGGTCGCGACGGCGCTGACCCGCCAGCTGGTCGAGGACGTGGACAGTGTCAACGGCGAGCAACTGCGCTCGCTGGGCGCGGGGCCGCTGCTGCGCAGCGTGCTGCTCGCCTGGGATGAACGCTATGCGCTGCTCACGGTCGTCATCGCGTGCTTCGGCCGCGCCATCGCCGAAGTGGGCGCGGTGATGATCGTGGGCGGCAACATCGACGGCTTCACCCGCGTGATGACAACGGCGATCGCGCTGGAGACCAGCAAGGGCGACCTGCCGCTGGCGCTGGCGCTCGGGATCGTGCTGCTCGGCGTGGTGCTGGCGCTCAACGCACTGGTCGCCGCTGTGAGGCGATGGCGGCTGGTGCGCAACGATCGGGCCGTGTTGCTGCAGGCGGCCGCGGGATGAGCGCGCTGCTGCAACTCAAATCCGTCGACCTCGACTTCGGCGGGATCCGCGCGCTGGCCGGCGTGAACCTGCGCATCGCCGCCGGCGAGCGGGTGGCGCTGATCGGCTCGAACGGCAGCGGCAAGAGCACCCTGCTGCGGGTGCTGCACGGCCTGTTGCCGCCGACCCGCGGATCGGTGCTGCGAGACAGCGCGGCGCGCCAGGCAATGCTGTTCCAACGGCCCTTCATGCTGCGCACCAGCGCGCTGAACAACGTCGCACTCGGCTTGTGGATCCGCGGCACGAAGTGGAAGCAGGCGCGCGAGGCCGCGCTGCACGCGCTGGCGGCCGTGGAGCTTGCCGACCTGGCGCTGCGCAACGCGCGCACGCTCTCGGGCGGCCAGCAGCAGCGGCTGGCCCTGGCTCGCGCCTGGGGGCTGCGTCCCGCCGTGCTCTTCCTGGACGAGCCGACCTCCAGCCTCGATCCGCATGCCAAGCGCGAGGTCGAGTCGCTGATGGCGAAGTTCGCGCAGGGCGGGATGACGCTGGTGTTCGCCAGCCACAACCTGGGCCAGGTCAAGCGCCTCGCGACGCGCGTCGTGTACCTGGAGCACGGCCGCGTGCTGGCGGACCTGCCGGTGCAAGATTTTTTCAACGGTCCGCAGCTGCGCGAAACCTCGCTCGAGGCCGACCTCTTCGTCAAGGGAGAACTCGCATGAAGTCAACGATGCTCGGTGCGGCGCTCGCGCTGTGCCTGCTCGCGGCCGGCGCCGCCGCCGCGGAAACCATCACCATGGCGTCGACCACGTCGACCGAGCAGTCGGGCCTGTTTCCGCACCTGCTGCCGCAATTCAGCAAGGCCACGGGGATCGAGGTCAAGGTGGTGGCGGTCGGCACCGGCCAGGCGATCGACATCGCGCGGCGCGGCGACGCCGACGTGCTGTTCGTGCACGACCAGCCGGCCGAGGAAAAGTTCGTGGCCCAGGGCGGAGCGGTCAAGCGTTACCCCGTCATGTACAACGACTTCGTCCTCGTCGGGCCGAAGAGCGACCCCGCCGGCGCGCGCGGCAAGGACATCGCGGCGGCGCTGGCGAAGGTCGCGTCCGCCGACGCGCCCTTCATTTCGCGCGGCGACAAGAGCGGCACGCACGCGGCCGAACTGCGCTACTGGACACAGGCGGGCGCGGCCGACCGCAAGGGCTCGGGGTATCGCGAATGCGGCTGCGGCATGGGGCCGGCGCTGAACATCGGCGCGTCGGCCGGCGCCTATGTGCTGGCCGACCGGGGCACCTGGCTGAACTTCAGGAACCGCGGCGACATGGTGGTTCTGGTGGAAGGCGACACGCGATTGTTCAACCAGTACGGCGTGATGGTGGTCAATCCGGCGAAGCATCCGAACGTGAAGGCGGCGCAGGCGCAGAAGTTCGTGGACTGGGTGACGTCGCCGGCCGGGCAGTCGGCCATCGCGTCGTACAGGATCGGTGGCGAGCAGCTGTTCTTTCCGAACGCGGCGAAGTAATCGGTCGGGACGATGCCGGACAGCCGGATGGCTTGCCGGAAGCGGCGCCGTGCGGCACGATCGCAAGTGGCCTCAACCACGTCCCCTGGAGAACACAATGATCAAAGTCAGCGTGATGTATCCCAATGCGCCGGGCGCCGCTCCAGCCCACGTGGCGATGTGCCATCTCTTCTGCGATTCCGTGGAGGCCTTCCAGGCCGGCTTCGGTCCGCACGCCCAGGAGATCATGGGCGACATCCCGAACTACACGGACCTGGCGCCCGTCATCCAGGTCAGCGAAGTCGTCGTCGACAAACCCTGAGCGTTCAAGCTCCGGGCCCATCCTTGGCGCGATCCACGGCTCTCGCGAGCAGCCGCACGGAAGAGACGGCGAGCAAGCCGCCGGCGACCGCCTCGAACCAGATCGACAGGTTCATGGCGATCGTGTGCCCCGAGTGCGGGGCGAGCGTGTAGTGGCCCAGCCCGACGAATTCGAGCGCACCATAGGCGGCCAGGCAGAGCGCGGCGGCGACACGCCAGCCGGCGGCGGCGAAAGCCAGCGCGACGAGCCCGACACCGGTGAACGCGAGCCACGCCAGGTAGACCTTCTCGCGCGTGAGCCAGCTGGGCATGTTCGGATACAGGGCGATGGATTCGGCGTTGTGGACGAAGTGGATCAGGCTTGCGAGCGCGTACAGCGCAAGCAGGGCCCAGACCTGCCTGGGCAAGAGAGCAGAAGCGGTGGGCGCCACAGTTTGCATGCCCGTCCTTCCATGGTCCTCGGGCCGTCAGGCCGTGCGCCGCCTGGCCGCCGCCAGCCCGGCCGCCAGCAGGCCGATCGCGGTCGCCGCAAGCAGGAGCGGGTACAGCAGCAGCAGGTCGATGCGGATGTTGCATTCGCCGGTGCACAGGATGCGCAGCTTCTTCGCGAACTCGTAGAGGCAGTACACAAACCACAGGGCCGCGACGACCAGCGCCACCCCGCTCCTGGTAGCCGCCGCGAACGCGACAAACAGGACCACGGGGATCAGGGCCAGCCAGGGTTGGTCAATCAGCACTGCCATCGGCTTGAGGAAATCCATCGATCCACCTTTCAAGGGCCGGCACGGACGACAACCGGCCCGGCGAGCCGGGAAGTGCATGTCCGCCCGCGGGAGCCGCCTTCAATACAGCAGGCGGCCTTCCTTCGTGATCACGCCGATGTCGACGTAGCGCGCGCCGTCGTTTCCTTCGGTGAAGTCGAGGAAGTATCCACCGAGGTCGGTGCGTACCTTCTGCATCGAGGCGCGCAGCCGCTCTGGCGTCGGCGAAGCCCCCGCCGCGCGAACTCCCTCCACCATCACACGGCAGCTCAGATACCCGATCAGGTGAAGCTGCGAATGCGCCGTCCCGGGGGCGGCGAACTTGTCCATCGCCGCGTGAAAGCTGCGCACGAGGCCGGTCGACGACGAGAACGTGTTCGGGGTGACCTGCGCGAGACCGACGCCCGTGGCGTTGGCGCCGCCCGCCTTCTCGAGGATGCCGGCGACCGGCACATAGGACATTCCGTAGACCGGCGTCTTGTCCCCGCCGGAGCGGACGTCGCGCACCAGCGACG
This sequence comes from Ramlibacter sp., assembly GCA_028291885.1. Taxonomy (GTDB): domain Bacteria; phylum Pseudomonadota; class Gammaproteobacteria; order Burkholderiales; family Burkholderiaceae_C; genus Ramlibacter. Next base: position 2,798 of record JAQGNJ010000130.1, on the reverse strand, counting down.
CGCCGCTGTTGGGCACCAGGATCATGACGTAGGCCTGGGCCTGGGTTGCGCGAAGTGCCGCGGCCGGGGCAGCGAGGGAGTCGGCCGCGGAAGGAACCGGCACCCGGCCGACGATCTCGACCTTCAGCGACGGCGCCAGCTGGTCGATGTACTTCATGCCGCTCTGTCCGAACGGGATGTCCTGGTAGGCGACCGCGATGCGGTTCAGGCCCACGCTATTGAGCTGGGAGAGGATTCGCTTCAGTTGTGCGTTGTCGCTCGCGTGCACGTGGAAGATCCAGGGACTTCCGGGGTTTCTGAGGACGTCGGCCCCTGGAGTCACGCCGATCGCCGGGATCTTCAGTTCCTCCAGCGTGCGGTTCTTGAGGACGGCGCTGACGCTCGCCGACCCGAGGAGGTTGATGAAGGCGATGGGCTTGTCGCGCTGCGCCACCTCCCGCAACAGGCGGATGGTCTCGTCGGGCTTGTACTTGTCGTCCTCGCGCACCAGGCGGAAGGTATGGCCGTTCACGCCGCCGGCCGCATTCACCTCGTCGATGCAGGCCTTGCCGCCGTCGTAATTGGGCAAGCCGTTCACGCTGAGGGGGCCGGTGAAAGGGCCGACATGGGCGACCACCAGTTCGGCTGCGTGGAGGCCGAAGGCGACGCAAAGTCCGGCGACGCCGGCCATGAGCCTCAGGGCACCGCGCCCCGCGCGGCAGGCGCGAGCGTCTGATGCTCCGGCGGCGGGCGCGCAGGCGCCGGCGAGACTGGTGAGGAATTCCATGGTTCTCCTTCGGGTGATCGTGTGGCTTGCTGTAACAACTAATTACAGAAAGACACACTATGAATCACTCGGGAGGCGGTCGGGCAAGGGTTTTCACGAGGTCTCACGCCGGAGTTGCCAACTAGTTGGCGGACGCCGGACCAAAGCGCCTGAAGTGAATCACCCTGGGGCCGGAAAAGCCCTACCTGGCCCGCCGCCAGACCAGCTCGACCCGTCCCCCGGCCGAACTGGCGGCATCACCGTATTTCAGCTCATCGCCCGAGACGCTGAAGGCACGCAAAAACTCGGCGACGCCCGAACAGCGCTGCGACCGGAACGCGACCGTCACGAAACACCCACGCTCCGCTCACGCGGGAAGGGTCCCTCTCGACGGCTGAACAGGAAGACCAGTCGATCATGAAGGAATGGTAGCACCGAGGATTCGCGTGTCGACCCACGCGTTAGGCCGCCGGCGCCCCGGACTCACGAACGTCCCTTACGAGCGAACGCTGCTGCTTGCTCAGACGCCGTCGTCCTGCTCGCAGATGGGTTGCCGCTTGGTTGCGTAGGCCACGCCATGCTCGCAAAGCCGAGCGCTCGCTCGCCATTCGCGTGCGGCTGGGCACACAAGGCGCGGCGCGTGAACTAACATCTTTCGACGCGCCGGCAGGGCGCGTGACGCAGCTGAACGGAGGACGCAATGGCAGTCGAGCGACAGTTGGAAGACAAACGCATCGCGGTGCTGGCCGCGGACGGGTTCGAAAAGATCGAACTGACCGTTCCCGTCACGGCCCTGCGCGCAGCGGGCGCGGACGTCGACATCATCTCCCTGCGCCCCGGGCGCATCCGCGGCGTGAACCTGCACGAGCCGGCGAGCCGAAGTAGCCCGAGAGGAACGGCAATGAACGATGCCAAAAATGCGGGAGTTGCCAGGTTCGCGGGAAAATTGATCGCGAGGCCCAACCCATGGCATCCCGCGACCGGAGCGCTGGATCCGCCGCCGGGGCACCCCATCAACGAATGCGCCGCGGAGGCGATCACAGTGAGGAGCGGGAAACCGACTTCACGGCTGACGCCAGGCCCCGCTGCACCTACGTTCCTGCGGCCGCATGACAGGATTCTGCGCCCAATACCCGCGTTCGCCAGCACGGGTGCGGCCCCGCGGTCCACGATGGCCGTTCGAGCCGGCTGGCGACGCGCCGCCGATTTCCGGAACAAAGGAGTTCATCATGTCCGCCATCGTCGAGTCGTCCGCAGCGACAACCCAGGCAGCCGAGCCCCAGGACGCGGAGCAGCCGCTGTTGTTCCAGCCCATCAGAGTCGGGCGCTTCCAGTTGCCGCACCGCATCGTCATGGCACCCCTGACCCGGTCGCGCGCACGCCAACCGGGGAACGTGCCGTCGCCGTTGAACGCCTGCTACTACCAGCAGCGCGCCTCGGCCGCGCTGATCATTTCCGAGGCGACGCAAATCTCGATGCAGGGGCAGGGCTACGCCTGGACCCCGGGCATCCACAGCCGTGAGCAGGTGGAGGGCTGGCGGCTGGTCACCGACGCGGTGCACGAAGCCGGCGGCCGCATCATCCTGCAGATGTGGCACGTGGGCCGGATTTCCCATCCCTCACTGCAACCCGATTGCATGCCGCCGGTCGCGCCCTCTCCGATCCGGCCCGAGGGGATGGCCTTCATCGAGAACGACAAGGGCGAAGGCGAGCTGGCGCCCTTCGTGACGCCGCGAGCGCTGCAGCTCGAGGAAATGCCTTACCTCGTGCGCCAGTACGAGCGCGCGGCGCGCAACGCGATCAAGGCAGGTTTCGACGGCGTGGAGGTCCACGGCGCCAACGGCTACCTGCTCGACCAGTTCTTGTGCAGCGGCACCAACCGCCGCACCGACGAATACGGTGGGCCGGTGGAGAACCGCACGCGCGTGCTGCTGGAAGTCGTCGACGCGGTCACCAAGGTCTGGGCCGCCGACGCGGTGGGGGTGCGCCTGTCGCCGATGGCAACGGCAAACGACATCCACGACGACGACCCCCTGACCACCTTCACCTATGC
>JAQGNJ010000100.1 GCA_028291885.1 Ramlibacter sp. | reverse complement strand
GCAGCTGCCGTGGCGAAGGGCGCGGCGCGATAGAGCTTGCCCTGTCAGGCGGGCTGGCCTGCCTCGTGCCGCTCGATGAAATCGCTGACGAGATCCAGCTGCTCCGGTACGTTCAGCGCCGGCGCATGGCCGCAGCCCGGCACCTCCACCACCCGCGTCAGTCCGCGAGCGCCGGGTCCGCGGCGCAGCATCTCGTCGACGGCGTCGGGAAGCACCAGGTCCGACTCGGCGCCGCGCAGGCACAGCACCGGCACCTCGATCGCGTCGTAGTGCTCCCAGGTGTCGTAGTCGTGCGGATGGTCGATGAACTGCCGCACCATCGCCGGGTCGTAATGCGGCGTAACCCGGCCGTCGGGCAGGCGCCGGGCCGACGACTCCGCCAGCCGCCGCCACTGCGCGTCGCTCAGCCAGCCGAAGGGCTTGTAGACCTGGCGGTAGAAGGCTTCGAGTTGCGTGATGGTGTCGAACGCCGGCGGATTGCCCGCATAAGCGCGGATCCGCGCGACCGCGTCGCTCGCCAGCCGGGGCGCATTGTCGTTGAGCACCAGGCTCTGGATCCGCGCTTTCAGCTGCGGCTGCAGCAGGCCGCCGGCGCAGACGGTGCCGATCGCGCCGCCCATCGACGTGCCCACCCAGTGCGCCCGCTCGATCCCGAGCTGCTCGAGCAACTCCGCCGCCAGCCGCGCGTAGAACGACAGCTGGTATTCGCTGCCGGGGTCGGGACTCCACTGGCTGAGGCCCCGGCCGACCGTGTCGGGACAGATCACGCGGAACCTCGAGCTCAGATGCTCGGCCAGTTCGTCCATGTCGCGGCCGGTGCGCGCCAGGCCGTGCCAGGCGACGACGGTGGCCCGGTGCTGCGCGCCCCACTCGGTGTAGTGGATCTCGCGGCCGGCGCAGCTGAGGTACTGGGATCGGCAGGACATGTCAGCCTCCTCGCGCCGCGGTGCGGGCGCGCACGGCGCGCAAGCGGCCGACGACGCCGGTCGGGAAGTAGTACACCGACAGCACGAACAGCAGTCCGAGCCAGAGCAGCCAGCGGTCCGGCGAGAGAAGCGCCGACAGCCACGGCAGGCCGGCGGTCGCGTCGCTGCCGATCTTGAGCAGGTCCTGCAGGTAACTTTGCGCGACCACGAAGATGCCCGAGCCGATCGCGGCGCCGTAGATCGTGCCCATGCCGCCGATCACCACGATCAGCAGCACGTCGAGCATGATCTCGAACGACAGCGAGGTGTCGGGCCCGTTGTAGCGCAGCCAGATCGCCAGCATCGCGCCGGCCAGCGTCGCGAACAGCGCCGAGAGCACGCTGGCCGTGGTGCGATAGACCACCACCCGGTAGCCGATGGCTTCGGCCCGGAACTCGTTCTCGCGGATCGCCTGCAGCACGCGGCCGAAAGGCGAGTTCACGACGCGCAGCATCGCCAGCAGCAGGAACAGCGCGACGAAGAACAGCAGGTAGTAAGTCAGCAGCCGGCCGTCGAGCGCGACGCCCAGGAACGGGGTTTCCGACAGCTGGAAGCCGGGCGACAGCACCGCGGGCATCTTGAACGTCAGGCCGTCTTCGCCGCCGGTGAATTCCGACAGCTGCGACGCGAGCGTCTGGAACGCCGCCGCCACCGCCAGCGTGATCATCGAAAAGAAGATGGCCCGCACCCGCAGCGAGAACAGGCCGATCGCGACGGCCAGCACCAGCGACAGCAGCAGCGAAACGCCGATGCCGGCGAACAGCGCGCCCCAGCCCGGCTCCATCCGGCTGGAGGCGATCGCGACGCCGTAGGCGCCGATGCCGAAGAACATGGTGTGGGCGAAACTGACGATGCCGGTGTAGCCCAGAAGCAGGTCGAAGCTCGCGACCAGCACCACGAAGACCAGCACCTTGGCCGCGACGTTCAGCGCCTTGACGCCGGGGAAAACGAAGGGCGTGAGCGCCAGCGCCACGAGCAAGGCGACCAGCAGCACGGCGAGCACGCGGCTGCGCGGGAGGTCATGCGAAAGAACTCGGTTCAGCATGTGGATTTCCGATCGTCCGGGCTTGTCGACGGGCTCAGCGGCTTGCGCCATACACGCCCTGCGGACGCCACAGCAGGACGGCCATCATCAGCGCGATGTTCGAGAACAGCGCCGCCTTGGGCGCCAGGAAGCCGGTGTAGTTGGCCATCAGGCCCACCAGCAGCGCGCCGATCAGCGCGCCGGTGGTCGAGCCCAGGCCACCGATGATCAGCACGATGAAGATCAGCACGTTCACCTGCGCGCCCATCTGCGGCACCACGTTCTGCTGGTACAGCCCCCACATCACGCCGCCGAGACCGGCGAGCGCGCTGCCGACGACGAACACGCCGATGAACAGCAGCTTGATCCGGTAGCCGAGCGACTCCACCATCTCGCGGTCCTGCACACCGGCGCGGATCAGGAGGCCGATCTTGGTGCGCGTCAGGACCCACAGCAACACGCCGAACACCAGCAGGCCCACGACGACGGCGATCACGCGGTACTTCTCGACCGCCGCGTCCCCGAGCAGGATGGCGCCGCGCATGGCTTCGGGCAACGGCAGCGGGATCTGCTGCGGACCCCAGATGACCTTGATCAGCTCCTCGCCGATGATCATGCCGCCCATGGTGATCAGGATCTGCTTGAGGTGATTGCCGTACACCGGCCGCACGATGAAGCGCTCGAAAGCCAGGCCGACGGCTGCGGCGACCAGCATCGCGACGATCATCGCCGGCAGCACCGCCAGCATGTTGCGCCAGAGGCTGGCCGACGAGGTCCAGTCGCCCATGCTGCCCAGCACGCTGGTCGCGACATAGGCGCCCAGCGCGATGAACACGCCGTGGCCGAAATTCATCACGTCCATCAGGCCGAACACCAGCGTCAGTCCGGACGCGATGACGAAGATGATCATGCCCATCGCCAGGCCCGCCACCGTCAGCGTGACCCAGGTCGAACCCGAGCCGATGAAGGGCAGGACGGCCAGCGCCAGCAGCGGAACCAGGGCCAGCGGCACCCAGTCGAGATCGGTCTTCATAAAGCCCCCACGCTCATAGCGCCAGTCCCAGCAGCGACTGCTGCAATGCCTCGTCCTCGGCCAGCTCCTTCATGGAACCGGAATGGACGACGACGCCGTTGTCCATCACGGCGACGCTGTCGCCCAGCCGCTTGGCGAAACTGATGTTCTGCTCGACCAGCAGGATGGTCACGCCGCTCGCCTTGAGCTGGGCGAAGGCGTCGATCATGTTGTTGATGATCACGGGCGCCAGGCCCTTGCTCGGCTCGTCGATGACCAGCAGCTCGCGCGGTTCGACGATCGCGCGCGACACGGCCAGCATCTGCTTCTGGCCGCCCGACAGCTTGCCGGCCGGGTGGTTCCAGAATTTCTCCACCGCGGGGAACAGCGAGAAGATCCACTTGAGCCGCTCGCCGTCGATCTCGCCCGTGGTCCTGGCGCTGCGCGCCGCCAGCAGCATGTTTTCCCTGACGGTCAGGTCGGCGAAGATGCCCATGTTCTCCGGCACGTAGGCGACGTTCAGGCCCGCGATGCGGGGCGTCTCCAGCGCCGTGATGTCCTGGCCGTCGAACGTGATGCGGCCTTGCGAGGCCTTCCACAGGCCCATGATGGTCCGCAGCGTCGTCGTCTTGCCCGCGCCATTGCGTCCCAGCAGCATCGTCAGCTGCCCGCGCGGCACGACCAGGTCGACGCCATGCAGGATGTGGTACGCCCCGATGTGCGTGTGCACACCTTTGAGTTCGAGAAGGTTCGCGCTCATGACTCTTCGCTCCTTCCCCCTCGAGGGGGAAGGCCGGGATGGGGGGGAGCCCCATCCTCCACCGAAGCGGCCTGGGCGGCTACGCCCAGGTAAGCTTCCTGGACCACGGGAGAGGCGATCACTTCGGCCGGCTCGCCGTCGGCGACCAGCGTACCGTTGTGCAGCACCATGATGCGGTCCGCCAGCTCGCGCACCACGTCCATCTTGTGCTCCACCAGCAGGATGGTCTTGGTCGGGTCGGCCTTGAGCTTGCGGATCAGGTTCAGGATCACCGGCGCTTCGGCGGCGTTCATGCCGGCCGTCGGCTCGTCGAACATGAAGACCCGCGATTCCAGCGCCATGAGCAGCGCCACTTCGAGCTTGCGCTGGTCGCCGTGCGGCAGGTTGGCGACCAGTTCGTTTTCCTTGTCCGCCATCGCGACATCGCGCAGGATCTCGTCGGCGCGCGCGAGCAGGTCCTTGTGGTCGCTCCAGATGCTCCACAGGTTCAGGCCGCGCCGGTGGCTGCCTTCGCGCGTCGCCTGCACCGCCAGCCGCACGTTCTCCAGCACCGTCAGGCGCGGGAACAGGTTGGTGAGCTGGAAGGCGCGCCCGAGGCCGGCGCGCGTGCGCTCGGAGGGCGAGCGGCCGGACAGGTCCTTGCCGTCCAGCATCACCGTCCCGCCGCTGGCCTTGAGCTGGCCCGAGATCAGGTTGAAGTAGGTGGTCTTGCCGGCGCCGTTGGGGCCGACGATGGCGGTGAGCGTCCCCGGCTCGAAAGCGCAGGAGACGGCGTTCACCGCCACGTGACCGCCGAAGCGGACCGTGAGGTGTTGGGTCTGGAGCATGGTGCGTTCCGCCCGCCGCGGGTCAGCCGACCCGCGCACGGAGGGGTTAGCGTTTGTTTCGGATCGGGATGTTCATCTCTTCCGGCCTGATCTCGCGGATCAGCTCGGGCACGCCCCAGGCGAAGGCCGGATCGGCCTTGATCTTGAAGTGGTACATGCTCTGCATGGCCTGGTGGTCTTC
>JAQGNJ010000094.1 GCA_028291885.1 Ramlibacter sp. | reverse complement strand
GTCCACAACTCGCCGTATGGCATCGGCGCGCCGGCGGCCACCGATCCGGCCGTCATCCGCAGGCTGCACGACGCGCTGAAGGCAGCGATGTTCGATCCCCAGCACCTGGCGGAACTCGCGAGGTACGACCAGGAGCCCGCTTACCTGAACACCGCCGACTACGCGCTGCACGTCAGGGAGGTGTCGGCGCGCGAGCGCTTGCTGCTGGCGCGGCTGGGGCTGGGCCTGCCAACGGCGAAGCCGGAATAGCCGCCGATGGTCACCGCCTCCAGCGCACTGGTTTGCAGGGACATCACCAAAAGCTTCGGGCCGGTGCACGCGCTCGCAGGCGTGTCGCTGCAGGTGGCGCCGGGCGAGATGGTGGCCCTGCTCGGGCCCAACGGCGCGGGCAAGACGACGCTGTTCCAGATCCTGACCGGCCTGTTCGTCGCCGACGGCGGCCAGGTGGAGGTACTGGGCGCGGACATGCGGCGCAATCCGGTGGCGGCGCTCGCGCGGCTGGGCGTCGTGTTCCAGCAGATGGCGCTGGACCTGAACCTTTCGGTGCGCGCCAACCTGCGCTTCCATGCGGACCTGCACGGCCTGCCGCGGCGCAGCTCCAGTCCGCGGATCGAGGCGATGCTGGAGCATTTCGGCCTCGCGAGCCAGGCGGGCGCCCCGGCGCGCAGCCTGTCGGGCGGCAACCGGCGCAAGGTCGAACTGCTGCGCGCCCTGCTGCACGAGCCGCGGCTGCTGCTGATGGACGAGGCGACGGTCGGACTGGACCCGGCATCGCGCAGCCAGTTGCTCGACGAAGTGGTGAGCCTCACCGCGAGCCGCGGCATGGGCGTGCTCTGGGCCACGCACCTGGTGGCCGAAGCGGAGCGCGCGCATCGCGTCGTGGTGCTGGACAAGGGCAAGGTCCTGTTCGACGGCGCGGCCGCCGACCTCTGCCGGCAGCAGGGGCAAGCCAGCCTGGAAGCGGCTTTTCTGCAACTCACCGGGGCACGGAAATGAACTCACTCGCGCATGTCGCACGCGGTTGCTTCCTGTTTGCCGCCATGGCCCTGGCGGGCGTCGCGGGGCACGCGCGCGACACCGGCCAGGTCTTCGTCTCCAGCGAGAAGGACAACGCGCTCGTGGTGATCGACGCGGCGCGCGCCGAAGTCGCCGGCTCCGTGCCGCTGTGCAAGCGGCCGCGCCACATGCAGCTGGGCCCCGATCGCGCGCGCCTGTTCGTGGCCTGCAGCGACGGCAATCACATCGCGGTGTGGGACATCGCGTCGCGCAAGGTGGTGGACAAGCTCGATGTCGGCGCCGACCCGGAGATGTTCGACATCAGCCCGGACGGCAGGATGCTCTATGCGTCGAACGAGGAAGATTCGGCGCTCACGGCTTACGACCTGGCCGCGCGCAAGAAGCTGTTCGAGGTCAAGGTCGGCGGCGAGCCCGAGGGCGTCAAGGTCAGCGCCGACGGCAAGACGGTGTATGTCACCTCGGAGGTGGCGAGCATGGTCCATGTCGTCGACGTGGCCAGTCGCAAGGTGGTCAAGAACATCGCCGTCGGCAAGCGGCCGCGCCGCTTCCTGCTGACACCGACGCAGCTATGGGTCAGCAACGAACTGGGCGCCAGCGTCAGCCTGATCGCGCTGGCCGACCACAGCGTCCAGGGCACGATCGACTTCAAGCCACCGGGGATGCGCGCCGAGGACGTGACGCCGGTCGGCATGGCGCTCTCGGGCGACGGCAAGACCGCGTACGTGGGTCTGGGGCGCGCGAACCACGTCGCCGTGGTGGACGTCGCCAGCCGCCAGGTGAAAGCCTATGTGCTGGTCGGCAAGAGGGCCTGGGGGCTGGGCCTGTCGCGCGACGGCCGCAGGCTCTATGTGGCGAACGGCCTGTCCGACGACATGACCATCGTCGACACCGTGACGATGAAGGCGCTCAAGACGGTGAAGGCCGGCCGCACGCCGCACAGCGTGGTCGTCGATGACTGACGCCCGCCTGCTAATCCGCGCGCTGCTGGCCTGCGGCTGCGCGCCGCTGCTCGCCTTGGCGCAGACGCAGGCGAGCGAGGGCGACGCCGTGCGCTCGCTGCGGCCGGTGGAGGTCCTGGGCCAGACACCGCTGCCGGGGCTTGTGCAGTCCATCCGCCAGTACCCGGGCAACGCGCAGCTGGCCGACGACGGCGCCATCGAGCGCGCCCACAGCACCAACCTGCCCGAGTTCATGAACCGGCAGCTCACCGGCGTCACCGTCAACGAGGTGCAGGGCAGTCCTTTCCAGGTCGACGTGAACTATCGCGGCCAGCGCCTGTCGCCGACGCTGGGCACGGCGCAGGGCCTGTCGGTGTACCTGGACGGCGTGCGCATCAACGAGCCCTTCGGCGACGTGATGGCCTGGGACCTGCTGCCCGAGGCGGCGATCGCCAGCATCGCCCTGATGCCCGGCTCCAATCCGCTGTTCGGCCTCAACACGCTGGGCGGCGCGCTCGTTCTCACCACCAAATCGGGGCTGACCCACAAGGGCACGGAAGCGGAGTTCTCGATGGGCAGCTTCGGCCGCCGGCGGCTGGACCTGGGCCACGGCGTCCAGTGGGCAGACGGCTGGCATGGCTATGCGGCGGGGACGTTCTTCGACGAGCGCGGCTGGCGCGCCGAGTCGCCGGGGCGGCTCGGCAACCTGTTCGTCAAGCTTGGGCGCCAGGACGCGGCGACGGACTGGAGCCTGTCCTATCTCGCCGCCCGCAGCCGGCTCACCGGCAACGGACCGCTCAGCCAGTCGCTGTACGACATCGACCGTCGCGCCGGCTACACCTTCAGCGACACGACGCGCAGCCGGTCGTCGCTGCTCAATTTCAGCCTGACGCGCACGCTGGCGTCGGGCGACAAGCTCGCCGCCCTCGCGTGGCACCGCAAGGGCCGGCGCGAGGGCAGCAACGGCGACGCCAACGGCGCCTGGACCGACTGGCTGGAATCCTGCGAGGACGCGCCCACCAGCAGCGCCTGCTCGGACCCGTCCGACCCCGGCTTCGTGAGCCGCACGGCGGTGTTGAACCGCAGCAGCGCGCGGCAGTCCGCAAGCGGCGCCGGCCTGCAGTGGACGCGACAGGCCGGCCGGCACCAGTTCGCGGTCGGCGCCGACGCGTCCGGCAGCCGCATCGGCTACGAGCAGTCGACGCAGGAAGGCGCCTTCGACGCTGCGCGCTTCGCCGTCGCCGACCCGGCGGCGCCGGTCACGCAGGAGGTGTCGCTCGCCGGAACCAGCCGCCAGGCCAGCGTGTTCGCGACCGACATCCTCAGCATCGGCGAGCACACGCAGCTGACGTTCTCGGGCCGCTGGAACTGGGCGCGGGTGCGCAACACGCTGACGACCGCCGGGTCGACGGGCACGGATTCGTTCACCTTCACCAAACTCAATCCGGCGCTCGGCGCGACCCACGCTGTTTCGGACGCGCTCAATGTGTTTGCCTCCGTGTCGCAGGGGACGCGGGTGCCCACGGTGCTGGAACTGGGCTGCGCGGACCCGGCCAAGCCCTGCGTCCTGCCCACCGGCCTGCAGTCCGATCCGCCGTTGCGGCAGGTCGTCGCCCGCACGGCGGAGGTCGGCTTCCGGGCGCGGCCGCTGCCGCGGCTGCAGCTGTCCGCGGCGCTGTTTCGCACCGTGAGCGACGACGACATCGTCTTCGTGCGATCCGGCATTGCGCAGGCCGGCTACTTCACCAACGTCGGCAAGACCTTGCGCCAGGGCCTCGAGCTCGCTGCGCGCTGGCGGCAGCCGCCCTGGCAGTGGCGGGCCGACTTCAGCTGGCTGCGCGCCACCTACCAGAGCGAAGGCACGCTGCCCGGTCCGCTCAGCACGCCGGGCCGCCCCAACAGCTTCGGACCGGGCACGCCGATCGCCGGATTGCCGCGCCAGGTGCTCAAGCTCGGTGTCGACTGGCAGGCCGTTCCATCGGTCACGCTGGCGGCCGACTGGCTGCTGGCGGGATCGCAGGTGGTCGCCGGCAACGAAAGCGGCAGCCGGCCGGAGCTGGGCAAGCTCGCGGGCTATGGCGTGCTCGACACGCGCGTCACCTGGCAGGTGGATTCGCGCTGGCAGGCATGGCTGCGCATCGGCAATCTGCTGGACAAGCGCTATGCGAACTTCGCCACCGGCAACCGCGACCTGTTCCCCGGCGGCCGCGCCGTGCAGCCCGGCGACGACGCGATGGCTTCGCGCTTTCTCTCTCCCGGCGCCGGCCGCACGCTGATGGTCGGCGCCCGCTACGAATGGGATCGCTGAGATGAAGCGGATCGCGCTCGTGCTGGCCTGCCTGTTGCTCTGCGGCCTGCCGGCGCTGGCGAAGGAGCTGGCGGTCGGCTTCCTCAGCCTGGCCGACGACCCGCGCTACACGCCGCAAGCGCTGGAGAAGGGCTACGCCGACGCGCCGGCCGGACGCGCGGCCGCTGCGGCGAAACTCGCGCTCGACGACGCGGGCTTCACGCTGCAGGCCGGCGGCTGGACCGGCGCGCGGCTCGTGACGGTGGAGGCCCCGGACATGGCGGGACTGCAGTCCGCACTCGATTCGCTGGTCAAGCAGGGCGTGAAGCACGTGCTGCTGGAGCTGCCCGCCGCA
>JAQGNJ010000328.1 GCA_028291885.1 Ramlibacter sp. | reverse complement strand
ATCGTGACGCTGGTCTCCTCGCTCTCGTTCTGGAAGCTGCGCCCGCGGGACGGCGAGGCGGTCAGCGCCGGCGCCACCGAGCCGGTCGCGCAGGCAAGCCCGGGGCTAGGTGTGAAGAGTCAAGAGGTTCTTTCGAGGAACTGAGAGACGTGAGATGGGCGGCACCAGGTTGATGCCGTGGTGCGGCCCATGCCAGTTGTAGAAGTGAGTCCAGGCTGGCAGCGCCAGGTAGGCGTCATAGCTGCGACCCTCGTCCGATTCCACTTCGATCCATTGGTGGGACACTTTCCTGCTCACGCTTGACTCCTCCTCGGTCAGGTCACGCGGCGAGGCCGCGCAGATCGGCTTGCTGCTCCAGGCCCTCCAGCGCGGCGAACAGCCTGGGCCCGTGCGGATAACCACCGGCCTCGCAGCAATCGAGAAATTTCTCTCGTAGACGTCGATGGGGGGCGACGGCCGTGATCTCCCCGCTGTCCAGCACCCTTCCGCCGGCCAGCGTGACCACGACGCGGTCGGCGATTGCCGGCTTGCCGTCCGGGCCGGGCCCGCGATGAATGAGGCGTACCTTGCGCATCAAGGCCTGCATCGGCGCGCTGGCGACGAAGCCGTCGTCCAGGTCGGCGAGCCCGACGCCGCAGCGCAACAGGGCGCAGGCGGCGGCGAACTGCATGCTGAACTTCGCTTCCAGGGCCGTGCGCGGTCGGTCGAAGCGCAGCACCCGGGCCTGGGTTCCACGCACTTCGACCTGAATCATCTCGACCCCGTCGGCCCGCAGGCCCTCTTCCTCGACCATCCGCAGCAGCGCGTCGAGCGGGCGGTGGGTCGAGAAACAGACCGGATACTTCTTGAACATCGGCGGCGCTTCCAGGCTGAACCAGCGTTCGCCGAGCCGCGACACACGCTTCAGGTCGACCTGCCCGAGCGGCGAGAGTGCCGTGAGCAGCCCGCCCAGTCCGTCCTCGCCCGCCGTGATACCGGCCACGGCCAGCTCCACCGCGGTGATCGCGGCGGCCGCCGCGCGGCCGGCGTGCAGCGGCTTGGCCATGGCGCCGAAGTTCGCCACGACGCCGCCGGTGAAGCTGGCGGCCAATGACAACGCGTGTTGCGTCGTGGTGGCGTCCAGCCCGCGCAGGCAGGCAACCGCGGCGGTGGCGGCGGCCGTGCCCAGTGCTGCCGTGGGGTGCCAGCCCTTGTCGTGGTACGGATGCGGTTCGCGGCCGTGCAGTTCGCCCCACACTTCGTAGCCCAGCACATAAGCGCGCAGCGCATCGCGTCCGCTGGCGCCACTTCGCTCGGCCTCGGCCAGGATCGCCGGCACCAGCACAGTGCTGGGATGGGCGTTGAACTGGACGTCGTCGTAGTCGAGGGCGTGGGCGGCGCTGCCGTTGATCAACGCGGCGTCGACAGCGCTGCGCCGCGTGGCGGCGTCGAGCAACACGCTGCAACTGCCGGCGCCCACTGCCGCGGCGGTGTAGCCAGTCAGCAGCTTTGCCACCGGCTCCCTGGCGCCTGCGAGCATCACGCCCACAAGGTCGGTGAAGGCCTCGCGCGCCAGCCCCAGGGCGGCCGGCGGCAATCCAAGTTGCGGGAAGCCGGCCACGAAACCGGCCACGGCCCGGGTCAGGCTGTTGCTGCCGGCCGTTGCCGCAGTTGTCGAATCCATGTTGGACCTTCAGCCGGCACGCAGTCCGGACAAGTGATGACTCCAGGAGGCGCGCACACTGCCTGGCCTTGCGGCCCGCTGTCGCCCTAGAGCGAGCGGCCAGCCAGCGCGGTCGTGATCTTGTTGGCGAGCTGGGCGATCATCGGCCCGAGCTCCTCGCGCAGTACCTTCGGCTTCAGGTTCGGGCCGCCGCAGTTGACGACGTACAGCGGCCGGCCGGCCCGGTCGAGCGCGGCCGCCGCCACCGAAGTGACGTTCGGATGGTAGAAGCCTTCGCTCAGCACGAAGCCCGTGGAATGGTACTTCTGCGTCGCCGTCTCGATCGCGCCGCGTAGCGTCGCCCACTTGCCCTGGTACTGGTGCTTGGCCCCTCGCAGCGCCTCTTCCCTGGCGTCCTCCGGCAGGGCGGCGAGGTAGGCCCAGCCGGCCGAGGACGTGGCGATCGGCAGCCGCGATCCGACGGTCAGGTTCACCAGCAGCGGCCCCTCCCCCTGCGCGCGCTTGATGATCAGGACGTCATTCTGGTCTTTCACGCCGAGCGAGACGGCGACGCGGCTGACCTTGGCGATGTGCGTCATCTCCGGATAGGCCATCTCGGCGATCTCGGTGGAGCTCAGCGCCGACTGGCCGAGGCCGAGGACCGCCATGCCGATGCGCAGCTTGTCGCTGTTGTCGGGCGACTGCAGCAGGTAACCCAGTTGTTGCAGCGTGTGGCACAGGCGCCAGACGGTCGGCTGCGGCAGCTTCGTCATCTGGGCGATCTCGGTGGTGCCCAGCTGCGGGTGCTGGGCGTCGAAGCAGCGCAGCACGGACAATCCGCGGGCCAGCGCGGTGACGAACTGGCGGTCCGACGGCGTCTGGCCCGTCCCCCCGTGGCTGGCCGATGTCTTCTTTGCAACGATCACGATGCGCTGAAGTGTACCCAAGGGGCGAACTGCTGCAGTCATGGTCACACCGCCTTGACGATGCCTCGTTCGTGCAGCGTCATGATCTCCTCTTCGCCATAGCCGACCTCCTCGAGGAAGCCACGTGTTTCGGTGCCGACCTTGCTCTTGCCGAGCCAGTTGATGTGGCCCGGCGCGTTCCGGAAACGCGGCACGACCGCCTGCACCTGGGTGTCGCCGAGCACCGGATCCGCCACCGTCGCCAGCGTCCCGCGCTGCTGCACGTGCGGATCCTGCACGATGCCTTCGATGTCGTTGACGGGCGCCGCCAGCACGTCGAACTTGTTCAATTGCTCCATCGCCTCGGCCTGGGTGTGCTTGAGCATCCAGCTGGCGATCATGCCGTCGCATTCGTCCACGCGCTTGAGGCGTTCGCGGTTGGTCGCCCACTCGGGATCCACCGCCAGCTCGGGCCGGCCGATCGCCTTGAACAGCCGCATCGCCGGCGAATCGGCGGCGCTCGACACGGCGATCCAGCGGCCGTCGGCGGTCCGGTAGGTGTTGCGCGGCGTCGACCAGCGGGCGCGGTTGCCTTCGCGGTTGGAGATCACGCCACCCTTGGTGTAGTTGATCAGCATCGGTCCGGTCATGCTCAGGAGCGGCTCGTACAGGCTGACGTCGATCTCGTCGCCGATGCCGCCATTGCGCTCGCGCGCCCACAACGCCGCCAGCACCGCATAGGTGCCGGTCAGCGCCGCCACGCCATCCGCCAGGGGAAACGAGGGCAGCGTCGGCGGCCCTTCGGGGGTGCCGGTCACGTGGGCGTAGCCGCTGAAGGCTTCGGCCAGCGTGCCGACGCCCGGTCGCTCGCTGTACGGGCCGGTCTGGCCGTAGCCGCTGATGTGCAGCATCACCAGCCCGGGGTTGCTCTTGCGCAGGGTGTCGTAGTCCAGGCCCCACTCCTTCACGCGGCCGGGACGAAAGTTCTCGATGAAGACGTCGGCCGTCTCCAGCAGACGGCGGATCACGTCCGCGCCTTCCGGCTTCTTGACGTCGACGCCCACCAGCTTCTTGTTGCGCGCCACCACGCTCCACCACAGGCTGTTTTCGCCGCGGCCGAGGCCGCGCACCACGTCGCCCTTGGGGTGCTCGATCTTGATGATCTCGGCGCCAAGATCGGCAAGATTGGTCGCGACGAGGGGGCCCGCGAACAGCATGCCGAGTTCGACCACCCGCAGGCCCTTGAGAGGCCCGCTGCCCTGGAAATCCTTGTGATTGCTCATGCAGTTCATGCCGCCTGTGCCGTCTTGATCTTGTCGCGCATGGCGCGCAGGCTGCCGCCGGTCTTCACCGAGCCGGGCAGAGGGTGGCCGACGATGTCCTCGGCGAGCCGCGCCGATTCCAGCAGGGCTTCCAGGTTGATGCCCGTCTCGATGCCCATTTCGTCGCACATGAACACCAGGTCTTCGGTGCAGACGTTCCCGGCCGCGCCCTTGTGGCCCGCGAACGGGCAGCCGCCCAGGCCAGCCACTGCCGCGTCGAAGGTCTTTACGCCCACTTCCAGGCCCGCGTAGGCGTTGGCGACGCCCATGCCGCGCGTGTCGTGCAGGTGCAGGATGATGTCCAGCTCCGGGTTCGCTTCCCGCACGGCGCCGACCACGCGCTTGATCGAGGCCGGAGTGGCCCACGCCATGGTGTCGGCCAGCATCATCGACTCCAGCTTGAAGCCGTGCTCCTGGGCGATCTCCTTGGACTGCTTGACCACCTGCAGCACGGTCTCGACCGGGATCTCGCCGGCAAAGTTGCAGCCGAAGGCAGCCATCACGGCGCCCCGCGTGACCGGCACGTTGTATTCCTTGAACATGCGCATGGTCTGGTGCTGCAGCGGGATGTTCTCTTCCATGGTGCGGTTCTGGTTGCGCATCAGGAAGGGTTCCGAGGCGCACAGTGACACCGAGCCGCGCACTTCAAGCCGGTTGCTGTCGATCGCGCGCTTGAGTCCCTTGTCGTTGAGCCACAGGCCCACGTAGCTGACGCCCGGTTTCTTGTTGAAGCCGGCAACAACTTCTTCGGCGTCGGCCATACCGGGCACCGCCTTGGGGTTGACGAAGGAAACGATCTGGATGCGGTTCAGGCCGGTCTCGGACAGGCTGTCGATCAGCTCGATCTTGCGCGCGGTGGGGATCGCGCCCTTCTCGAACTGGAAGCCCTCGCGCGGCCCTTCTTCGTTGATCTGGACTTTGGTGGGAATCATGGCCATGGTTGTCTCCTGGATGCGATGTTGGTCAGGCCGGCAGGGTTGCCGGGAGGGTGGGCGGGACGAATGGATATGGCACGGGCTTGCCGCCGCGGTACGGGAGGGCGATGGTGGCCTCGCCGGGCGTGCTTTCCTTGCCGTCGCCGCTGACGATTCCGAGGTCAAGCACCGCCAGGCCATAAGTTTCGAGCCGCTGGGTGGACCTGACCTTGCCCCACACGTGCAGGGTTTCGCCGACCCTGTTCATCGACCGGAACTGGAAGCCGACCTTCCAAGCCCAGCCCTGCGGGCCGGCCCAATCCTTCACCAGCTGCACCAGGAACTGCTGCTTGAGCGAGCCCTGGATCAGGATGTCCGGTAGCTTGTCGTGCTCGATCGCAAACTGCCTGTCGTAGTGAATCCGGTGCCAGTTCTCCATGGCGGCGGACCAACGGAACAGGTGGACGGGGCCGAGCGGCCCCTTGGTCAGGCGGGGCAGTTCCTGGCCCGGCGCCACGTCTTCGAAATAGATCTGTGCTGCCATCGGGCGATCCTCCATGCCTGTCCGCTGCGCCACCAGAGGCTCCCGTTCGCCGGGCGGTGGGGTCTGAACGCCTTCCACGCGCGCCGCGCTCATGCCGGCCTCCGGATCGATGTCATGCGCGAACGCATCAGCAGGTCACCCGCTTCGGTGCGGAACTCGTACAGGCGCACCACCAGCACCATCGGTCCCTTGCTGGTCTGCTTCTCCGTGATGTCGGCGTAGCTGAGGCGGACGCTGACACGCTCGCCGTGGCGGGCATAGCGGAAGAACTCGAACTCGGAGCCGCCGTTGAGCGTTGCCAGGTGGGCCAGCGGCTTGATCGGCGGCAGGCTTGCGGCGGGCATGATGCCGTCGAAGTCAGGGTTGCCGGCGTTCTGCTGGATCGGGTCGGGCGTGCCGAGCGGGCGCCGCACCATGTGGTTGGCGAACAGCGGCGGCGCTACCGGACCGCCGAACCGGCGGTTGGCCTCGTTCTCCTGCGCCTGGTAGGCAGGGTCTTCATCCATGATGCCTTGTGCGAAGCGGCGCACCGCGCCTGCTTCGACCGCATCGCAGGCGAACTCCGCTTCTGTCGCGACACCTATGTAGGCGCGCACCTCGTCAGTCACGAGCATCGGCTTTGTCTCCATTATTTGCGGTGCAAATTGATAATTCGTGCATGATACGAGCCACTCCCCGGGGGTGTCAATCGCGTTCTCCCGCGTTGACCCGTGCGTGGACCGAAGCTAAGATTCCCGCAGCGCGAATGGTCAATTCGCACAGCAATTCACTGGGTCGGCGGCCGGTCGCCGGCTCCTGGAGACAAAGCAATGCAACAAACGAACGGGGCGGAAGCGCTGGTCCACACGCTGCTGGAGGGCGGGGTGGACGTCTGCTTCGCCAATCCCGGCACGTCGGAGATGCAGTTCGTCGCCGCCCTCGACCGCATCCCCGGCATGCGGTGCATCCTCGCCCTGTTCGAAGGCGTGGCGACGGGCGCAGCCGATGGCTACGCGCGCATGGCGGACAAGCCGGCATCCACCCTGCTGCACCTGGCCCCCGGCCTTGGCAACGGCCTGGCCAACCTGCACAACGCCAAGCGCGCGCAAGTGCCGCTTGTCAACATCGTCGGCGAGCACCGCCAGGGCCACAAGGAAACCGACTCGCCGCTGACCGGCGATATCGAGGGCGTGGCCCGCACCATGTCCGACTGGGTCAAAACCTGCACTTCCGCCGACAACATCGCCACGGACGCGGCCGAGGCGATCCGCACCGCGAACACCGCGCCCGGCAAGATCGCCACGCTGATCCTGCCGGCCGACACCGCCTGGACCCCGGCCGCGCCGCATGCGCCGCTGGACTTCCGGCCGCCGGCGCGGACCCTCCCGGGCGCCGAGCGCTTCGAGGCGGCCGTCAAGGCACTGCGCTCCGGCGAGAAGGTGATGCTGGTGCTCTCCGGTCGGGCTTTGCGCGAAGAGGCCCTGGCCATCGCCGGAAGCATCGCCAGCCACACCGGAGCGGCTCTGATCGCTCCATACAGCAACGCCCGCATGGAACGCGGCGCCGGCCGTGTCGCCATCGACCGCACCCCGGCGCCGGTGGACGCCGGGGTCGCCGCTTTCAGGGACGCCAAGCACGTGATCCTGGTGGGCGCCAAGGTGCCGGCTCCGATGTTCGGCTACCCGAACAAGCCGGACTACCTGATGCAGCCGGGCTCGAACCTGATCACGCTGACCCGGCCCGGCGACGACCTGCTCGCCACCCTGCGCGAACTGGCGGAGCGGCTCGGTGCCACGCGGGCGCAAGCACGCGTGGAGCCGGCCGGCGAGCTGGCGCTGCCGCAGGGGCCGCTCACGGCCGAGGCGGTGCTGCGCGCGGTGTCGGCCCTGATGCCGGAGAACGCGATCGTCACCGACGAATCGATCACCGCCGGCCGCATGTTCTTCCCGTATTCGCGCGGCGCCAAGCAGCACGACTACCTGCAGCTGACCGGCGGCGCCCTTGGCGCCGGCATCCCGATGTCGATCGGCGCGGCGATCGCCTGCCCCGAACGCAAGGTGGTCAACCTGGAAGGCGACGGTAGCTCGCTCTACACGATCCAGGGCCTGTGGACCCAGGCCCGCGAGAAGCTGGACGTGCTGACCATCGTGTTCGCCAACCGCGGCTACCAGATCCTGCGCGCCGAGCTCGAGTTCGTCGGCGCGAAAGAGTACGGCGAGCGCGCCGAACGCATGCTGTCCATCGTCGAACCGGATATCAGCTGGGTCAAGCTGGCCGAAGGCTTTGGCGTCGAGGCTGCCGCAGCCACCACTTCCGAGGAACTGGTGAAACTGATCCGGCACGCCGCCAGCCGGCGCGGCCCGTTCCTCATCGAGGCGCAGATCGGCCGCTGAGCCGCATTACCCCCACAGCTGCAGACCATGGATTTCCACTTCAGCCCCGAAGAAGAAGCCCTGCGCACCGAAGTGCAGGCCTTCATCGCACAAGAGTTCACCGAGGAAGTGCTGGCCGACCTCGCCGGCGGCAAGCGCGGGCGCGGCTTCGGCCCGCGCGGCCCCGCCATCTTCAGGAAGATCGCCGAGCGCGGCTGGAACGCCATCGCCTGGCCCGAGGCCTACGGCGGCCAGGGCGGCAGCCGCATCACACAGTTCCTGGTGGAAGAGGAGTTCTACCGCGCCGCGCAGGTCGTGATCGGCGGCGGCGGCACCGGGACGCCGGCGGTGCTCGCCTCGGGCACCGAGGAGCAGAAGCGGCATTACGTGCCGAAGGCAATCAGCCGCGAGATCATCTTCTGCCAGGGCTACAGCGAGCCGCAGTGCGGCACCGACCTGGCCGGCGTTCGCTGCCGCGCCACCCGCACGGGCGAGGCGCCGGACGCCCACTACGTGGTCAATGGACAGAAGATTTTCACCACCAACGCGCAGGTCTCCACCCACATCTTCCTGCTGGTGCGCACCGATCCGCAGTCGCGGCGGCATGCCGGCCTGTCGATCCTGCTGGTTCCCCTGGACACGCCCGGCATCACGGTACGCCCTCTGTACACGATCCAGAATGACCCAGGTGGCCCGCCCGGCACGACCTACGGCGAAGAGCGAACCAACGAGGTGTTCTTCGACAACGTCGAGGTGCCCGCGTCCTGCCTGCTCGGGCAGGAAGGCGACGGCTGGGCGGTCTCGCAGCGCGGCCTGAACCTGGACCGGGTGGGCGCGTGGCGCTACCTGATCTCCGTCAAGCGCGACGAGGACATCGTCAACTGGCTGAAGTCCGGCGACGAGCGGGCCCAGCCGCTGCGCGACGATGCCGCTGTGCGCGACAAGGTCGCCGAACTCTGGATCGAAGGCCAGCTGTGCCGGCTGATGACCATGCGCAGCATGACGATCGAGCAGCGCCACGCGACCTTCAGCTACGAGGGCGCCGCCGAAAAGGTCTGGGCGCCCGAGCACGGTGTGCGCGCCACCGAGGCAATCGCGCAGATGCTCGGGCCGCACGCGCAGCTGCTGAATGGATCGCCCGAGAACGTGCAGGACGGCCTCTATGCGCACAACCTGCTGTCCGCCTTCCAGTCCACCGTCAACCACGGCAGCGTGCAGGTGATGCGGGACCAGATCGCACGCAAGGGCCTGGGCCTGCCCAAGCCCGCCAAATAACCGACGCCTGATTGAAAGCGCAACGCAAGTGGACGTACTACCCGATGAGCAGGAACGGCTGATCCAGGAAACCGCGCGCGAGTTCTTCGCCGCCGAAGCCACCCCCGCCCTGGTCCGGGCCGCCGAAAAGGATCCCCGCAGGTATTCCCCCGAGCTGTGGGGCAAGCTGTGCGCCCTGGGCTGGCTGGGCGTCAGCCTGCCCGAATCCTGCGGTGGCCAGGGCCTTCCCCTGTCCTATGCCGGGCTGCTGATGGAAGAGGCTGGCCGTCACATCGCGCCGGTGCCCCTGCACAGCACCCTCACCAGCGCGCTGGCACTGGCGCGCTTTGATGCGGGCCGCTATCGCGAGCTGCTGGCGCAAGTGATCGCCGGGAAAGTGATCCTCTCCTTTGCGCTGCAAGGCCGCGACGGCGGCTGGCGAGCCGACGGCCGCGGCCTGGCCTCCACACGCGCGGGCAAGGGGACCGTGCTGAACGGCGAGCGCTGCTTCGTCGACAACTTCCGCATCGCCGACAAATGCCTGCTGCTGTACGAAGCCAAGTCTGGTCCCGAGGTCGCCCTGGTCGACACCCGCCGGGCCGGCATCGAATGCGTCGACCTGGTGACGACCGCAAAGGATTCGCAAGCACTGGTGCGCTTCGCCGACGTGCTGGTCGAGCCCGACGAGGTGGTGGCCAGCGGCCAGCACGCAGCACGGCTGGCGCGCGACCTGTGCGACGTGGCCGCGGCGCTGATGGCTTCGCAGCTGGCCGGCACGGCGCGCCGCGACATGGAGTTCGCCGTCGAATACGCAAAGCAGCGCGAAGCCTTCGGCCAGCCGATCGGCGCCTTCCAGGCGATCCAGCACCTCGCGGCCGACATGCTGATCGCCGTCGATGGCGCCGAGCTGCTGGTGCGCGAAGCGCTGTGGCGCCTGGGCGAAGGACTTCCGGCATCGGTCGAGGTTTCCCAGGCCAAGGCCTTCGCCAGCGACAAGTGCGTGTTCGTCGGCCGCTCCGCGCAGCAGATCCACGGCGGGCTGGGCTTCATGATGGAGTGCGACCTGCAGCTCTGGTACCGCCGCATCGTGGCCTTCAGCCTGCGCTGCGGCAGCGCGCGCGAGCACCGCCAGCGGGTCGCCGCCGCCCTGCTTGACCAGCCCGGCAAGGTGCGGCTAGGCATGACGCTGGCCGCGGCGCCGGCGTGAGAACCACAACCCATTCCAAGACGCAGTAAAGGAGACTCGATGATTTCACGCCGCACATTCAGCGCGCTGGCCCTGGGAGCCGTGTCGCTCGCCCCCGTGACCGGCCCGGCGCTGGCGCAGAGCAAGTTCCCGGGCAAGCCACTGCGCATCCTGGTGCCGTTCCCGCCAGGCGGCTCCACCGACATCCTGGCCCGTGCCCTGGCTGCCCAGCTGACCGCCAGCATGGGTGTGCCGGTGGTGGTCGAGAACAAGCCGGGCGCCAGTGGCACGATGGGTTCGGAGATCCTGGCGCGCGCCGCGCCCGACGGCTACACCATCGGCATCGCGGTGCCGGGCACACATACGCTGCCGGTGGCCTTGGGCCGCAAGGTGCCCTACGACCCCTTCAAGGACTTCACGCCACTGAGCATCCCGGTCACCAACCCCCTGGCGATCGTCGTCTCGGCCGACCTGCCGGTGCGCACCCTCAAGGAGCTGGTGGAGTACGCAAAGAAAAACCCGCGCAAGCTGTCCTACGGCACCTCCGGGGCCGGCACCTCGCAGCACCTGATGGGCGAGATGCTGAACCAGTTCGCCGGCATCGACATCCAGCATGTGCCCTACAAGGGCGGCAGCGGCGCGATGAACGACCTGCTGGGCAAGCAGATCCAGGTCACATACGCCGTGATCGCCACCGTGCTCCAGCACGTGCGCGCCGGCAAGCTGAAGATCCTGGCGGTGGCCGACGACCAGCGCTATGCCGACCTGCCGGACGTGCCCACCACCCAGGAGGCGCTGCCCGGCTTCCAGCCGAAGACCTCGTGGATGGGCGTGTTCGGCCCGGCCAAGCTGCCGGCGGCGATCGCTTCCTACCTGACCGCCGAACTGCAGAAGGCGGTGCGGGACCCGGAGGTCGGCAAGTACCTCAGCTCGAACGGCATGCCGGTGGTCGGAAGCAACGCCGAACAGTTCACGGCCCGGATGCGCGAGGACATCGAGGGCTGGACTCCGGTCATCCGGGCCGGGAAGATCACGGCGGACTGAGTTCCCCTCCTCCCCCGGCAGCCGCGGGGGGAGCGGAACTACAGGTCCAGCACCAGCCGGCCGGACTTGCAGCCCGAGACGCAGATCATCATCGTCGCGCCGCCACTCTGCTCCGCCGGACTCAGGATGCTGTCGCGATGGTCGACCTCACCGGCCAGCACGCTTGTCTCGCAGGCCCCGCAGATCCCTTGCCCGCAGCTGTAGGAGACGTCGATGCCGTTGGCCAGCAGCGTGTCCAGGATGGTCTGCCCCGGTGGCACGGTCAGCGACCTGCCGCTGCGTTGCAGCTCCAGGACGTAGCCGCTGCCTTGCGTCGCCGGCGGGGCATCGGCCGGCGGGGCGAAGCGTTCGACGTGCGCGTGCGGATAGCCCAGACTGTCGCACGCCTTCTCGAAGGCGGCCAGCATGCCGGCTGGGCCGCAGCAGTAGTAGTGCGTGTCGGCGCCGCGGCCGGCCAGCAGCTCCAGCAGGTTCGGCGGGACGCCGAGCTGGTCGTCGAAGAACATGCCGACCTCCACCTGCGGCCCGGCGGCCGCGGTGATCTCCTGGCAGAACGCGGCTTCCTCCTGGCTGCGGGCGCAATAGACCAGTGCCACCGGGCGGCCCAGCGAGCACAGGCGCTGCAGCATCGCGTAGATCGGCGTGACGCCGATGCCGCCGGCCACGAGGACGCTGCGCGGCGCCTCCTCGTGCAGTGCGAAGTGGTTGCGCGGCGGCGCGAATTCGACCACGGAACCGACCCGGAGCCGCTCATGCACGTAGCGCGAGCCGCCGCGGCTGTTGCGGTCGTCCTGCACCGTCACGACGTAGCGCTGCCGGTCGTCCTGGGAGTTGCTGAGCGAGTAGCTGCGCACCATGCCGTCGGCGAGATGCAGGTCGAGATGCGACCCCGCCGTGAACGGCGGGAACGAGATGTCGGGCGAGGCGGGACGCAGCTCCACGCTGACGATGCCGCGCGCCTCGTGGCGCATGGTGTGGACCAGCGCCTTCAGTGTCGAGACCATCGTGACTGTTGCCCGCCCTCAGTTGAACGCCGAGCCGCCGTCGACGATGAGGGTCTGGCCCGTCACGAAGTCGGACCCCGGCCCCGTCAGGAATGCGAGAGCGCCTGTCAGGTCCTCCGGCGTCTGGTCGCGCTGCAGCGAACGGGCGGCCACCGAGTTGCCGCCGAGGCGCTCGCGCATGTCGCCGGCCAGCACGCCGTCGCTCAGGGTGAAGCCCGGCGCGATCGAGTTGACCGTGATCTTGTCCTTGCCCAGCTCGCGCGCCATCGAGCGCGTCATCGAAATCACCGCACCCTTGCTGGCCACGTAGTGCAGCAGGTTGGGCGTGCCCTTGAGGGCCGTGGTCGAGGCGACGTTGACGATCTTGCCGCCGCCACGCTTGCGCATCTCGGGGACGACGGCGCGGGCGCACAGGAACGGGCCCAGCACATTGACAGCCATCACCTTGTTCCACTCGGCGACGTCCAGCTGCTCGAAGGGCTTGGGCGACAGCGAGGTGAAGATGCCGGCGTTGTTGATCAACAGGTCGATGCCGCCAAAGCGCTGCACCGCCGCGGCGACCATGTGCGCCACCTGCGCTTCGTCGGCAACGTCGGCATCGACGCCGCTGACGGCGGCGCCCTCGCGGGCGAGTTTCTCGGCTGCCGCCGGCGCGCCGCGCAGGTCGGCCAGCACCACGCTGCAGCCCTCCTGCAGTAGCCGCCTGGCGAAAACCAGGCCGATGCCGCTGGCACCGCCGGTGACCAGGGCCACCTTGCCCGTGGTGGATCGATTCATGACTTTTGTCCTTGTGCTTGTCAGAACGCCTTGATGACGGACTTGGTATGGAGGTAGGCCATCAGCCCTTCGGGGCCGCTTTCGCTGCCCACGCCGCTGTCGCCCCAGCCCGAGAAGGGCAGCTCGGCGCAGCTGACGGCGTAGGTGTTGAAGGCGACCGAGCCGGCATGCAGCTCCTGCTGCAGGAGGTGCATGTGGTTGGCCGAGTTGGTGAAGGCATAGGCCGCCAGGCCGTAGCGGGTTCCGTTGGCCAGCGCGATCGCCTCGTCGATGTCCTTGTAGGGCATCACCAGGGCGACCGGACCAAAGATCTCCTCGGTCATGGCGAGCGAGTCGGGCGCCGCGTTCAGCAGCACCGTCGGCCGCCAGAACGAACCGCCACCCGCCTCGGCCAGGGCCTCGCCGCCGCAGACCAGCTGGGCGCCGCCGGCAACGGCGTCCTGCGTCATCCGCCGCATGGCTGCCTGGCGACGCTCGTGGATCAACGGCCCCATCTGCACGTCTTCGCGCAGGCCGTTGCCCACGCGGAGTGCGTTGGCGCGGGCGGCGAACCTGGCAACAAACTCGTCGCAGACGCTCTCGTGGACGAGGAAGCGCGCCGGCGCGTGGCAGATCTGGCCGGCGTTGCGGAACTTGGCGGCGACTGAAAGTTCGACCACCGTGTCCAGGGCGACGTCGCGGTCGATGATGGCGGCGCTATGGCCGCCAAGCTCCAGCGTGATCTGCTTGAGCTCGCGGCCGGCCAATGCCGCCAGTTCGCGGCCCACCGGTACCGAACCCGTGAAGCTCAGGTGGCGGATCTGGGGCGCCTGGATCACCGCCTTCGAGATCATGGCCGGGTTGCCGTACAGCACGTTCAGCACGCCCGCCGGCACCCCGGCCTCCACGCAGAGTTGGGCGATGGCGACGAGCACGCCCGGGGTTTCTTCCGCCGGCTTCAGGACAATCGTGCAGCCGGCCGCCAGCGCCGGAGCGAGGCGATCTCGTACAGGGCCTCCTCCATCGCCGGATCGCTCAGCGCAAACCAGTTTTGCATCAGGTGCACACGCAGCATCGATTCCAGCGCGTACGGCTTGCGACCGCGGCCGGCCACGGGGTACTACGGCTCGATGATCTTCAGCAACACCTTCCACGGCACCAGCAGTTCCATCTCCTCGAGGAACACCTCGCGCCGCGTCTTCTTCCTCTTGTCGGCGTACTCCGCGTCCACAAAACTGATCTGGCTCATCGCGCAGGCTCCTTTGCTCCAATCAACGCGCCGCGGCATGATCGGTGGACTTGTTCAGACTTTCCCTAATCCTCCGAGAAGCCTGACGCCTTGACGATGCCGCCCCAGCGCGCGGACTCGGCCTTGATGATCGCCTGGAACTCCTGCGGCGTGGTTGCCAGCGGCTCGTAGCTGAGCTTGGTGAGGGTGGCGCGGAAGTCCTCCTGGCTCAATGCCCGGTTTACCTCCTGGTTCACCCTCTCCACCAGAACGGGCGCAGTCCCGCGGCGAAGGAAGACTCCGAATCGCTCCGTGGCCAGCAGCCCCTTGTAGCCCGCTTCCTCGAAGGTCGGCACGTCCGGCAGAAATCGGGAGCGTTGCGCCCCCGATGTGGCCAATACCCGCACCTTGCCCGCCCGGTGGTGTACGGCGATGTCGCCGACCGGGCCGATCAGGCTCGGGATCTGTCCGGCGAGCAAGTCCTGCACGCCAGGGCCGGCGCCCTTGTACGGGATGTGGTTCCAGTCCAGGTCCGCTGCGGTGGCGAACATGAAGCCGAGGAAGTGCGCCGTCGTCCCATTGCCCAGCGATCCATAGGCCGCTGCGCTTCGGTTGGCCTTGGCCCACTGCACGAACTCCGCCAAGGTTCGAGCCGGCACCGCCTGCGACACCGACAGCGCGAATTCGAACGACGCGATCGTGCCGGCGGGAACCAGGTCCACTTGCGGATCGTAGGTCAGCTTGCGGTAGACGTGTGGGTACATCGTCACCATGGAGTGGGGGGCGATGTAGATCGCGTTTCCGTCCGGCTCGGTCGCCAGCAGCGTATTGGTCGCGACAGAGCCGCGGGCGCCGGGCTTGTTCTCGACGATCACGTTCGCTGCGTAGTGACCGCGCAGTTTCTCGGCCAGGGCGCGGGCGATCACGTCGGCTGTGCCGCCGGGCGGGAACCCGACGACGATGCGCGAAAGCGGGCGCAGGTTCTGGGCGAGTGCTGCGCGCGGCCCGAGGGCGGCGGCTGCGCCTGCGGCGCTGAGAAGAGTGCGGCGATGAATCACGTCTGTCTCCTTGGTGAATGGCCGCGCCTGCGGCCTTTGCGTGTCAGGTGGGGTGCTCCGCCAGCGGCCGGAGTGCGTAGATGTCGGCCGATTCCATTTCTGCCAGGAACTCGTCCACGTTCGAGTCGTGGGCGAGTGTCTCGGTCAGCACCAGCAAGTCGTGGAAGCGGTTGACCGCCGGCTCGCGCACGACGCCGCGCGGCTCTCGGCCTTCCGCGAGGTCCTGCAGCGCCTGCATCAGCTGGCGACGCGAGCGGGCGATCGCGACGTCCGAGGTGACGAGGTGCTCGTTGTCGCGATCGTGGATCTCGCCCTGTGACTCGGTCACGAACAGGTCGTGCACGGGAAAAGTCTGCCCCATCCCGACGAAGCTGCGATCCAGCATGTCGCGTCGCTGCCCGAAGCGATTGGAGGCGTTGCGCCACGGCACGCCGCGCTCGTCCGCCTCCTGCCGGTATGCTTCACGCAACCGGTCGCGCGGCAGGGCGGCTTTGCTGTGGAACACGAACTCGAAGCGCCAATGGCTGGTGTCGTCGATCGGCACGTGCCAGAACATCGATGCTCCGCCACGACCGAAGGGCGTTTCCGCGCCGCCGATGGCGCAGGCATTGGGCATCACGAAGTTGGTCACGCGCACCAAGCGGCGGCCTTCCGGCTGCTGCCGGCGCTCGGCGATCACCCGTAACCCGAAGCGCGTCTCCTGCACCGACAGGCGAGGCGCCACGTCCGAGCCGAACACTTCCTGAGCCTGGGCCTTGCGCAGCGGGTCGGCGTCGGCGGCGGGCACCTCGAGAGCATGCAGGAAAGAGGTGTGGACCGGGTCCACGTTGCCTTCGCTGGCTTGCAGCCAGTTGCAGTTGGACAACCAGCGAGCGCTGAAGCGATAGGCGTCCGGCGCGGTCAGTGCGGGATAGTCCGGGAACAGCGGAGGCTCACCGGGTCCCATGTAGGTCCAGACGGCGCCTGCGCGCTCCTGGCATGGATAGGCCTTCTGCAGCACGCGGTCGCGGTGCTGGCCCTTGCCCGGCTCCCCGGGCTGTTCCAGGCAGTGGCCTTCAATGTCGAACAACCAGCCGTGGTAGACGCAGCGCAGGCCGCCGTTTTCCACCCTCCCATAGCTCAGGTCCGCGCAGCGATGGGCGCACTGCCGTCCGAGCAGCCCCAGGCGGCCGCGGTCGTCGCGGAAGAGCACCAGGTCCTCGCCAAGGATGCGAAGGGGAACTGGATCTCTGGCGGCAGGCAAGTCGTCCACCAGCATGATGGGCTGCCAGTACCTGCGCAGCAGGTCACCGCCGGGCGTACCGGGACCGGTGTGGACAGGAAGCTTTGCGTTCAGTGACTGGGACATATTCAGGTTCATCTGTCATGTTGGGTGCGGGTGCGCTCAGAACTGGTAAACGTCCAGGGTGCGTTCACCTTCGCGCAACCTGCGCATCACGTCCCCTTCGAGCCTTTCGCGTCGTCCGGCGGCCTCCACGACCTCCGGGGCGAGCGCGCGCGGGATGGCCACCACGCCGTCGGCATCGCCGACGACCAGATCGCCCGGCTGCACCGTGACGCCGTCGAACAGGACAGGGGCGTTGATCCAGCCGATGGCCCTCTGGTCCTTGCCGGTGCCGCGGATGCTCAGGCCGCGGGCAAAGATCGGCAGGCCCACATCGCGCAGCACCTCGCCATCGCGCACGCAGCCGTCGATCACCAGCCCACCCAGGCCGCGCGCCTGCGCAGCGGTCGACATGATTTCGCCCCAGTAGCCGTAGTCGTAGACGCCACTCGCGTGCACCACCAGAACGTCGCCTGGCTGCGCCACGTAGATCGCGCGGTGCAGCCACAGGTTGTCGCCACCCGGGGAATGCACCGTCACCGCCGGCCCGCAGACGCGCAGGCCCGTAGTCACCGGCTTGATCGCGGTGGGTAGCACCCCGATGCGGCCACCCGCCTCGTGCAGCGTCGAGGCCGGCAGGCCGGACGCGGCCGCCACCGTGGCGGCGTCTACGCGCTCGATGACCGCGCGGATGGTCGGCCCCGAACAAGGGGAGCGCGGCGCTGGTCCGTCCATCACGCGGCCTCCCTCGTCTGCAGCTGGTGGTAGCCGTGCTTAGCGCGCGCCTCGCGCAGCGACATGCCGCTGCGCACGGCCTTGCGGATCGCGTCCTCCGCGGACTGGATTGCCTCTGCGCTGGCGAGCACCTGCTCCTCGAAGGCGCGCGGGATCACCACCACGCCGTCAGCGTCGCCGCGGATCAGGTCGCCCGGGCAGACACGCGCATTTCCGATGGTGACGGGAACGCCGGTTGCCTCGACCTGGACACGATCCTTGCCGGTGCGCATCCAGCTGTCGCGGCTGTAGATCGGGTAGTTCAGTTCCAGGCAGAGCGAGACGTCGCGGTTGATGCCGTCGATGACGGTTCCAGCGATTCCCTTGTGGCTCGCGATCTCCGTCAGGATGTCGCCCCAAACCGTGGCGTCGTCGCGGCCGCCGTTGTCCAGCACCACGACCGAACCGGCTTCGATGTCGTCGATGTAATCGCCGACGGTGCCCGGCGGCGAGCCAGCCGGTCCGTACAGCAGGGTCCAGGCGCGCCCCGTCATGCGGAACTGCGGCGAGCGCGGCTTGATGCGATGGCACTGGCCCACCAGGCCGTGCTTGTCGAGCGCATCGCTCAGGGTGGCTGTGTCGAGCCGGGTGGCCCGATCGATGTTCGCGTCCTTCATTCCGTACCCCGCCCCGCCGCGTCCGCCAAGGGCTGCAGCATGTTCTCGTAGTTCGCTCCCATCACCTCGGAGATGGGGGTGCCGCCCAGCAGGGCCTTGGCCATGGCCGCCTCGCGCGCGAACACCGTCTCGGCGGCATCCAGCACGCGATCGATGTCGGCGGCCGGGATGAATACCACGCCACTGCGGTCGGCGATCACATAGTCGCCCGCGCAGACCCGTACGTCGCCGACCGTGACGGGTTCGCCGGTGTCCGCCTCCACCACACGGCCTCGAGCGGTGCGTGCAGTGGCCCCGCGCGAGAACACAGGGAAGTCATAGGCGACGGCTTCGTCGAGGTCGCGCACCAGGCCTTCGGCGATCACCCCTGCGATGCCACGCAGTTTGGCTCCCAGCGTGAGAATTCCGCCCCAGCTGCCGGCGTCGATGCCGGTGCGCTGTTCGGCCACCAGCACGTCGCCGGGCTGGGCCCGTTCAATGGCGGTCGTGCCGAGGTGGCGGGCCGGGCCGGCCGTGGCCGGCCGCTGGCCATGCTCGACCAGCCGGTAGGTCATCACGCGACCGGCGATGCGGCCGGTGCCGGCGCGCTGCTCCAGGCCGCTCACGGCTCCCGACAGGCCCAGCTTGTCCATCGCATCCGAAACCGCGCAGGCGTCCAGGCGCTTCAGTCTCTTGATGGCGTCCTCCATCGTCATGGCTTCACCGCGGGAATCGTTTCGAACTCGACGTTCACGAGTTGGCCGCCGCGGCGCTCGACGCGACGGATGTACACGTTCTGCGTGATGTCGCGGCTCCTGGCGTCCAGTTGGATCGGTCCGCGCGGGCTTTCCATCTTCAGGTTGCCCAGGATCTCCATGGTGCGGTCAAGCGTGGGTTTGCCGCCCTGCTCCTGCACTGCCTTGTAGATCGCCGCCATCGCGTCGTACGCGCCGGCGGAGATGTAGGTCGGCAGTGCGCCACTGTTCACCTCTGCGAACGCCTTGACGAATCGCTCGTTGACTGGCGAGGCGTGGGTTTCGGTGTAGTGGTGGCTGCTGATCATCCCGATCGCGTTGTCACCGACGATAGGCAGGTTGTTGGGCGCAGTGATGCCGCCGTCGGCCAGGATCTTCACCTTGGCATCCACCAGGCCGCCGTCCTTGAACGCCTTGAGAAAGGACTTGGCCGTGTCGCCGTTGGGCAGGAACAGGTATACCGCGTCGGCCTTGGCGTCCCGGATGCGCCGCACGTAGGGCGAAAACTCCACATTGGACAGCGGCACGCGGAGCTTCTCGACCACTTGGCCGCCGCCTTCGGTGAAGCTGCGGGTGAACGCGTTCTCGGCGTCGATGCCAGGAGCGTAGTCGGCGACGATGGTGAAGGCGCGCTTGCTCCCGTTCTTGGCCGCCCAATCGCCCAGCGGCGCCGTCACCTGGGCCATCGTGAACGAGACCCGCACCGCATTGGGAATCTTCGCCATGATCCCCGAGGTGGCCGCGTTCATGATCACGAAAGGCGTCCTGGTCGCACCGCTCACCTGGCCCGCAGCAAGCGCGTTCGGCGTGAAAATCACACCCGTGAGGAAGTCGACCTTGTCGCGCACTACCAGCTCGGTGGCCACCCGCTTGGCCAGTTCCGGCATCGGCTCGGGCACGTCACGGCGGATAATTTCCACCTTGCGACCGGCCACGGTGTCGCCGTGGATCTTGAGGAAGGCCTTGATGCCCTGGTCGAAGGCAGCGCCGCCGCTCTCGTAGGAAGAGCCGGAGAATGGGCCGATGAGGCCGATCTTCAGGGGCGGCTCGGCGGCGCCGGCGGAGCCGCCGAGCAGGGCGGCGGTGGCCAGCAGGCCGGAAGCCAGGATGGGGTTCATGCGTGTCTCCTTGGGTGAAATAGTCACAGCTGTGATTGCGTCAGGCCCCCGCGGGCAGCGGGACCTGGCAGTGCACGCGGATCTCGCGGCGCTCGCGCGCCGACTGCAGCAGCGCCAGCATGGCTTCGGTGCCGGCCTTGCCCCAGTGGCCGTCGTGGCGCGGTCGGGTACCGGCGCGCAGCGCCTGACGCAGGTCCGCGAACAGGCCCTCATAGCCGGAGCCGCGCGGCAGCGCGAGGGAATGAGCGCCGTCGGTGTCGTACAGGTTCAGCCCCCCGGGACTGACTTTCAACTCGCCGCCCTCGCAGGTGGCGATGGTCGTTCCGAAGTGCGGCAGGTGCGGCGGCAGTTCGCGCCTGAGTTGCAGCGCGCCGTAGGCCAGGCGCTCTGCTCGCAGCTCCCCCTCGTTTGCGCCCGCATCGCCGGCGCGCGCGCGCCGCGCGCTGCCGTGGCGCGGCTGTTTGGGTTCACCGCCCTCGCCGGCCCAGCCGTGCAGCTCGTCGCTGTCGAAGTAATCGGCGCCGCTGTAAACCATCGACGCGGCGGTGCCGTCCTCGAACTCGAGGAAAGCAGTCGCGGCCGCCTCGGTGGGCCGCGCTGCATCGAGCACGGCGCAGCCGGCGCGCACGCTGCGCAGCAGGCCGCCGCCGAGCGTGCGAAGGATGTCGAGCTGGTGCGGCAGCTGGTTGAAGACGATGCCGCCGCCGCGCGCGGTGTCGAGTTCCTCCGCCCGGCGCGGGCGGTAGAGAAAGTCGGTGTAATTCAGCGTGGCGAGCATATGCAGCCGACCCATCCGGCCGCTCGCGATGATGCGGCGCATGGCGCGGATGGCGGGGTCGTAGGCGTGCGTGTGACCCACCAGCAGCTGCACGCCGTGCGTGCGGGCGGCCTGCAGGATCACGTCGCAGTCGGCGAGTGTGAGGGCCATCGGCTTCTCGATCACGACGTGCTTGCCGTGGCTGGCCGCCATCACCGCGTGCTCGGCATGGAACTGGTGCGGAGTGCCGACGTAGACCGCCTCCACATCCGGGTCCTTGCAGAGGTGCTCGAGGTCGGCGTAGGCCGGCACGCCGAAGTCACGGGCGAACGCGGCGCGCGGCGCTTCCCGCGTGTCGGCCGCCGCCACCAGCCGGATGCCGGTTGCGAGCGAGGCCGCACGGACCATCAGCGCCCCCGCCAGGCCGAGTCCGCAGATGCCGAGCCGCACCGGAGCACCCGGCACAGGGGGTTCGGCCAGTGCGCAGGCAAGCGTGTCGTCAGCTGGTTCCATCGCCGGCCTCAACCCGCGCCCTGCCCGCCGGCCACGCTGCCAGGAAGTCGTCGAACTCAGCCTGCGGCGCCAGCGCCGACATTGACAGCGGCGCGTACAGCTTCCCGTCGTGCGGCTGTGACGGCTCAATTCCCTTTTGGAGGTCCTTGGCCATCTTGATCAGGATGCGGCGCGCGGTGATCACCGGCGCGTCCGAGGGCACCAGCATCTCGCGCGAGCGGTCGACGATTCGCCCGGGGCCCAGGCCAAAGCCGCTGGGCATGTTTTCCTGCAGCGCCCGATCCTGGTCGGTGACCGTGGAGATGCCGGAAAAGTTGACCTTCTTCTGGCGCTCGCGATCCAGCTGGTAGTCGTTGGACTTGCGCGCCAGCGGCACCCAGGTGTCGATGACGTAGCCGTCGTCCAGTTCAACCGCCACCGGCTCCTTCGGCGGCGGGAAGGAGGGGCCGGCTTCGAGGTAGCTCCACTCCTCAGTGGTGAACGGGCGATCGGCTCGGTAGGTGTAGTTGAAGACCATCACATTGTGATCGTCCACCGGCACCCAGGCGCGGCCGGAGCGCGGGTACTCGCCGTTGGGAATCATGCTGTACATCGGGACGAACCATTGCGTCACGCGCCAGAGGTAGTCGCCCGAGTCGTTGTTGCGGCGGGCGCCGTAGACCAGGCCGTAAGGGGTTTCTCGAATCGTCATGACCGGGGCGGCGTCGCGGGTGCCCGGCGGGATCGGCGCCGTCACCTTGACCAGCGCCTTGTTGCCCCAGGACACCGGGTCGAACTCGCGGTGCAGGAAGCTGATGTGCGAGCTGTCAATCTCGCCCTCCATGCCCTGGGCCCAGTTGGTGCGCTGCAACCAGCGCGCCACGTGGTTCTGCTCGGGCGGCACCGCGGTCCACTCGAAGCCGGGCATCTGCGGCTCGCGGTCGCGCGGTCCCATGTAGACCCAGACGAAGCCGCCGGCTTCTCGCGTGGGATAGCCCGTGATGGCGGCCTTTTGCTTCAGCGCGGCGACGTTGAAGCTGGCCGGCAGGTTGGGAATTTCCACGCATTGGCCGGTGACGTCGAACTTCCAGCCGTGGTAGATGCAGCGAAGGCCCCCTTCCTCGTTGCGGCCGAAGTAGAGCGGGGCCAGCTTGTGCGGACAGTGGGCCGCGATGATGCCCACCCGGCCCTGGCTGTCGCGGAACGCCACCAGGTCCTCGCCGAGCAGCCGCAGCCTGCGCGGCCCGGAGTCGGGCACCGGCAGCTCGGAGGTCAGCAGCGCCGGCAGCCAGAAGCGCCGGAACAGTTCGCCCATCGGCGTGCCCTTGCCGACGCGGCAGAGGGTCTCGTTGTCATCGTTCGAAAGCATGGTCTCACTCCATCCAGGCGCCCGGGACGGGCGAGTTGTTGGCCGCTAGGGGCGATGTGGCAAGGGCCTCACCGATGTCTGCCACAGGCTCGCCTCGCCTGTCCTGCAAGGCCCGCTGCAAGGTCGCGGCAATTGCGTCGCGGCCCAGGTCGCAGGTGATGAACACGATGCGTGAGCGGTGGTCGGCATCGGGCCAGGCGCGTAGCGCCACGGGTTCGTGCAGGACGTGGCGTACGCCGTGCACCGCCAGCGGCCGGGCCTCGCCCTCGACCGCCAGCAATCCCTTGACACGCAGGAGCTGCTCGCCATGGAAGAAGGCGAGGCTGCCAAGCCAGTGGCTGACCAACCCCCAGTCCAGCGGCTGCTCGAAGCTGAACACGTGTGACGCCACCCGCGCGTCGTGCGGCGCGGGCCCGAACTCGTGGTGCTCGGGGTGGCCGCAGTGCTCGTCGCATGCGTGCGCAGCAGGCGGCGGCACCGCCACGCGCGGCTGCGGCATGGGCAGCAGCACGTCGGGACTGGCGTCGCCGCCGATGACCGGGAGTAGTTCCGCGTCGGGATTGATGCGCAGCAGGCGCTCGCGCAGCCGCAGCAGCTCGCCTGGGTGCGCCAGGTCGCCCTTGGTCAGCACGAGGCGGTCCGCCACCGCAACCTGCCGCACCGATTCCAGGTGGGCGTCGAGCGTCGGCAGGCCATGCACGCCATCGACCGTGGTCACCACGGCCCCGATGCTGAAGGCCTGCGCCAGCCGGGGGTCCATGAACAGCGTGGCGAGAATGGGACCTGGATCCGCCAGGCCGGTTGTCTCTATCACCACCCGCTCGATCGGCGGTAGCTGGCCGCCTTGCGACCGCAGCAGCAGGCCGTGCAGCGTGGCCGCGAGGCCGTCGCGCATGCTGCAGCAGATGCAGCCGCTGTCCAGCAGCACGGTCTCGCCCTCCAGCCGTTCCAGCAAGTGGTGGTCCAGCCCCACCTGCCCGAACTCGTTGATCACCACGGCTGTGCCAGCCATCGCGGGCTCGGTGAGCTGACGCGCCAGCAGCGTCGTCTTGCCGCTGCCGAGGAAGCCGGTGAGCACGGTCACCGGGATCGGGATGGGTTGCGTCATCACAGGTCGAGCACCAGGGTGTCGCTCCTGCTGCCGGAGCAGCAGACCATGATTCGCGTGTTGCGGGCGTGTTCCTCCGGGCTGAGCACCAGATCGCGGTGCTCCGGCTCGCCGGCCAACACGGGCACCTCGCAACTGCCGCAGATGCCCTCCATGCAGGAGTAAGGCACTTCCACCCCGGCGTCCAGCAGCGTCTGCAGGATGCTCCGGCCCGGCGCCACCAGCAGGCGCGTTTTGCGCCGGGCGAGCTGCACTGCGAAGCCACCGGCTACCGCCGCCTCGATCGGGCTGGCGAAATACTCGACGTGGACGCACTCGCGCCGCCGCTGCGCGGTGGCCGCCTGGAAGGCCTGGATCATGCCGGTCGGCCCGCAGCAGTAGAAATGGGTCTCGCCGGCGTGGCGCGACTGCAGGCCGGCGAGATCGAGCGCGCTGCCGCCGGGCTCATGGTCGAAGTTCAGGTGGACCCGCGCGCGGGCCGTGGGCGCCAGGGCCTCAAAACGGTCGAGCAGCGCCGCCTGCTGGCGCGTGCGGGCGCAGTAGTGGAGCTCCCAGGAGCGACCCAGCGCCTGCAGCCGCTGCGCCATGGACCACAGCGGCGTGATGCCAATCCCTCCGGCCACCAGCACCGTATGCGGCGCGGCTTCGGCCAGCTGGAAGTTGTTGCGCGGGCCGGCGATCCCCATCGTCTGGCCGACACGCAGTTCGTGGGCTGCGCGTGAGCCGCCCCGGCCGTTGGGATCGAGCTGCACGGCCACTACGTAGCGATGCCGCTCGTCCTGCGAGTTGAGCAGCGAGTAGCTGCGAACCAGGCCGCCAGGCAGGTGCAGGTCGATATGCGCACCGGCCGTGAAGGCCGGGAGCAGCTGGCTGTCAAGCGGCCGCAGCTCGAACGACAGCACTCCTGCCGCTTCGAGGGTGATCGACCGGACGAGTACCTGAAAGGTGGGAGACATGGGAATCAGGCGACGCCGATCAGGCGGTTGAGGGTTTCGGGGCTGGCGAGCAGGCTCGCGCTGTCGGACGCGTGCACCACCCGCCCGCGCTCGAGGACCACGGCTTGGCGCGTGAGCTCCAATGCAAGACGCGCGTGCTGTTCGACCACGATCACCGACAGGCCGGAGTCGCTGACGAGGCGGCGCAGCACCCCCAGCAATTCCTGCACGATCAGCGGTGCCAGGCCTTCCATGGGCTCGTCGAGCAGCAGCACGCGAGGATTGGTCATCAACGCGCGGGCGATGGCGAGCATCTGCTGCTCGCCGCCCGATAGCTGGTCGCCCATATTGCGGCGGCGCTCCGCCAGGCGCGGGAAGAGCTGGTAGACGCGCGGGATGTCCCACTCGCCGGGCCGCGCCGCCACCTGCAGGTGCTCCGCTACGCTCAGGGACGGGAACATCAGCCGCTCCTGCGGCACCCAGCCGATGCCTGCGCGCACCCGCGCATGCGGCAAGACGCGCTGCAAGTCGCGGCCCTGCCAGTGCACCGCGCCGCCGTGCAGGGAGGTGAAGCCCATCAGGGTCAGCAGGAGGGTGGACTTGCCGACGCCGTTGCGCCCGAGCAGGGCCAGGCTACCGCCTGCCGCGAGCGACACCGAAACGTCCTCGAGCACCACCGACGCTCCGTAGCCTGCGGTGACGCGATCGAGCACCAGCAGCTCACTCATGGACGGCCTCGCCCAGGTAGACCTCGCGCACTCGCGGGTCGGCGGCGATCTGGGCCGGCGTGCCTTCGCACAGCACCTGGCCGCCGGTGAGCACGGTGATCTGCTCCGCAAAGCGGAATACCAGGCCCATGTCGTGCTCGATGAAGAGGATCGTGACGTCTCGCGGCAGCGCGGCGATCACTTCGAACAGTTCTGCGCTCTCGGCCGAAGGGATGCCGGCGGCCGGTTCGTCCAGAAGCAGCACCCGCGGCCGGGTCGCGAGCGCCAGCGCAATCTCAACCAGCCGCTGGCGGCCGTACGCCAGGGAACGAGTCGGGGTGTCGGCTTCGCGCGCGAGCTTCAGCGTGACCAGCAGCGCCATCGCCTCATCGGTCTCGTCTCGCAGGCTGGCGACGGTGCGCAGCAGGCGGTTCTGCAGGCCCTTGCGTTCGCAGATGACCAGCAGAACCGACTCCAGCACTGTGAGGCCGGCGAACAGGGTATTGATCTGGAAGGTGCGCGTCATGCCGCGCTTGACCCGCAGGTGCTGGGGCAGCCGGGTGATGTCCTCGTCGCCCAGGAAAACCCGGCCGGCGGTCGGCGCGATCGCGCCCGTGAGCAGGTTGATCAGCGTGGTCTTTCCGGCACCGTTGGGCCCGATCAGCGCGTGGCGCGCACCCGGGTGCAGCGTCAGGCTGACGTCCTTGTTGGCGTCGAACAGGCCCCAGCGCTTGCCCAGGCCTTCGGTGCGTAGCGTGGGCGTCGTCATCGGCCACCCTTGTCGCGCAGCAGCGCGATGCGGCGAACGAGGACGTCCAGACCGCCCATGATGCCGCCCCGGGCGAACAGCACGATGACGATCAGCAGCAGGCCGATCCAGAATTGCCAGTAGACGGGGTTGAGGTTGGCCAGCAAGTGATGCGCCAGCAGGAAGACGATCGCGCCCAGCAGCGCACCGTACAAGCGCCCGGTTCCGCCGAGGATCAGGATCATCAGCAATTCGGCGGAGCGGTGGAAACCGAGCGAGTCGAGCGCCACAAACTGGGTGGTCTGAGCCAGCAGGCCTCCGGCCACGCCCGCTGCCGCCGCACTGATGGTGAAGGCGATAACCAGCTTGCGACGGACATCGGCGCCGATCGCCGGCATGCGCTTCTCGCCTTCGCGGATTCCGAGCAGGCCCAGGCCGAA
Organism: Ramlibacter sp.; assembly: GCA_028291885.1. Classification (GTDB taxonomy): domain Bacteria; phylum Pseudomonadota; class Gammaproteobacteria; order Burkholderiales; family Burkholderiaceae_C; genus Ramlibacter. Next base: position 14,078 of record JAQGNJ010000328.1, on the reverse strand, counting down.
GGGGGACTGCACCAGCCGGCGCATCAGCACGAACACCAATACGAGAACCGCCAGGGCGTAGTAGAACGCGGTGCGACCGTAGATATCAAACTCGAAGAGGCCCAGCAGCTTGTGCATGGCCATCCCCGAGAGCCCGTCGGCACCGCCAGTGATGAACGCGGCCCTGTTGGCCAGTTCGTACAGCATCATGCCGATGCCCAGCGTCACCATCAGCCGCGCGAGGTCGCCGCCGCGCACCACCAGAAAGCTGACGGACAGGCCGAAGAGCCCCGCGACCAGGCCGGCCGCGAGCAGCCCGCTGAGGGGCTCGCCCCAACCATGGACAGACAGCAGCCCCGCGGTGTAGGCGCCGACGCCGAAGAACGCGGCGTGTCCAAGCGAGGCGATGCGCGCGTAGCCGACGATCAGGTCCAGCGAGAGCGCGAACAGGCCGACGATCATCATCTGGTTGATCAACAGCAGGTGCTCGGGAAAGACCAGATAGGCCGCCACCGGCAGCAGCCAGAACAGCAGTTCGGCGGGGCGCCAGGCGCCGTCGGCCAGGCGGGGGGCTGCGGCGGCGACAGGGACCTGCCCGAGGGGCGGTGCGTGCCGCAGGGTACTCATGCCGCCCTCCGCACCAGCCCTGCGGGGAACAAAATCATCAGCAGCACCATCAGGCCGTAAATGATGAAAGCGCCTGCGGCAGGCACGTAGTACTTGCCGACCGTGTCGAGGACTCCCAACAGCATCGCCGCGAGCAACGGGCCCTTCATGCTCGACGTGCCGCCGACGGCGACCACCAGCAGGAAGTACACGAGGTACTTGTAGGCGAACGTGGGATGCAGGCCAAGCAGTTCCACTCCGAGCCCGCCACCGAGGCCGGCGAGGCCGGACCCGAGCGCAAAGGCAAGGCTGAACACCCGGTCGACATTGATGCCGCTGCCCGCCGAGGCCTGCGGGTTGTCCACGGCGGCGCGTACTTCGGCGCCAAAACGTGTGCGCTCGAGCAGCCAGGTCAGGGCCACCAATGTGACCAGAACCAGTGCGATCAGGAACAGGCGATAAGTGCCAAGGCTGAAGGGCCCGACCTGCACTTGACCCTGCATCCACGACGGCAGCTGGATCATCTGCTGGGCGGGGCCGAAGACGTAGGTCAGCGCTGCGACGGCCACGGAGGTGAGGCCCATCGAGAACAGCACCTGGTCGAGATGGCTCGCGCGGTACAAGCGGCGATAGAGGGTTCGCTCCAGCACCAGCCCGATCGCGGCGGAGAGCAGGAAGGCCACCGGCAGCGTCGCAAGGAAAGGCCAGCCGAAGCGATTGAGCAACACCACGCAGGCATAGCCGCCCACCATGGCGAAGGCCCCGTGGGCCAGGTTGACGAAATTCATCAGGCCCATCGTCACGGACAGGCCCACACTGATCAGGAACAGCAGTGCGCCGTAGGCGATGCCGTCGAAGAGCACTCCGGCCAGGCTGGTCACCGGGAGTTCTCCGGCTCCCAGTAGGCAAAGCCCATGGCATTGCCTGTGCCCGCCTCGGAGCGGTAGCAGGGGACATAGTCGACGATGGTCGCGGGCCAGCCAAGTTCGGCCATGGCGCCGGCCAGTGGAATCCAGTTCTTGATCTCCGACGATCCAGACTGGTACAGGTCTTCGCTGATCGCGTCGAGCGCATCACTATCGCCGGCCCGCAGAGCGTCGAGCACCATGCGATCGAGCTTCTCGTCGATCACGAAGTGGCTCAACCCGCCGGAGGAGATCAGCGCCACACGTTCCGACCCGGGCCAAGCCTGCACCGCGCGCAGCACCGCTTGGCCGAAGAGGCGGCAGCGGGACGCCGAGGGCTGATTCGGCGGGTAGAACGTGTTGGTAAACAGCGGCACCGAAGCCACCGGCCGGTCATTCATGATCTGGCGGTAGACGAAGCCGAATGCGTGTGGAATGGTCGGGTGCCGCGCCGGGAACTCCTTGAGTGCCGCCACGTCGAAGCCCGCGGCCGTCAATGACCGGATGATGTGGCTGCCGAGCGCGGCGTGGCCGGTGTAGTCGGCGCCCTGCGGCGGGATGTGGCCCGCCACGGAAATGGCAATCCCCGGCGGCAATTTGCCCATCTTCTCGGGGCCGTATTCCTGGTTTCGGATGGTCTCGCCGCAGTAGACCGCGAAGGCGGGAATGTTGTCCTCGCCGAACAGTTCCATCTGGTCGTTGCCGAAGATCACGGCGACGTTCGGGCGCACGCGCTCGAAAACCCCCGCCAGCGCGCCTATCGCACGCCGGCAGCTGGCGTGCCTGTCACGCCAAGCCTCCGGCGAAACTTGCTGTGCAATACCTTCGCCGGCGCGCAACGCCACCAGTTCGTCGAAGGTGTAGGTGCGGCCCCGATAGGCATGCGCGTGGTTGGCCCTGTCGGCCACTACCCTTTGCCCCCACTGTTCCGGGGGCGTCGAGAGCATGGGGCCATGGGATGTCGCCAACCCGAGCACGATCTGCGCCACGATAAATTCCTCTTCTGCCTGCGGGCTTCTTAGTCGATGTTGAGGTTGAACACCTTCTTCGCGTTGCCCTCGAAGATCATGTGTTTCTCCCCGGCGCTCAGCCACTCGAAGCCTTCGATCAGGCCGCGGATGTCGTCGAATGTGCGACCGGTCGCGGGGTTGATCGCGGACCCGACGCCCGGGCACTCCGAGCCGAACAGGCAACGATCGGGGCCGACGGTTTCGATCAGCAGGCGCAGCGCCCCCTCTGTGTAAAGGACGGTGTCGTAGTAGAGCTTGCGCATGCCCTCGGAGAAGCGTCGGCCGGAACGCATCGCGCCGGATTCGAACCGGCCCAGCTGGTAGGGCATGGCGCCCCCGCCATGCGACATCACAATCTTCAACTGAGGAAAGTCGGTGAACACGCTGGAATTGACCAGGTTGTACACCGCGATTGATTCCTCGTTGATGAAGTGCATGGTGTACGGCGAACGATCCGAATGCGAACCGGTAGCGTGCACGTGCGCCGGCATGTCCAGCTCGCACAGCTTCTCGTACAGCGGATACCAGTAGCGGTCGCCGAGGCCAGGCGCCTCAGTGCCGCTGTTCTCGTACGGGTCCGGATTAAGCAACACACCCTTGAAGCCAAGCTTCGCGACGCGTTCCAGCTCCGGCAGCACACCCTCGACCGGCTCTCCGGCGACCTGGGGCAATCCGGCGACGGCGAAGAACTGGTTCGGCAGCAGCATCACCTGGCGATGGATGACGGTATTGACCTCCTCGCAGAACCAGTGCACCAGCCGACCCGGCTTCTGCGAATGCATCATCTGGAAGGGGCGGGGCGAGATCAGCTGCAGGTCGGTGCCGACGCGCTTGAGCATGTCGAGGTGACCCGCGGGAGCCATCTCCTTCTTGTTCATTGCCTCGAGCAACTCTTCGTCGCTCACGGTCACGCTGCCCCGGCCGTGCGACCCGCGATGTGACAGGATTGAAGCTTTGTAGGCCCACAGTTCGGTGGGCGGGCTGACGTGGCCGTGGCAGTCGATGATCATTGCGTTGGATGGGTTTGACGAAGAGTTGCAGGCACTGTACAAGTCGGGGAATTGGTTGGAAACAATGGTTCGGATTGGTTTTGAAAACTCAGTACAACCCCCTAGAGCGCGCGCAGGATTCGCTGGATGACCGGCCCGAAATCGCGGAAACCGTCGCTCGCCTGCGCGCCCACATCGAAGTCATGCTGCAGCGGCGCGAGCGCAAGCTGCCGCCAGAGCGGCGGTTGTCCACGGAGTTCGGCGTCGGCCGCAATGCGATCCGCGAGGCGCTGGCGATCCTGGAGAACGACCGTGTCGTGGTGCGCCACGTGGGGCGCGGCACCTTCGTGGCCAGTGGCGCCGGTATCGCGCCGCCCCAGTTGCAGGCGCTGGCGCTTGGCGGGGCTCTCGCGATCGACAGTTCGGTCGGTTTGAGCCCGCGCGAGCTGCTCGAGGTGCGCTATGCGCTGGAGCCGGCCATTGCGGAGCTTGCCGCGCATGCGGCGCGGGCCGCCGACCTGGCCCACATGCGCGATTGCATGCAGCGCCGCGAGGAGGCTTCGGATCTTGACGCCTACGAGCATTGGGACTTCGCGCTGCACATGTCGATCGCCAAGGCCACACACAACAGCGTGCTGATCGAGATGCTCGACCTCGTTAACCGCCTGCGGCGTTCCGCCAGCTGGCGCAGATTTCGCAGGCCCTCGATCAAGCCGGACCAGCGCAGCAAGTCCGATGCGCAGCATCGGGCAATCGTGCAGGCGATTGCGGGAGCCAACCCGCAGGCCGCCTTCGCCGCCATGCGCGCACACCTCGACAACGTGTCCGGGCTTTACCGGCGCTACTCTGATGTGGTGAGCGCCGAGGATGCGATCTTGGGCGAGAAGTAGGCGCGACGCTTCGGCGGAACTTCGATCGCTGCCCCAAGTTGGACGTTTGCTCCAGGCGTACGCCCCGGCTTCAAGCCAGGCGAGCATCCTCCAGCAGATGCCCTGTGCAACACCGGGAAGCGAGTCGTTTGCAAGAGTGAAATATGCTTGCGACGCACTGCTTTCTTCTTCGAGGTCTATCAGATAGACGTCGCCGCCAGGAGGCTGGCTTCTGTGTGCAATGTCTTCGACGAATTCGTCCACGCCGCCCATGCGTGATCCTGAATCCTTGGACGAAGTCCGCCGCACGCTCGATGGTCTACGGCATCACCCAGACCATCTACCACGGCCCGTATTCCATGCGGCACGTGGTGAGCCCGGCGCGGGTGCCGTCCGATGAAGGGGGCCTGGCCAGGGCCCAGTCGAACTACGCCGTGTTCCGCACCCGTCCGGGCGAGTCGAGCCAGGCGGACAACGTCGGCCGCTCCATCGACGAGATCGTTCCCATGAAGCGGACTGCGTTTGCGCAGCCGGCGTGCGTGTACGACAGCGGAATGGCGGTCAAGTCAAACTCGCCGATCCACCCGGTCCGAGGCGCCGGCGGTCGTCCGCGCGCGCTCAGACATACGGTTGACATTTACAACTAGTTGTCCAACAATGCGCCAGCGCCAACGCGTCCGGCCAACGGGCGGCAGCAGCAGCACAGGAGACAACAATGACAAAAGACGAGAACGAATTCCTCACGCGCGTCGGGCCCTCCACGCCGAGCGGCGAATTGCTGCGCCGCTACTGGCACCCTGTCGCCGCCGCCTGCGAGCTGACGCCCGAAAAGCCGATCAAGAGAGTGACCATCCTCGGCGAGAAGCTGGTGGTTTTCCGCATGCCCGCAGAGGCCGGCCAATCCGAGGCGCGCTACGGCCTGCTGGCCGAGAACTGCCAGCACCGGCTGGCGTCGCTGTTCTTCGGCCGTGTCGACGAGCATGGCATCCGCTGCCCATACCACGGCTGGAAGTTCGACCTGCAGGGACGCTGCATCGAGCAGCCCGCCGAACCGCCGGACAGCAACTACAAGGACAAGATCCAGCAGCCCGCGTACGTGGTCGAAAAGCTCGCCGGGCTGCTGTTCGCGTACATGGGGCCGTTGCCCGCGCCGGTGTTGCCGCGCTGGGACGTGCTGGCGCGCGAAGACGGCAGGCGCTGGGGCGTGATCGAGTCGGTGATCGACTGCAACTGGCTGCAGGCGATGGAAAATTCGGTCGATCCGGCACACCTGCACTGGCTGCACGGCAGCCTGGGCTCCGAGAAGTCGCCGGTGGGCGAGGAGCGCTACATCGCGCTCGGCATCCAGGCGCAGTACCGCGAGAAGCACGAGTTCATCCGATTCGATTACGGCATCCAGAAGCAGCGGATCACGCAGGGCCGCAACCCCGGCGACCCGCCGCTGGTCGAACAGCATCCGCTCGTGTTCCCGACCGCGCTTCGCCTGGTGATCAGCCGCTCGGCGCTCAGCGTGCGGGGCTCGAAGAACTCTGCGGAGGCGGCGCAGCTGACCGAGGAAGAAAACAAGCTGGGCTACCTGCACAACATGCAGCTGCGGGTGCCCATCGACGACACCCACACGCGGGTCTATCACGTGAACTTCCTTCCCTCGAAAACAGCGGTGACGCCGGCCGAGCAGGACATCGTGTACGAGCCCTGCGCGCTCAAGAACGAAGCCGGCGAGTACGACATGAACATCGTGACGGCGCAGGACTCGCTTGCATGGGAATCGCAAGGGGCGATCACCGACCGCACCAAGGAGCACCTGGGAACGACCGATCGCGGCGTCGTGATGCTGCGCCGCCTGCTGAAGGAACAGATCGAGATCGTGCAGCGCGGCGGCGACCCCATGGGAGTCGTCCGTGACCCGGCCAAGAATCAGGTGATCCACCTCGAGGTGTTCCACCAGGCCTTCGGCCTGCAGGACAAGACCAAGCAGCAGGCGCAGGACCCGGCGCCCGCGCCGGCGCGCTGAAGCCATGTCCGACGACGACCTCAGCGCGCTGCGCGAGCGTGTGGCCAAAGCCTGCCGGATCGTCGGCAAGCTGCAGCTGACGAAGAGCACCTACGGCCACATCAGCACCCGCGTGCCGGGCACCGACAACATCCTGATCCGGGCCCGTGGCCCGGGGGAATCGGGGCTGCGCTACACCAGCGCGCAAGACATCATCACCGTCGGCCTCGACGGCAGCAAGTTGTCCGGTCGCGACGACCTCCACGTGCCCAAGGAGGTGTTCATCCACACCTGGCTGTACCGGACCCGGCAGGACGTTTCGGCGGTGCTGCATGCGCACCCGGAAACGGTGATGCTGTTCACGATCTGCGACAAGCCGTTGCTGCCGCTGTTCGGCGCCTACGACCCTAACGGCTTGCGTCTGGTGATGGAGGGCGTGGACACCTATCCGCGCAGCGTCCTGATCAGCAACGACGAACTCGGCCAGGAACTGGCGAGCGCGATCAAAGGCCGGGCCTGCATGATGCGCGGCCATGGCATCACAACCTGCGGCAGCAGCGTGGAAGACGTGACGCTGACGGCGATCCGCCTGAACGAAGTCGCCGAGATCAACTACCGCGCCCACCTGCTGGGCAACCCGCAGCCGATCTCCGACGAAGACATCGCTTCGTTCGACAACATCGGCGAGGGCAACCCGGCCTCGGCCTGGAACTACTACTGCAAGCTGGTCGGGGAAGAGGGCTGAGACGGCCTGGATCTGCCGGAGCGGGCGCTTCGTGGAGTAAGCTCGGTTCTTGGGACGCCCGCGATGGGCTAAGTGGCTGAGTGGCTCAGTGGCTGAAAAGATGACAACCAAAAAGAAGAGAGCAGCGGGCGCTTCGCCCGCGACGGCGAGCGCGCCGGCATCGGGACACGGCGCGTCCGTGGGCAGGCCGATGAAGGAGAACCTGCATTACCGCCTGTCCATGCTCACCTTCCTCATCGGCAAGGCCACGCTCCCGATCCTCATCGCACACGGCATCAGCAATCACCAGTGGAAAGTGCTGGGGGCGTTGTACAAGATCGCTCCGGCAACCGCGCAACAACTCACCGGCCTCGTCACGCTGGACAAATCGGCGGTCTCACGCGCCGTCGCCAGCCTGCTGGAACTGGAGTTGATCCGGCGCAAGTCGATCGCCGCGGATGGCCGCACGATGCACCTGTTCCTGACCCCGCGCGGCAAGGCCGTCTACCGCCGCGTCGAGGCGGAGTTATCCGCCGTGCAGGCCGCGATCACGACGGACATCCGTGCCGAAGGCCTGAGCTTCCTGTTCGCCTCGCTGGACTCGATCGAGACGCGCCTGAAGGCGGTCATTTCTGCGCAGGCCTGCGCCCCCGACGCAGCGGCGTAGCGCTCTCCGCTTCCTTTCCTTTCGCTTCCTTCCCTTTCGCTTCCGGTCGCCACGCGCTCCGCGTTCGCACTGCGCGCAAGCGCTGCATAGCGAGCCCCGAGGCCGCGCGCACGTCCCTCTCCCTAAGGGAAAACACTTGTGCTTCACGCGGCCAAACCCGCGTTTCGAAGCTTGTGCGGCCATCGTCGCTCAAGTAACATCGCCAGTCAGTTGTTTTCGACAACTAATTATTCCGCCGCTGCGAATCCGCTTCGGGCGCATCGCGACACTCGAGAAGGACAAGCACCTTGGCAAAGATCGTCCTGGGCATCGGCACCTCGCACGGACCCATGCTCAACACCCCCGCGCACGAATGGGGACAGCGTGTCCTCGCGGACCGCCAGAACAAGGCGCTGCATTTCCGCGGGAAAACCTACGACTTCGAGGAACTGCTGGCGCTGCGCCAGCCGGGCTTCGCGTCGCAGCTCCAGCCATCTGCGCAGCAGGCCGCGCTGGAGCGCACGCAGGCGGCGATCAGGCGCCTGGCGGCAACGTTCGAGGAGGCCAGGATCGATCTGGCCATCATCTGCGGCAACGACCAGAACGAGCTGTTCCTGCAAGACAACAATCCCGCGCTGGCCGTCTTCTACGGGTCCGAGATCCTGAACGCGCCCAGGACCGAGGCTCAGCGCAGCATGCTGCCGCCCGGCATCGCGATCGCCGAGCTGGGGCACAGCCCGCCCGAACCCCTGCTCTATCCGGGTGCCCCGGAGTTCGGCGAACACCTGGTCAGTTGTCTGATCGAGAGGGACTTCGACGTCGCCGCGTCGACCAGCCTGCCCGTCGGCTCTCCCTCCAGGAACGGCATCCCGCACGCGTTCGGATTCCCCTACCGGCAGATCATGCGGGACCGGCCGCCGCCGAGCGTCCCGGTGTTCCTGAACGCCTTCTTTCCGCCCAACCAGCCGACCAGCGCGCGCAGCCTCGCCGTCGGGCGCGCCATCCTCGAGGCGGTCGAGAGCTGGCCGGGGGACGAGCGGGTGGCGCTCATCGGATCGGGCGGCCTGAGCCACTTCGTGGTCGATGAGGAACTGGATGCGCTGGTGCTGGGGGCAATGCAGTCCCGCGACGAGACTTTGCTTGCCTCGCTCCCGAACAGCGCGCTGCAGTCCGGCTCGGGCGAGATCAAGAACTGGTTCCCGGTGTCCGCTGCGATGAACCAGGTGGGGCTGCAGATGGAGGTCGTGGACTACGTCCCCTTCTATCGCTCCCACGCCGGCACCGGCTCCGGCATGGGCTTCGCCCTGTGGCAATGACGCCGGCGGTGCGACGAAAGAACTTTCCCATTGCAGATGCTTGACGAGGACACGGTGACAAAACCCATTCTGGCTTTCACGAAAGTGGTGAAGGACTACGGCACGACGAGGATCGTGAACGAGATCAGTTTCAGCGTGGCGCGAGGCGAGTTCTTCACTCTGCTTGGCCCCTCCGGGTGCGGCAAGACCACGACGCTCAGGCTGCTCGCGGGATTGGAAGAGCCGGACAGTGGCGAGATCGAGCTGGACGGACAATGCCTCGCCGCGCCCGCTCGCGGCGTGCTCGTTCCGCCGGACAAGCGCGGGATCGGCATGATGTTCCAGTCGTATGCGATCTGGCCGCATCTGAGCGTGTTCGAGAACGTGGCCTTTCCCCTGCGCGTGCGCAATGTGTCGGCCGCCGAGATTCGCAGGCGCGTCATCGAAGTGGTCGAGATCGTGGGCCTGCAGGGCCTGGAAGAGCGCGGAGCCACTCAGCTGTCCGGCGGCCAGCAGCAGCGCGTCGCGCTGGCCCGCGCCATCGTGCACACGCCCAAGGTGCTGCTCCTGGACGAGCCGCTTTCCAACCTGGACGTCAAACTGCGCGAGCAAATGCGGCTGGAGCTGAGTGCGCTGCAGAAGCGCCTCAACCTCGCCGTGGTCTATGTCACCCACGACCAGGACGAAGCACTGGCGATGTCGGACCGCATCGCCGTCCTCAACAAGGGCCAGGTCGAACAGGTCGGCTCACCCAGCGAGCTGTACGAGCATCCGCGGACCCGCTTCGTAAGCGACTTCCTTGGTCGCACCATCGTCGTGAGCGGCACCGTGCGCAGGGATGGGGCGGACGGCTTCGTCGTGGTCCGCGACAGCGGCAGCCTGTCGCTGCCCGGGGGCCGGGGCCATGAGTTCAGCCAGGGCCAGGAAGTGCGGGTGCTGTGCCGGCCGGAAGACATCACCGTGTTGCCCGCCACCGCTTGCGGCCCGAATCAGGTCACGGGCCAGGTCGGACGCGTCGCCTACATGGGCAGCCACCTCGAATACACGATCAGCACCGCGGGCAGCTGCCTGCAGGTGCCGGCCGGCAAGCGCGACCTGTACGCCGTCGGCGCGACGGTCCGGCTCCAGTTCGATCCCGCCAGCATCACCGTCCTCGCGCAATGAGCAGCACCATCCAGGAACTGCAGGCCCCCTTCATGCAAGGCAAGAAGCCGGCCCGCTTCAAGGGCGTGGAGCTTGCCGCGCTGTTGTTCTTCGCCGCCTGCATGGCGCTGCCCGTGTTGTTCCTCCTGGTCGGGAGCTTCAACACGATGCCCCCCGGAAAGGAGCCTTCTTACGGCATCGGGAACTGGATCCGCGCCTTCTCGGACCCGCTCACGCTGAACGCGCTGTGGACCAGCTTTTTGCTCTCCGTCGTCCGGCTGATCCCGTCGATGACGCTGGCCGTCACCATCTCCTGGCTGATCGCCCGCACCGACATGCCCGGGGGTCGCACCGTCGAGTTCCTCTGCTGGATTGCCTTCTTCGTTCCCGAGTTCCCGCTCACGCTCGCATGGATCCTGCTGCTGGACCCGCAGTTCGGCCTGCTGAACACACTCGCGGCATCGCTGTTCGGAATCCAGAGGCCCTTCGATCCATACAGCTTCTGGGGAATCGTCTGGGTCCATCTGGGCAGCGGCGGCGTCTGGTTCCAGATCATGATGCTGGTGCCGCTGTTCCGCCGGATGGGTGCGACGCTGGAAGAGGCGTCCCGGGTGTCGGGCGCCAGCACGTTCACGACGCTGTGGCGCGTCACCTTCCCGGTGCTGTCGCCCATGATCTTCGCGATCGCGATCCTGTGCTTCATCCGCGGCCTCGAATCGTTCAACGTGGAACTGCTGCTCGGCACGCCGGTGGGTATCTACGTCTACGGCACACGCATCTACGACTACCTGCGGCAGGAGCCGCCGGCCTACGGCGAGGCGACGGCGCTGGGCTCCGTCTTCCTGTTGGTGCTGGCAGCCCTGGCGCTGGTGTACCGCGCCTACTTCCAGAGCAACAAGAAGTTCACCGTGGTGACGGGCCAGGGCTATTCGACCAACCTGGTGAAGCTGGGCAAGTGGAAGTACGTTGCGTTGGGCTGCATCGCCACCTGGTTCACGGTGATGATGCTGTTGCCGCTTGTGTTCCTGGTGCTCGGCTCCTTCATGCGGCGCTATGGCTTCTTCAACCTGAGCCAGCCGTTCACCTGGGCCCACTGGCAGAACCTGTTCAGCGACCCGATCTTCTTCGGCTCGCTTGGCAACAGCCTGATCATCGCCGTCGCGACCTCGGTGCTCGGGGTCCTGCTCTACTCTTCCATCGGCTACCTGCTGGCGTCGCGCCGGCCGATGCGCAGCCGGCCGATGCTGGAGTTCCTGGCCTGGCTGCCCTGGGTTGTTCCGGGCATCCTCATGAGCCTGGGCCTGCTCTGGATCTTCCTGGCGACGCCGCTGCGCTCCGTGCTGTACGGGACCGTGTGGGGGATCATCGTCGCACTGGTGATCCAGGACAGCCCCGTCAGCACGCAGGCGTTCAAGTCGGCCTTCATGCAGCTCGGTCCGGACCTCGAGGAGGCCGCGCGCGTCGCGGGCGCCTCGTGGCGCTACGCGTACTTCCGCATCCTGCTGCCGATCATCGCGCCCGTCGCCGTGACCGTCGGGATGCTGAACTTCGGCACTTCGCTGTCCAGCATCAGCACGCCGGTGCTCCTCTACAACGCCGAGTCCCGCCCGCTTTCCATCCTCTTGCTGGAGTACAGCCAGAGCGGAGAGCTGGAGCGGGCCGCCGCCCTGGGTCTGCTCATCACCGCAATGATCTGCGTCATGGTCCTGATGGGCCGGCGCTTCGGCTTCAAGGTGACGCAGGCAGGGACGAGGTAGGCGCCTCGTCGGGCAATTCACCCAAGCTCATAACGAAAAGAAGGAGACAGAAATGAATAGGTTGACTGGAATCGTCCTGGTCGCGCTGCTGGTCGCGACACAGGCCTCGGCGCAAGCTCCCGGCAGCAACAAGGCATGGGAAGACACGCTGGCCGCCGCCCGCAAGGAGGGCAAGGTTGTCGTGACGGGTCCGCCCGACGCGCAAGTGCGCAAGATGCTGCCCGAGGCCTTCAAGGCCCGTTACGGCATCACGATGGAATACCTTGCCGGACGCAGCAGCGAGGTGGCAGCCAAGCTGCGCGCGGAACGCGGCGCCAAGATCCACACGATCGACGCGATGGTGGGAGGGGCGCAGTCGATGGCGACGATCCTGTACCGCGAGAAGATGATCGATCCGATCAAGCCGGTGCTGATGCTGCCCGAGGTGCTGGACGGCTCCAAGTGGAAGCTGGGCAAGCCCTACTTCCTCGACCCCGAGGGGCAGTACGTGCTGCGCATCTCTGACAGCCTGTCCCCGCTGGTCCACATCAACACCAGCATCGTCAAGCCGGAAGAGATCCGCTCGTCGAAGGACCTGCTCGACCCCAAGTGGAAGGGCAAGATCGCCTTCATGGAGCCTACGGTTCCGGGCTCCGGCATCAACACGGCGGCAAAGATCTATGCGCAGGTCGGCGAGGACTTCGTGCGGCGCCTGTACATCGACCAGAAGCCGGCGATCTCGCGCGACACGCGCCAGCTGACGGACTGGCTCGCCCGCGGAACCTACGGCATCGTCTTTAGCGCGGACGAGGAGCCCACCGAGAAGCTGCGCAAGGAAGGCCTGCCGCTGAAGGCGATCTACAGCCTGTCGGACATGCCTCCGAGCTCCACCGCGGGCTGGGGCCTGGTCGCGATGGTGAACAACCCGCCGCATCCGAACGCGGCCAAGGTGTTCGTGAACTGGATCGCGTCGAAGGAAGGGCAGGAAACCTTCGCTCGCGCGATGGGCGTATCGCCGACGCGCAACGACATCGACGAGAAAAGCTTCCTGAACAGCGAAGTCATCCCGATCCCCGGCGTGAAGTATTTCGACACCCACGGCTGGGACTTCACGGTCGACGTCAACGAGAAGGTCAGGCTCTGGCTGAAAGGCCTGCTGGGACGCTGAGCATCCGCCGCACGAGCGGCTCCGGTCGATCTTTCAACGCAATCTGGAACACGAAATGAAAAAAACTTTTGCTCTGCTGGCTCTTCTTGCCTCCGCCGCCGCCTCCGCGCAATCGAGCGTGACGATCTTCGGCATCGTCGATGCCTACGTGGGCTATGGCAAGGGCAGCCTTTCCAAGCGCACCCAGCTGCTCAATTCGGGCTCGGGCAGCTCGCAACTCGGCTTCCGGGGAACGGAAGACCTGGGCGGCGGCATGTCGGCCTCGTTCTGGCTGGAGTTCGGCGTCAACAACGACGACGGCCGCGGCAACCCGGTCAACGTCAACAACCAGCCGAACACCAACGCCAGCCTGGGCGGCGCGCAGGGGCTGACGTTCAACCGGCGCTCCACGGTGAGCCTGGCCGGGAACTGGGGCGAGCTGCGCCTGGGCCGCGATTACACGCCGCAGTTCTACAACACCAACCGCTTCGACCCTTTCGCCAACCTCGGATCCGGCAGTTCGCAGGTCGCGAGTTCCACCGTCGGCGGCGTGACGGCAGTTCGCTCGTCCAACGGCATCGGCTACTTCCTTCCGCGCGACCTGGGCGGCTTCTACGGCCAGGCCCAGTACTACCTGGGCGAGAACAACCAGACCGGCGCGGCGACCGATGACGACGGCACCGGCGCGGGCGTGCGCGTGGGCTACCAGCAGGGCCCGGTCAACGTGGCGCTCACGCTCAGTCGTGGCAAGTACGCCGCCGGCGACGTGCGCCAGGACAGCCTGGGTGGGCAGCTGAACCTCAACTTCGCCACTCTGACCGGTTACGTCAACCGGGAGCGCAGCGGCGCGGTGAGCGGACGTGGCTTCCTGGCCGGCATCATGATCCCGGTCGGCTCACACCTGCTGCGCGCATCCTATTCGGGCTACAAAACCGACGCGGTGACCCGCACGACGAACAACCCGCAGTCGCGCAAGCTGGCGATCGGCTACGTCCACAACCTGTCCAAGCGCACGTCGCTCTATACGACCGTCACG
>JAQGNJ010000042.1 GCA_028291885.1 Ramlibacter sp. | reverse complement strand
GAACTGGCGCGCTACATCGTCGACGAAGTGCAGGACGTCTATCGCCTGCAGGGCGTGAAGATCAACGACAAGCACATCGAGGTGATCGTTCGCCAGATGCTGCGCCGGGTCGTGGTCGAGAACGTCGGTGACTCCGGCTACATCGCCGGCGAACAGGTCGAGCGCTCGGAGATCCTGGACACCAACGACAGGCTGCGCGGCGAGGGCAAGATCCCGCCGACCTACAGCAACCTGCTGCTCGGTATCACCAAGGCCTCGCTGTCGACCGACTCGTTCATCTCCGCCGCTTCCTTCCAGGAAACGACGCGGGTGCTGACCGAGGCGGCGATCATGGGCAAGCGCGACGAGCTGCGCGGCCTGAAGGAAAACGTCATCGTCGGCCGCCTGATCCCCGCGGGCACCGGCATGGCGTACCACCAGGCCCGCAAGGCCAAGGACATGATGGACGAGGCCGAGCGCCGCGCCATCGCCGAGTCCGAGGCCGCGGAACTGGCCAGCATGACCGAAGGCGCCACGGCGCCCGAGACCAGCGAAGGCACGGCGGCCGAATAACAGCCTCTGGCTGCTGTTCCCCACAGCGCCCCGGCCCGCAACGCGGTCCGGGGCGCTTTTTTATGTGGACAATCGGCGCATGTCGAACCCGCTTGTGCTCTGGGGCGTGGCCGCCCTGCTGCTGTTCTGGTCCGTCGGCGCCTACAACCGCCTGGTCCGGCTGCGCTCGGAGGCCAAGGGCGCCTTCGCGGCCCTGGAGACCGAGCTCACCCGGCAGGCCCAGCTGGTCCACGCCAGCCTGCCGGCGTCGATGATCCACACCGGCCTGACCCAGCCCGGCGACCTGCTGGACGAGGTGACCGAGCTCTGGTCCGGCTTGCGCGCGGCGGCGACGCAGCTCACCACCTGCCTGGCGGCAATGCGACCACGCCCGCTGGACCCCGACGCCGCGGCGGCGTTGTCCGAAGCGCGCGACGTGCTGACCAGCGCCTGGATCCGCGTTGCGCAGGAAGCCAACGACCTCGCCGGCTCCTCGATCCCCGAGCCTCTTGCGCAGCAATGGCAGCAACTGTCCGCGCAGTCCCGCTCCGCGGCGGAGCGCTTCAACGAGGCGGTGGCCCGCTACAACGAGGCGATCCGGCAATTCCCGGCGCTGCTCCTGGCCGGCCTGTTCGGCTTCAAGCCGGCGCGCGGCATCCGGGCGCCGGGCTGAGCCCCGTGTCCGGCCAGGTCGTGCCGGCTTGCGGCAATCCACCTATAGTCGCAAGACAACCCGAGGAAACCGATGAAGATGCCATGGGCAGCCACCGCGCTGCTGTTGCTTGCCGGCCCGCTGCACGCGCAAGGGCAGGACGCCCTGTATGCCAGGAGTCTCGCCGCGACCTGCGCAAGCTGCCATAGCACGGACGGCCGCGCCGTCGGCAACGGCGGCATCTGGACGGACTCCCTGGGTTGAGCACCGCCAGCCCCGTCCCCCTCTGGCGGCAGCTGCAGGCTGCAGCCCGCGTCCTGGCCGCCGTGCGCGACGGCGAGTCGACCACGCCCGCACTGGCGCGGGTGGAGCCCGGCTTGCGCCCTGCAGCGCAGGCGCTCGCCTTCCACGCGCTGCGGCAGCTGGGCCGGGCCGAGGGCCTGCGCCGGCTGCTGGCGAAAAGGCCGCCGCCGCCCGCCGCCGACGCGCTGCTCTGCACCGCCCTGGCGCTGGCGTGGAACGAAACGGACGCGCCCTACGAGGTGTTCACGCTGGTCGACCAGACGGTCGATGCGGCCAAACGCGATGCCGTGACGCGTTCCCAGGCCAACTTCATCAACGCCTGCCTGCGCCGCTTCCTGCGCGAGCGCGACGCGCTCGTCGCCGCGAGCGAGCGCGACCCCGTCGCCCGCTGGAACCACCCGCGCTGGTGGATCGACCGGGTGCGGGCCGACCATCCGCAAGCCTGGGAGAGCATCCTGCGAGCCAACAACGCCCAGGCGCCGATGACGCTGCGGGTGTTCGAACGCAAGATGCCGCGCGCCGACTACCTGCAGACCCTGGCGGCGGCGCAGATGCCCGCCACACCGGTCGGCGAGTACGGCGTGATGCTGCATCGCCCCAGGCCGGTGCACGAGATCCCCGGCTTCGACGAGGGCCTGGTGTCGGTGCAGGACGCCGCTGCGCAGCTCGCCGCGCCGCTGCTGCTGGAGGGGATGGCCGTCAGCGGGCGCCCACTGCGCGTTCTCGACGCCTGCGCCGCGCCGGGCGGCAAGACGGCGCACCTGCTGGAGATCGGCGACGTCGAGGTGACGGCGCTCGACGTGGACCCGGCGCGCTGCGACCGCATCCGCGAGACGCTGGGGCGCATCGGCGTTCAGGCGCGGGTCGTCAGCGCCGACGCGGCGCAACCCTCCGCCTGGTGGGACGGCGTGCCGTTCGACGCGATCCTGCTGGACGCGCCGTGCACCGCGTCGGGCATCGTCCGCCGCCATCCCGACGTGCGCTGGCTGCGGCGCGAAAGCGACATCGCCCAACTCGCCGCGCAGCAGGCCCGGTTGCTGGACGCGCTGTGGCCGCTGCTCGCGCCGGGCGGACGGATGCTGTATTGCACCTGCTCCGTGTTCCGGGCCGAAGGCGAGGTCCGTGTGCAAACGTTTGTTGCGCACAACAAAGACGCCGTTTTGCGGCCGGCGCCGGGCCATTTGCTGCCCCAGGACGGGGCAAACGCCGATGCCCTCCCGGACAATCAAGACAGTGACCACGACGGCTTTTTCTACAGTTTGCTCCAAAAGACCCCCGCTCCCGGCCAGGCTCCGCCACCGGCTTGACCGGACTGTGCGGCTGCTGGCCGCCTGCCTGCTGCTGGCGCTAGCGGCGCCGGTGCTGGCGGACGCCCCGGCCGAGATCGTCCAGCTCCAGGTCGAGCGCGGCGAAGAGGGCGTGCTGCTGTCGGCTGCCGTGCGCTTCGAGCTTCCCCAGGTGATCGAAGACGCGCTGCTCAAGGGCATCCCGATGTTCTTCGTCATGGAATCGGTCCTGTACCGCGACCGCTGGTACTGGTACGACCGCGAAGTCGCCCACGCGACGCGCCACATGCGCCTGTCCTACCAGCCCCTGACGCGGCGCTGGCGCCTGACCATCTCGCCGACGGTGATCGGCAATTCCGGAGTCGCGCTCGGCCAGACCTTCGACACCGACGAAGAGGCGCTGGCCGCGGTCCAGCGGGTCTCGCGCTGGAAGATCGCCGAAGCTTCGGACGTCGTCGCCGGCGAGCGCTACAACGTCGAATTCCGTTTCCGCCTCGACGTTTCGCAGCTGGCGCGACCGTTCCAGATCGGCGCGGTCGGCCAGGCCGACTGGAATATCTCCGTCAGCCGCAACCACCGGCTGACGATCGACGGCCCGCGTTAGCATGGCCCGAGCCATGTCGACCAACGTGCCGCCCCATCCTTCGCAGCGCACCTCGCGGGCTTTCCGCTGGGCCGTCGCGGCCGGTGCCACCGCGATGGTGGCCATCGGCATCGTGCTGCTGTTCCTGCTGACGCAGGCCACCAACAACCGCGAGCTGTACGAACGCAATTACGGCCGCCTGTTCGCCATCAACGTCGTCGTCGCGGCGCTGCTGCTGCTCGTGATCGGCTGGATCGCGGCCCGGCTCGCGTCGCGGCTGCGGCGCGGCAAGTTCGGCAGCCGGCTGCTGGTGAAGCTGGCGGCGATCTTTGCCCTGGTCGGCTTCGTCCCGGGCGTGCTGATCTACGTCGTCTCCTACCAGTTCGTCTCGCGTTCGATCGAAAGCTGGTTCGACGTCAAGGTGGAAGGCGCGCTGGACGCCGGCCTGAGCCTTGGGCGCTCGACCCTCGACGCTCTGGCCAACGACCTGGCCAGCAAGACCCGCGCCGCCGCCAGCCAGCTGGGCGACACGCCGGACGCTTCGGCCGGGCTGACGCTGGAGCGCATCCGCGACCAGCTCTCGGCCAACGACGCGATCCTCTGGAGCGGCAGCGGCCAGCTGATCGCAAGCGCGGGGCAGTCGCAATTCCAGCTCAATCCCGAGCGGCCGACGCAGCAGCAGCTGCGCAATACGCGCGCCCAGCGCTCGGTCGCGATCATCGAAGGGCTGGACGAACCGGCGCTCGCGCCCACGTCCAACGCCCGGATCAAGGCGATGGCGGTCGTCACCTCGCCCGGGGTGGGCCTGCTGGCGGAGCCGCGCTTCCTCCAGGTCACGAAGATGCTGCCGTCGACGCTGGTTGCCAACGCGATCGCGGTGCAGGAGGCGAACCGCGAATACCAGGAGCGGGCGCTCGGGCGCGAAGGCCTGCGCCGGATGTACATCGGCACGCTGACGCTCAGCCTGTTCCTGGCGATCTTCGGCGCCGTCCTGCTCGCCATCCTGCTGGGCAACCACCTGGCCAAGCCGCTGCTGCTGCTGGCCGCCGGCGTGCGCGAGGTGGCGGCCGGCGACCTCAGTCCCAAGCCGGTGTTGCTGGGCAAGGACGAACTCGGCGGACTGACCCGGTCCTTTGCCGAGATGACGCAGCAGCTGGCGGACGCACGCGACGCTGTCGACAGGAGCATGGCGCAGGTCAGCGCCGCACGGGCCAACCTGCAGACCATCCTGGACAACCTCACGGCCGGCGTCATCGTGCTCGATGCGCAGGGCCGGATCATGACCTCCAATCCGGGCGCGACGCGGATCCTGCGCGTGCCGCTGGCCGCCTGCGAGGGCCAGCCCTTGTCCGCCATCCCGGGGATCGAGACCTTCGGCGCCGGCGTGCAGTCGCAATTCGACGACTTCCTGAGCGAGCGCAAGCAGCATGGCCTGGACCACTGGCAGCAGTCGTTCGAGCTCGACGCCGCGCAGGCCGGATCGCCCCGGCACGCGATCACCATCGTCGCGCGAGGCGCCGAGATGCCGGCGAATTCGGCGGGCGACGCGGCGCGGCTGCTGGTGTTCGACGACATCTCGGAAATCGTTTCGGCGCAGCGCGCGCAGGCCTGGGGCGAGGTGGCGCGCCGGCTCGCGCACGAGATCAAAAATCCGCTGACGCCGATCCAGCTGTCCGCCGAACGGCTGGAGATGAAACTGACCGGCAAGGTGGCAGAACCCGAACGCGTGATGCTGGCCAAGTCGGTCAAGACCATCGTCGACCAGGTCGACGCGATGAAGCGGCTCGTCAACGAGTTCCGCGACTACGCGCGGCTGCCCGCGGCGGAGCTCAAGCCGGTGGACCTGAACGGGCTGGTGAGCGACGTGCTGCAGCTGTACACGCGCGAAGGCAGCGAGCGGATCGACGCCGCCAGCCAGGTGCCGATCCGGGCGGAGCTCGATCCCGACTGCCCGAAGGTCCTGGGCGACACGCAGCAGCTGCGGCAGGTGATCCACAACCTGCTGCAGAACGCGCAGGACGCGACGGAGAGCTCCGCAATCCGCGAGGTGACCATCCGGACGCAGTGGAACAAGCCGGCCAAGCGGGTGCGGCTGATCGTGCAGGACACGGGTGCCGGTTTCCCCGAGCACATCCTCAAGCGGGCCTTCGAGCCTTACGTCACGACCAAGGCCAAGGGCACTGGGCTGGGGCTGGCGGTCGTGAAGAAAATCGCGGATGAGCACGGAGCCCGCATCGACCTGAAGAATCGGCTTACAGAGGGCGCCGTGGCGGGTGCTCAAGTATCGCTATCATTCGCAGTTGCGGCCTAGCAACAGTGCCCCATCGCCGCGGGGGGCGCGAACCAATCATGGCAAACATACTTGTGGTCGACGATGAGCTCGGCATCCGCGATCTGCTCTCCGAAATCCTGAACGACGAGGGCCACAACGTCGAGTTGGCCGAAAACGCCGCGCAGGCACGCGCCGCCCGCAGTCGCAGCCGGCCGGACCTGGTGCTGCTGGATATCTGGATGCCTGACACGGACGGGGTGACGCTGCTCAAGGAATGGTCGACGACCGGCTTGCTCAGCATGCCGGTGATCATGATGAGCGGCCACGCGACGATCGAGACCGCCGTCGAGGCGACCAAGATCGGCGCGCACTCCTTCCTCGAAAAACCGATCACCTTGCAGAAGCTGCTGAAGGCGGTCGAGACGGGGCTGGCGCGCAACACGGCGGCCCTGCCGCGCAAGCTCGGGAGCCCGATGGCGGCGCCCGCAGTGGAGCTCACCGTGGAAGCCGCGATGACCGGCGGCCAGACGATTCCGCCCGTGGTCGAACTCGGACCGCAGCCGCGCCAGCTGTTCGAACTCGACAAGCCGCTGCGCGACGCGCGCGACGAATTCGAGAAGTCCTACTTCGAGTTCCACCTGGCCAAGGAAGGCGGCTCGATGACGCGCGTCGCCGAGAAGACCGGGCTCGAGCGCACCCATCTCTATCGCAAGCTCAAGCAGCTCGGCGTCGACCTCTCACGCGGAAAACGCGGCACCGCCTGATATATAATTGGCGGCTTGGCCCGGTAGCTCAGTTGGTAGAGCAGCGGATTGAAAATCCGCGTGTCGGTGGTTCGATTCCGCCCCAGGCCACCAAGTATTTATGCGCCCCGGCGCTAGTTTCGTAGATGGATTGAGATCTACAAAAACTACCCTGCGTCTACGATTCCCCGCTGCTGCACAAGCGACGTCAATGTGCAGCCGGAGGCGATAGCTAGTTCCTATTGACCGCTGTGGGCGCTTCAAGCATACTTTCATTGCTCACCTACCATTGTGTAGAAAGAGGTGACCGGATCGAAAGATCACCGCCCGGTCCACAATAGGCGACCAATTTTGAACGCCGCCCCCTCGGGCGGATTTTCTCTTTTCAATACCTCTCGCTGTGGTGCAGCTCCGGATTCGAGCGTGCTTGGTACGTATCGATTCGGCGCTGTTTGTCTCGAGGTTTTTTGTGGTGATCCACATAGAAGCTGGTTACGAGAATCGACGCACT
>JAQGNJ010000324.1 GCA_028291885.1 Ramlibacter sp. | reverse complement strand
GGCGAGCGCGGCGGCCGGGTCTGGGAGTGGGCCGGCAAGTTCGCCGCCCGCGCCGACGACGCGATGTCGTGGATCCCCGCGCGGATCACCGCCTTGCTGCTGGCCACGGCCAATCTCGGTCTGTCCGGCGCGGCGCTGCGCAGCGAAGCGCGCCGCACCGCATCGCCCAACAGCGGCTGGCCCATGGCGGCGATGGCGCTGGCCCTGGACGTTCGCCTGGGAAAGCCCGGCGTCTACACGCTCAATGCCGCGGCTCGGGCGCCGCTGGCCGCCGACGGCCGGCGGGCCCAGGCCCTCGCATCGCATGCCGTGCTGCTGTCGATAGTGCTCGCTTCGCTCGCCATCGTGCTGTCGCGGCCCTGGAGCGGGCAATGAACGCCGCGGCCCGGAGTCACGGCGGACCCGACACGCTCGGCGTGCCGGGCCACGACTTCTCCACCAACGCGAATGCCTGCGGTCCCTGCCCGCGGGCGCTGGCAGCGGTGCAAGGGGCGGATGCAGCCCGCTATCCCGACCCGGCGTATGCGCAGTTGCGCGACGCGCTGGCGGCTTTCCACGGCGTCGATCCCGCCCGCATCGTGCCGGCCGGCAGCGCCAGCGAGTTCATCTTCCGCGTGACGGCGTGGGCCGCGCAACGAGGCGTGCGCGATGTGGCGCTGCCGCGGCACGGTTACGGCGACTATGCGCAGGCCGCTGTGGCCTGGAAGCTGCGTCAAGCTCCCGAAGGCGGACTGAGCTGGGCCTGCGAGCCTTCGAGTCCTCTGGGGCAGCAGGAAGAGCGCGTTGCGCCCGGCGCAGCCATCGTGGTGTTGGACCGCGCGTACGAGCCCTTGCGTTTGTCGGGCGCGTGTTCGATGCACGACGATGCGCTTTCGCGCGTCTGGCAGCTGTGGTCGCCGAACAAGGCGCTGGGCCTGACCGGCGTGCGCGCGGCTTATGCGATCGCGCCCGTGAACAACGAGGCGGCAGCGGCCGAACTCGACGCACTGGCGCCTTCCTGGACCGTCGGCGCCCACGGCGTCGCGATGCTGCAGTCCTGGTGCGAGCCGCCGGTGCAGCACTGGCTGGCGCGAGCCCGCGTCGTCCTGCGCGAGTGGAAAGCCAGGCAACAGGCGCTGTGCGAGGAGATGCGCTGGACGGTGCTGCCCGGCGACGCCAGCTTCTTCGTCGTGCGGGCTCCCGAACTTGCGCGGACCCTGCCGGCGCTGCGCGGGCGCGGCATCAAGCTGCGCGATTGCGCGTCCTTCGGCTTGCCGGGCCATGTGCGCCTGAGCGTGCAGGCGCCTGCGTCGCAGGATGCATTGCGGCGCGCCTGGCTGGAACTGGAGGCGTCGGCATGACGGCCCGCTGCGTGATGGTGCTGGGAACGACCAGCGGCGCCGGCAAGAGCTGGCTGGCGACGGCGCTGTGCCGCTGGTATGCGCGCCAGGGCCTGAAGGTCGCGCCGTTCAAGGCGCAGAACATGAGCAACAACGCCCGCGTCGTCGCGGGCGGCGAGATCGGCAGCGCCCAGTATTTCCAGGCCCTGGCCGCGCGGGCCGTGCCCGAGGTGCGGATGAATCCGCTGCTGCTCAAGCCCGAGCGCGACACGCACAGCCAGGTGATCCTGCTGGGCCAGGTCGACGACGAACTCACGCGCCAGCCCTGGCGTGGCCGCAGCGCCAGCGTCTGGCCGGTGATCGCACAGTCGCTGGACGCGCTGCGTGCGCAGAACGACGTCGTCGTGATCGAGGGCGCCGGCTCGCCCGCCGAGATCAACCTCAAGTCCAGCGACATCGTGAACATGCGGGTGGCGCAGCACGCGCAGGCGAGTTGTCTGCTGGTGACCGACATCGACCGCGGCGGCGCCTTCGCCCATCTCTATGGAACCTGGTCGCTGCTGGACGAAGCGGAGCGCAAGCTGGTCCGCGGCTTCGTGCTGAACAAGTTCCGCGGCGACGCCTCCCTGCTCGCGCCGGCGCCGCAGATGCTGCAGGAGCTCACCGGCGTGCCGACCGTGGCGACGCTGCCGATGTGGTGGCAGCACGGCCTGCCGGAAGAAGATGGCGTGTATCACCCTCTCGCCCCGGCAGAGAGCGGGGGAGGGCGCACCATCGCGATCATTGCCTATCCCCGCATCAGCAATCTCGATGAATTCCAGCCGCTCAGGAACATTCCGGGCGTGCGGCTGGTGTGGGCCCGCACGCCGGCCGACCTCGCGCAGGCCGACTGGATCATCCTGCCCGGCTCCAAGCACACTAGCGGCGACCTCGCATGGTTGCGGGCGCAGGGCCTGGACCGCGCGGTCGCGGCGCATGCCGGCAAGGGCGGGGCGGTGCTGGGCATCTGCGGCGGGCTGCAGATGCTGGGCGAAGCGCTGATCGACACCCACGGCATCGACGGCAACGGTCCCGGGCTGGGACTGCTGCCGCTGGTGACGCAGTTCGAGCCGGCCAAGACGGTGCGGGCGGCGCAGGCGCGTTTCGATGCGCTCACAGGCTGCTGGTCCGCGCTGTCCGGCGTCAGCGCCAGCGGCTACGAGATCCACCACGGCCAGACATCGCAGCATCCCGCGATGGCGGCGGCGCGCGCCGTCATGCCCAACGGGCTGGCCTGGCAGAACAGCGACGGCAACGTGCTGGGCGTCTACCTGCACGGCCTGTTCGAAGACCCGGCCGTGCTGCACGCGCTGTTCGGCGCCAAGGCGCCGACCCTGGAGAGCGTGTTCGACGGGCTGGCCGATTTCATCGACGCACATTTCGAGAAAGGCGTCCTCGCAAGCCTATGAACATCACCGACATCCACGATCCCCAGCTCGCCCAGCGCCTGCAGCACAAGCTGGACCAGAAGACCAAGCCCGTCGGCTCGCTGGGCCGGCTCGAAGCGCTGGCGCTGCAGATGGGCCTGGTGCTGGGCAGCGAAGCGCCGCGGCTGCGGCAGGCCCAGGTGCTGGTCTGCGCCGGCGACCACGGCCTGGCTGCGCGAGGCGTGTCCGCATACCCGAGCGACGTGACCTGGCAGATGGTCGAGAACTTCCTGGCCGGCGGCGCCGCCGTCAGCGTGCTGGCGCGCCAGCACGGGCTGGCGCTGACGGTGGTGGACTGCGGCGTGCGCCATGACTTCGCGCCGCGTCCCGGCCTGGTCGTGCGCAAGGTCGCGGCCGGCACGGCCGACAGCTCGCATGGACCGGCAATGACGGCTGCGCAATGCGAGCAGGCCATCGCGAACGGCCGCGAGATCGTCGGGCAGTTGCCGGGCAATGCGGTGCTGCTGGGCGAGATGGGCATCGGCAACACCTCCGCCGCGTCGCTGCTGCTGGCGCGTCTGACAGGCCAGCCGCTGGCGGAATGCGTGGGCGCCGGCACCGGCCTGGACGCGGCCGGCATCGAGCGCAAGCGCGCGCTGCTGGCGCAGGTGCTGCAGCTGCACGCCGGCGCGACCGGGCCCCTGCAGGCGCTGGCGGCTTTCGGCGGCTTCGAGATCGCGACCCTGGTCGGCGCCGTGCTGCAGGCGGCGAGCGAACGCCGCGTCATCGTCGTGGACGGCTTCATCTCCACCGCGGCTGTCCTGGTCGCGCAGGCGCTGGAGCCGCACGTCACGCAGCGCTGCGTCTTCTCGCACCGCTCGGGCGAATGCGGCCACGGCCTGATGCTGCGCTACCTCGGCCCCAGCCGCGACGTCCCGGCCCGCGCCTTGCTGGACATGGACCTGCGCCTGGGCGAGGGCTCGGGCGCGGTGCTGGCCTGGCCGCTGCTGCAGTCGGCCTGCGCGATCCTGGCCGAGATGGCGAGCTTCGAGTCGGCCGGCGTTTCCGGCAAGAGCAGCTGATGGCCTGGCTGCGGCACTACCTGCTGGCGCTGCAGTTCTTCACCCGCGTTCCGGTGACGGGGCGCGTCGCCGCCTGGGTGGGCTACAGCCCGGCGATGCTGCGCGCCAGCGCGGCGCATTTTCCGGGCATCGGCTGGATCGTCGGACTGCTCGCGGCGGCGGTCGCCGGCGGGCTCCTGGTGGTCTTGCCGCCCAGCCCGTTTGCGCCGCTGCTTGCCGCCGTGCTCTCGACGATCGCGACGGTGCTGTTCACCGGCGCCCTGCACGAGGACGGGCTCGCCGACGTGGCCGATGGCCTGGGCGGCTCGGCCCAGCGCGAGCGGGCCCTGGAGATCATGAAGGATTCGCGGATCGGCGCCTTCGGTGCACTCGCCCTGGTGCTGGCCTTGCTCGCCAAGGTCTCGCTGCTGGCGCTGCTCGGCTCCATCGATGTCCGCGTGCTTTGCGCCAGCCTGCTGCTGGCCCATGTGCTGTCGCGCACCTGGCCGCTGCTGCTGATCCGCTTGCTGCCGTACGTCGGCGATGCGGCCGGATCGAAGTCCAAGCCGATGGCCGACGCGATCAGCGCGGGCGGCCTGGCTGCCGGATTCGCGTGGGCGCTGGCGGCCGCGGCCCTGGTGGCGTGCGTTCAGGGCGCCGCCTTCCTGCTCGCGCCGGTCGCCGCGTCGGTGATCGCGCTGGCAATCATGGCCCGCTGGTTCCTGCGGCGCCTGCAAGGCTTCACCGGCGACTGCCTTGGCGCGGCGCAGCAGGTCTGCGAGATCGCCTGCTACCTCGGCGTGGCGCTGGCCCTATGAAGCTGTGGCTGGTCCGGCACGCGCTCCCCCTGGTCGAGGCGGGCGTGTGCTACGGCTCGACCGACATGGCCGCCGATGTGCAGGCCACCCTGCAAGCCGCCGCTGCGCTGTCCACCGAGCTGCCCGAGCGGCTGGCGGTTGCGAGTTCCCCGCAGCGGCGATGCGTGCAGCTGGCCGATGCGCTGCACGCGGCGCGGCCGGACCTGCCGTGGCGCGGCGATGCGCGGCTGGCCGAGATGGACTTCGGTTGCTGGGAAGGCGTGCGCTGGAGCGAGATCGGCCAGGCCGAGATGCAGCGCTGGGCCGCCGATTTCAGCGACCACCGTTTCGGCGGCCGGGAAAGCGTTGCGCAGTTCGTGACCCGCGTCGGCGCGGCGCTGGAGGACACGCGCAACGCCGGCCGCGACGCCCTCTGGATCAGCCATGCCGGCGTCATCCGCGCTGCGCGGCTGCTCGCCAGCGGCGTCGGCCTGCCGCTGCGCGCCGACCAGTGGCCGACCCAATCCCTGGGCTTCGGCCAATGCGAATGCCTGAGCCTGTAGCCGCTGCGCGGATGCGCTACGCTGCAACGTCATGAAGTCGCTGTCCCATTTCTCCCGCCGGGCGCTCCTGGTCCTGGCCTCGGCCCTGCTCGCGTCCTGCACCTCCATCCCGCCCCCACCCGCGGGCCCGGCCCCGGCGGCCGGCATCGCGACCGGCGGCGCCAGGCCCAGGCTCGTCGTCTTCCTGGCCATCGACGGCCTGCCGCAGCGCCAGGTCATGGCTTACCGCGACCAGCTGGCGCCGGACGGTTTCGCCCGCTTCCTCGATCGCGGCGCCTGGTATTCCGAGGCGCGTCATGCGCATGCCTTCACCGTCACTGCGGCGGGCCATGCCACCATGCTCACCGGCGCCTATCCGGACCGCACCGGCATCATCGGCAACGGCTGGCGCGATCCCGCGACCGGCGCGCCGGTCTACAACACCAGCGACCCGGGCGCCAAGTACATCGGCAACGAGACCCGGCCGCTGGACGGCACGAGCCCACGCAACCTCCGGGTGGAAACGCTGGGCGACGTGCTGCGCCGCGCCGACCCGCGCTCCAGGGTGATCGCGCTCTCGGGCAAGGACCGCGGCGCCATCCTGACGGCCGGCAAGTCCGGCGTGGCCTACATGTACATGGACGGCAGCGGCGAATTCGCGTCGTCGACCTACTACATGCAGGAGCATCCGGCCTGGGTGACGGAGTTCAACGCGCGCAAGCCCGCCGACAGGTATTTCAAGGCGCAATGGACTCCGCTGCTGCCGCAGGCCGCGTACGAGCGCTCGATCCCCGACGACCAGCCCTGGTTCGCCACGCCCGGCGGCAAGCTGCCGATGACCCTGGGCGGGGCGGACGCCGCGCCCGGGCCGTCGTTCTACCGCGCGCTGCTGCGCAGCCCGTTCATCGACGCGCTGTCGCTGGATTTCGCTCGCGCCGCCGTCGCCGCAGAAGCCCTGGGCCGGGACGCGGCGACCGACATCCTGGCCGTGAGCCTGTCCGGCCACGACTACGTCAACCACGCCTGGAGCGCGGAATCGCGCCTGTCGCACGACCACTTCCTGCAACTGGACCGGCTGCTGCAGTCGTTTTTCCGCGACCTCGACGCCAGCGTCGGCGCCGGCAACTACCTGGCCGTGCTGACCTCCGACCACGGCTTCATGCCGCCGCCGGAACTGGCGGCGGCGCAAGGCCGGCCTGCTGGCCGCCTCAACTCCGGCCAGATCCTGGCGCGGCTGAACGCGGGGCTGGAAAAGCGCTTCGGCGAGCCCAAGCTGCTGCTCGGATATTCGGCGTCGTCGCTGCTGGCGGACAAAAGCGCGATCGCGCGGAAAAACCTGGACGCCGATGCGGTGGCGCAAGAAGCGCGCACGCTGCTGCTGGCCGAACCCGGCATCGCCGCGGCCTACACCCGGCGCGAACTCGAATCCGGCAGCCGCGCCGGCGCGCCGCTGTTCGACGCGCTGCGCAAGTCCTGGCATCCGCAGGTGTCCGGCGACGTGCAGTACACGCTCAAGCCGGACTTCATGTTCGGTTCCGCCACCGCCACCCACGGCTCGCCGCACGAGTACGACAGCCATGTCCCGATCCTGCTGTGGGGCCCGTCGTGGGTGGGCGCCGGACGTGTCGACACCCGCGTCGAAGTTGTCGACATCGCGCCCACGCTGGCGGCCATTCTGGGGGTGGCGCCACCCCCGGCTTCCGAGGGCAAACCCCTGCCGCTTCCAGGCCACTGAGCAAGGCTTTTCGCCTATGCTTGCGCGCATCGGCGAGAGCCGCTCATCTTGACTGGAGTTCCCATGTACAAGCGCATCCTGCTCGCCTACGACGGCTCCGACGCCGGCCAGAAAGCCCTCCTGGATTGCCAGGACCTGGCCCAGTGGAGCGGTTCGCAGCTGACCCTGATCGCCGTCATGCCGTCGGCCATGAGCTTCGTCGGCCTGGAGGGCGGTGTCTACGACATCGAGCTGGAGGAACGCGAGAAGAAGAAGTACCGCGCCGTGCTCGACGAAGGCCTGCGCCGCCTGTCCGAAGCCGGCTACGCCGCCCAGGGCGAGCTGGTGGCCGGCGAGGCGATCGACGAGATCACCCGCTACGCCCGCAAGATGGATGCCGACCTGATCGTGGTCGGCCACAAGCACCTGGACAGCTGGGCGGCGCGCTGGTGGCGCGGCTCGATCTCGGGCGCGCTGATCGAGCACGCTCCCTGCAGCGTCCTGGTCGTCATCACGCCCTGAAACGGAGCGCCCCATGCCTTCCCCGGCCGGGCGCCGGCCGAACGGCCGGGCCGCCGCGCTGGCCCAATACAGCCGGCGCGCTGCGCACTACGACAGCGAACTCGCGGTGTTCGAACCGCTGCGCGCCGAGGCGGTGGACCTGCTGGCGCTGCGCGAAGGCCAGCGCGTGCTGGACGTGGGCTGCGGCACGGGCTTGAGCTTCGGGCCGCTGGAGCGGGCGCTCGGCGAGCGCGGCGCCGTCGTTGGCATCGAGCAGTCGCCCGAGATGCTGGTGCTCGCGCGCGAACGCGTTGCCCGCAACGGCTGGCACAACGTGACCCTGATCGACGCGCCGGCCGAAGAAGCGCAGGTGCAGGGCCGGATGGACGCGGCGCTCTTCCACTTCACCCACGACGTGCTGCGCGAGCCGCGCGCCGTCGACAACGTGCTGCGGCACCTGCGTCCCGGGGCGCGGGTGGTCGCCGTGGGGCTGCAATGGGCGCAGCCCTGGGCCTGGCCGGCCAACTGTTTCGTCGCGCTGGCAGCCCTGTATTCGATCAGCTCGTTCGAGGGCCTGGCCCGGCCCTGGGACCTGCTGGCGCGCCACCTGCGGCAGTTCCAGCTGCACACGACCCTGCTTGGCGGCATCTATCTTGCCTCCGGCGTGTTCGAGCCGGACCGCACGCGGGACTGATGCGGGCCGGATTGACGCTGGCATTTCTGCGCCGCAACAAAGCCGACACAAACCCGATACATGCCTCAGGCATCGTTGCCCCGTGGCAGCCGCCTGGCGCCGCGCCAGTCCCTGGCGACGGGAACTCGGCCTACAGCGAGGTGCTCCACCCGCGCATGATGCCCAATGGGAAACAGGTTTAGGCTCGCCGCACCGCCGGCTTGCCTGCCTGCAGCCACTAGAAGAAAAAAGGACAGTGATGGATCCCGAAACCTCCACTTCTCTCGCCACCACCCCGGCACGCGGGCCCAGGCGAGTGAGCCGGCGCGCCAGCCTGATCGGCGCGGTCATCGCCCTGCTGGTCGTCGCCGGCCTCGGCTGGCTGGCCTGGGACCTGACGCATCCGGCGGCGGGGACCGGCGCGGCCGGTGGCGCATCGGGCGCCCGGG
>JAQGNJ010000013.1 GCA_028291885.1 Ramlibacter sp. | reverse complement strand
GACGAAGGACAAGAAACCGATCAAGACCTGGTCGCGCCGCTCCATGATCCTGCCCGAGTTCATCGGGCTGACGATCGCCGTCCACAACGGCAAGCAGCACGTGCCGGTCTACATCACCGACCAGATGGTGGGCCACAAGCTCGGCGAATTCGCCCTGACGCGCACCTTCAAGGGTCACCCGGCGGACAAAAAAGTCCAGAAGAAATAAGGAAAGACCATGGAAACACGTGCAGTCCTCAGGGGTGTCCGTCTGTCGGTCGACAAGGGACGCCTGGTGGCCGACCTGATCCGCGGCAAGAAGGTCGACCAGGCGCTCAACGTCCTGGAATTCACCCAGAAAAAAGCGGCCGTGATCATCAAGAAGGTTCTTGAGTCCGCCATCGCCAACGCCGAACACAACGACGGCGCCGACATCGACGAACTGAAGGTCAAGACCATCTACGTCGAGCAGGGCGCTTCGCTCAAGCGTTTCACCGCGCGCGCCAAAGGCCGCGGCAACCGCATCGTCAAGCCCACGTGCCACGTGTACTTGACCGTCGGCAACTAACAGGCTCAGGAAAGTTATGGGACAGAAAATCCATCCTACCGGCTTCCGCCTGTCGGTGAGCCGCAACTGGGCCAGCCGCTGGTACGCCAACAACCGTGACTTCGCCGGCATGCTGGCCGAAGACATCAAGGTGCGCGAGTACCTCAAGACCAAGCTCAAGAACGCGGCCGTGTCGCGGATCCTGATCGAGCGTCCCGCCAAGAACGCCCGCATCACCATCTTCTCGGCCCGTCCGGGCGTGGTGATCGGCAAGAAGGGCGAAGACATCGAAGCGCTCAAGAAAGAACTCGGCAAGCGCCTGGGCGTGCCGGTGGCAGTGAACATCGAGGAAGTGCGCAAGCCCGAAATCGATGCCAAGCTGATCGCCGACAGCATCACCCAGCAGCTGGAAAAGCGCATCATGTTCCGCCGCGCGATGAAGCGCGCCATGCAGAACGCGATGCGCCTGGGCGCCCAGGGCATCAAGATCATGTCCGCCGGCCGCCTGAACGGCATCGAGATCGCGCGCACCGAGTGGTACCGCGAAGGCCGCGTGCCGCTCCACACCCTGCGTGCGGACATCGACTACGGTTTCTCGGAAGCCAAGACCACCTACGGCGTCATCGGCGTCAAGGTCTGGGTCTACAAGGGCGACACGCTCGGCCGCAACGACCTGCCCGCGGTGG
The DNA here is from genome assembly GCA_028291885.1 of Ramlibacter sp. Taxonomy (GTDB): domain Bacteria; phylum Pseudomonadota; class Gammaproteobacteria; order Burkholderiales; family Burkholderiaceae_C; genus Ramlibacter. The sequence goes on along the minus strand of JAQGNJ010000013.1, from coordinate 8,895 downwards.
AAACCCCGCGTCCGGACGAAGAGCGCCGCCCGCGTGGCCCGCGCCGCGATGGCCGCCCGGGTGACCGCCCGAGCGGCGACCGCCGTGGTCCCGCTCCCCGCCGCCCCGCAGCTGGTGCAGGCAACGTCGCTCCGGTTGACGGCAGCGACAAGCCCGCAGAAGCAACCCCAGGTGCAGAAGCACCGAAACCTACCGTTAAGCGCGTCCGCAAGGCAGCGCCAGGCGCCACTCCGGCGGCTGACGGTAAAGGAGAATAAAACATGCTGCAACCCGCTCGTCGCAAATACCGCAAAGAGCAGAAGGGCCGCAACACCGGCATCGCCACCCGGGGCAACTCGGTGGCTTTCGGTGACTTCGGCCTCAAGTGCACGGACCGCGGCCGCCTGACGGCCCGCCAGATCGAAGCCGCGCGTCGCGCGATTTCCCGTCACGTCAAGCGTGGTGGCCGGATCTGGATCCGTGTGTTCCCCGACAAGCCGATCTCCCACAAGCCCGCAGAAGTGCGGATGGGTAACGGCAAGGGCAACCCCGAGTACTACGTCGCCGAGATCCAGCCGGGCAAGGTCGTGTTCGAGATCGTCGGCGTGCCCGAAGAACTCGCCCGCGAAGCGTTCCGCCTGGCAGCCGCCAAGCTGCCGCTGCGCACGACGTTCGTCAGCCGCATGATCGGCTCGTAATTCAGGAGTGATGAAAAATGAAAGCTGCTGAACTGCGCCAGAAAGACGTCGCCGGTATCCAGAACGAAGTCAAGGAGCTGCAAAAGGCCCACTTCGGCCTGCGCATGCAAAAGGCCACGCAACAATTGACCAACACCGGCACGCTGCGCATCACGCGCCGCGACATTGCCCGCGCCAAGACCATCCTCGCCCAGAAGCAGGCTGAGTCCAAGGCTGGAAAGTAAGGAGTGAACATGACGGAAGCCAAACCCTCCCTCAAGCGCACCCTGATCGGCAAGGTTGTGAGCGACAAGCGCGCCAAGACCGTGACGGTCCTGGTGGAACGCCGCGTCAAGCACGAGCTGTACGGCAAGATCGTTGCCAAGTCCAGCAAGTACCACGCGCACGACGAAAAGGGCGAGTACCACACCGGCGACGTGATCGAGATCACCGAGAGCCGCCCGATCTCCAAGACCAAGAACTGGGTCGCGACCCGCCTGGTCGAAAAGGCTGCAGTGGTTTAACCACCGCCTGCGCCTCCAGCGAAAACGGCCCACAATGTGGGTCGTTTTTTCATTTCTGGAGACACTCATGATCAAGGTTGGCGATTCCCTTCCCGCGGCGACGCTGCAGGAATATTCCGAAGTCGAAGGCAACGGCTGCAGCATCGGCCCGAACCCGGTGGACGTGGCCAAGGCGGCGGCGGGCAAGACCATCGCGATCTTCGGCCTGCCCGGCGCCTTCACGCCAACCTGTTCCGCCAAGCACGTTCCCGGCTATGTCGAGAAGGCCGCGGACCTGAAGGCCGCCGGCGTCGACGAAGTCTGGTGCGTGAGCGTCAACGACGCCTTCGTGATGGGCGCCTGGGCGCGCGAGCAGAAGACCGACGGCAAGGTCCGCATGCTGGCGGACGGCAGCGCCGATTTCGCCAGGGCCACCGGCCTCACGCTGGACCTGACGGGCCGCGGCATGGGCGTGCGCAGCAACCGCTATTCGATGCTGGTCAAGGACGGCAAGGTCGCGGCGCTGAACGTCGAGGGACCGGGCAAGTTCGAGGTGAGCGACGCCGGCACGCTGCTGGCGCAGGCCAGGGGCTGACCTTGCGCTGCCGTCGGGTCCGACGGCGGTGAGCGCGCCTGGCGCGTGCTACCAGCCTGAATGCCTCTCGAGATCGGCTTTCAGGTAGTGCGCGCCCGGGATCGGGTTGTGATAGTAGGGCGGGATCTCCTGGAAGCCGAGGTCCTCGTACAGCGCGCGAGCCGCCTCCATCTCGTCGAGCGTGTCGAGCAGCACCGAGCTGTAGCCGCCCTGGCGCGCCGCGTCGAGCGCCGCTTCCGCCAGCATCCGGCCGAGGCCCAGGCCGCGGAACCGGCGGCGCACATAAAGCCGTTTCATTTCAGCCGCGTTCGGATAGTCCGCGGCATCCATCGGCCGCAAGGCGCAGCAGCCGGCGAGCTGGCCATCCACCATCGCCAGCAGCAGCGTGCCCCGGGGCGGCGCGTACTCGCCGGGCAGGCCCGCGAGCTCGGACTCGAAATCCTGGAAGCACAGGTCCACCCTCAGGCCCTTCGCGTATTCGCGGAAGATGTCCCGCACCGGCTCCATCTGGCTGGATGACGTTGCGGTAAGCAACTCGATTTGCGGACGCAGGGATGTCGTTGGCACGCCGGGGAAACGCTGTGGAGAGCCTTCCAGTTTAGCGCTTTCGCATGCCTTCGGCGGCGCGCCCGGCCGGGCTGAAGCCCACGGCGCGCCGTCGCTCGGTATTTTCCCGGGGCTCGGCGCAAATCGAGAAACTTCCTGCTGCCGCGCTGACTCAGCATCAATGGGAGGGGTGCGCAACAGCCGGTCACGGTGCCGGCCTTCGACGATGGGCGAAGCCGGCGACGCGTGCTGCACGCCCACAACAACAAGAGCCGAAACGAGGAGTAGATGTATGGAGCAATGGCTCGCCAACCCGGCCGTCCAGGCGGGCATCGCGCCTTTCCTGGCGGCGCTGCTGGTCTCCGCGCCCTTGCGCCGCACCCGCCTGCTCGGCCTCGCGATCGCGGCCGGCTTCCTGGTGGTGATCGCGCTCGCGATCGGCTTTTCATTCGAATCGCTGACATCCACCCGCAAGATGGTCCTGGTCGGGCTTGCCGCGGCGATCGCGATGCTGGGGGTCGAGGCAGCAGCGGTCGCTCCGAGGCCCGCCGTTCGCGCTGCGCTCTCCGCAGCCGCCGGCGCAGGCGCCGTCTGGGTCGTCCTGCGGATCCTGCAGCAGAAGGACACCGGCATGGCTCTCCTGGCCGGCGCCGGGGCCGCGCTGTACCTGGCGCTGCTGGTCGAATCCACGCTGCGCGTCGGCGGCGACGGCGTGCGCGCTTCCGCCACCGGGCTGGTGCTGGGACTCGGCGCCGGCGGCCTGGCGCTGCTGGGCGCATCGGCATCGATGGCGCAGGTCGGCATCGCGATCGGCGCCAGCTCCGGCGCGACGCTGCTGGTGCAGATGCTGGCGGGCCAGCGGGCGCCCGCCGGCTGGACGCTCGCCCTGGTGGCCAGCGTCGCCTCCGGCCTGGCCTGCCTGATCGCCGTCTTCACCGGCGCTTTGCCCTGGTATTGCCTGCTGCCGACGCTGGCCGCCCCCTGGGCAGCCCGCCTGGTCCCGGCGGGCGAGCGCCCGGTCTGGCTCACCTCCATCCTCACCGCTGTCGTGGCGCTGATCCCCGTGTTGCTTGCCGTGGGCCTGGCCTGGTTCACTGCGGGCGCATCGACGTAAGCGGCTCAAACCCGTTTTCGATTTTCCAACCACCGGAGCAACAAAATGTCCCGTCTTCTGTCCGTCCTGCTGGCGCTTGCCTGCCCGCTGTCGGTGCTGGCCGCGCCGCAAACCTATGCATTCGACCAGATGCATTCGTTTCCCAATTTCACGATCAACCACCTGGGCATGACCAACATCCACGGCCGCTTCGACCGGATGTCGGGCACCGTGGTGTTCGACCAGGCCGCCAGGACCGGCTCGCTCGAGGCCAAGGTCGTGACGGCTTCGGTGAACACCGGCGACGCCAAGCGCACCGACGGCGCCCGCTCGCGCGACGAGCACCTGCGCTCTGCCGACTTCTTCAATTCGGCGGAATTCCCGGAGGTGGTCTACAAGTCGACCAGATTCAACTTCAGCGGCGACAAGGTCGAGAGCATCGAGGGCAACCTGACGCTGCTGGGCGTGACCAAGCCGCTCAAATTCAACGTCAGCTCGTTCAGCTGCGGTCCCCATCCGTTCAACAAGAAGCCGATGTGCGGCGCCAATGTGGAAGGCACGGTCAAGCGGTCGGAGTTCGGGATGAAGTACGGCGTCCCCGGCATCTCCGACGACGTCAAGCTGACCATCAGCCTGGAGGCCTACCCGCAGTAAGCGCGGCCGCCAAAAGAAAAAGCCCGGCTCGCCGGGCTTTTTTGTGCCTGCGCCGCGGCGCTCAGGCCTCGGCCAGCAGCTTCTCGATCAGCTTGTGCAGTTCGGCGAAGTCCGGTTCGCCGACAAAGCTCTTGACGATCTCGCCGCGCTTGTTGACGACATAGGTCGTCGGCGTCAGCTGCACGTCGCCCCAGGACTTGGCCACGGCGCCGGTGTTGTCGATCGCCACCTTGAACGGCAGCTTGCGGGTTTCGGCGTAGTTGACGACGTAGCTGGGCGGGTCGTAGCTCATTGCCACGGCCAGCGTGTCGTAACCGCGGCCCTTGTATTTCTCGTAGGTGGCGATGACCTTGGGCATCTCGGCAACGCAGGTCACGCAGCTGGTGGCCCAGAAATTCACCAGCGTGACCTTGCCCTTGAGGTCGGCCGTGGTCTTGCGCGAGCCATCGAGCAGGACGAAGGTCGATTCCGGAGCGGCGGCATTGCCGGTGCCCAGGTACAGGGCGGCGGCGCCGGCAGCGAGCACGGCGGCGACAACGACACCAGAAAGGATCCGTTTCATGGGCGTATTTTACGGCTGGAGCGGCTTTCCTGCGTCGCAGAGCTCAGCCAGCCGCTTCCAGCAGGATCCGGGACAGGTCGGCCGGCGCGCTGATCATCGGGTCGTGCCCGGTCTGCAACTCGACCAGCCGGACGCCGCCGCCGCCCTGCCAGGCGCCGTCCCAGTAGCGCGGGTCCCGCACCCGCGGCCGGATCGCGTCGATGGTCCCCAATGCCGGCCGGGTGCAGTCGACAAAAGTGCGCGGGACGGCGGCAACCCGCTTCGGATCGAAATCGAGCGCAGCCAGGTAGGGATGGCCGGGATGCGGCGTCTGGCGCCGCTTCACCCATTCCAGGTCCTCGCCGCTCAGCCCGAACACGGACGGATCGGGCGCCGGGAAGCTGTACTCCGGCGAGGCGGAGGCGGCTGCCAGCCTGGCCTCGCGCACGGCGCTGGAATGGGTGCCGCCCCAGCTTTCGCCCGGCCGCGGCACCACCGCGTCGACGTAGACCAGGTGCTTCAGGCGCTGCGGCTGCCGGTCGGCGACTGCCGTGCCGATCATGCCGGCATAGGAATGCACAACCAGCACGACGTCGACGAGTTCCTCCGCCTCCATGGCCTCCAGGACGTCGCTGATGTGCGTCTCCAGCGTGATGGTGGGCGACATCAGGTGCGCGCGCTCGCCCACGCCCGTGAGGGTGGGCGCATGAACGCGATGCCCTTGCGAAGCGAGCGCCTGCACCACCCGCCGCCAGCACCAGCCGCCATGCCATGCGCCGTGCACGAGAACGAAATTCGCCATCTCAAACCACCTTTCTGTCCCTGAGTTCCGCCAGTTGCGCGGGTGTGCGTCCCAGCAGCTCGCCCAACACCTCGCCCGTGTGCTGGCCCAGGAGCGGCGGCGGCAGGTCGGTCCGAACCGGGGTGACACTGAGTTTCATCGGGCTGGCGACCAGGCGCAGCTGCGGTTCCAGCGGGTGCTGCCAGGTGTCCACCATGCCGCGCTCCTGCACCTGCGGATCGGCGAAGACCTCGGCGAGGTTGTTGATGGCGCCGCAAGGCACCTTGGCCGCTTCCAGCGCGGCCAGCCACTGCGCCTTGGGCCGCTGCTTCATGATGTCCTCGAGGATCGGCACCAGCACAGCCCGGTTGCGAACCCGGTCCTGGTTGCGGGCGAAGCGCGGATCCTGCGCCAGCTCGGTCCGGTTCGCGACCTCGCAGAACTTGGCGAACTGGCCGTCGTTGCCGACCGCCAGGATGATGTGATCCCGCGCCGCTCCAGCGCCTGGCTCGCCGTCCGCGCCAGCGGCCGCCGGCGCCGTCTCGAACACCTGGTACGGAACGATGTTCACGTGCGCATTGCCGGAACGCCCGGGGACCTTGCCGCTCACGAGATAGTTGGCTCCCAGGTTGGCCAGCATCGCGACCTGCGCGTCGAGCAGCGCCATGTCGATGCGCTGGCCTTCGCCGGTCGCTTCGGCGTGCCGCAGCGCCGCGAGGATCGCGACCGTGGCGTACATCCCGGTGAACAGGTCCGCGACCGCGACCCCGACTTTCTGCGGCCCGCCGCCAAGGTCGTCCCTCTCGCCGGTGATGCTCATGAGCCCGCCCATGCCCTGCACGGCGTAGTCGTAGCCGGCGCGCTCGCGGTACGGCCCGGTCTGGCCGAAGCCGGTCACGCTGCAATAAACCAGGCGCGGATTCAGCGCCGCGAGCGACTCGTAGTCGAGCCCGTAACGGGCCATGTCGCCGACCTTGAAGTTCTCGACGAACACGTCGCACAAAGGCGCCAGCTCGCGGATCAGCGCCTGGCCCTCGGGCCGGGAAATGTCGCAGGTGACCGAGCGCTTGTTGCGGTTGGCGCCCAGGTAGTACGCCGCTTCCGCGGTGTCCCGCCCCTGCGCGTCCTTCATGAAGGGCGGGCCCCAGGTGCGGGTGTCGTCGCCGCTGCCGGGCCGCTCGATCTTGATCACGTCGGCGCCCAGGTCGGCGAGGGTCTGGGTGCACCAGGGGCCGGCCAGCACGCGCGAGAGGTCGAGAACACGGATGCCATCGAGTGAGTTCATCGCTCGCATTTTCGGCGCAAACCGATAATGGCGCGATGCTCCGCCCCGTCTTCGCCGCCGCCGTGCTCGGCCTGGCCGCCTGCAGTCCGACCCTCAACTGGCGCGAAGTCCGCGCCGAGTCCACGCCCCTGAAAGCGATGCTCCCGTGCAAGCCCGACAAGGGTTCGCGCACGGTCCCGATGGCCGGCCGGCAAGTGCAGCTGCAGGTGCTGGCCTGCGACACCGGCGGCGCCACTTTCGCGATTCTGGCCGGCGATGTCGGCGACCCGCTGCGCTCGGGCGAGGTGCTGGCGCAGTGGCGGGCGGCGACGCTCGCCAACATGCGCGCCGCCGCGGCGCAGGAGCGGCCGTTCCTCCCCGCCGGCGCCGTGGCGCTGCCGCAGTCGCTGCGGATCACGGCGGCGGGCCAGCGCGCCGACGGCAGCAAGGTGGAAAGCCAGGCCGCCTATTTCGCCCGCGGCAGCCAGGTGGTCCAGGCGGTGATCTACGCCGACCGCGTGGCGCCGGAAACGGCCGAAGTCTTTTTCTCCGGCCTGGGATTCGAATGAACCTGTTGCCACTGCGCGCCGCCGTCGCGGTGTTCCTCGCGTTCGCGTTCACCTATTTCTTCTCCGCCCTGCTGCGCGCCATCACGGCGACCCTCTCGCCGACGCTGACGCAGGAGTTCGCCCTGCATTCGCGCGACCTCGGCCTGCTGGCCGGCGGCTACTTCCTGGGCTTCGCCGCCACCCAGCTGCCGCTGGGAACATGGCTGGACCGCCACGGCCCCAAGCGCGTGATCCTCGGTTTCCTGGGCATCGCGGTCGTCGCCTGCGTCGCGTTTTCGATGGCGACCAGCTTCGCTTCGCTGCTGGCCGCCCGCGTGCTGTGCGGCGTGGGCGTGAGCGCCTGCCTGATGGCGCCGCTCACCGGCTTCAGGCGCTGGCTGGACCCGACGACGCAGCTGCGCGCCAACAGCTGGATGCTGATGACCGGCTCGTTCGGCATGCTGGCCTCGACCTTGCCGGTCCAGTGGCTGGTGCCGGTGTTCGGCTGGCGGCCGCTGTTCTGGGCCCTGGCAGCCCTGATCGCGGTGTCGATGCTGGTGATCGCGCTGGCGGTCCCGCCCTGGCAAAGGGAGCCGTCCGAAGGCGTCGGGTCCGCGCCGGCCAGCTACGCGCAGGTCTGGAGCAATCCCTACTTCCGCCGCATGGCGCCGATCGGCTTTTTCAGCTACGGCGGCATGCTCGCCATGCAGACGCTGTGGGCCGGCCCCTGGCTGGTGCGGGTGGCAGGCTACGAACCGCTGCAGGCCGCCGGCGGCCTGTTCACGATCAATTCCTGCATGCTCGCCGCCTTCCTCGGATGGGGCGCACTCAACCCGCAGCTGGCGCGACACGGGCTCACCACCAACCGGCTGATCGCCTGCGGCCTGCCGGTGAGCCTGGTCCTGCTCGCGGCCATCATCGTCGCCGGGCCGAAGGCGGGCGCCTGGGCCTGGGCGGCGTTTTGCGTCAGCTGCACCTTCGTGTCCCTGGCGCAGCCGGCGGTCGGCATGGCGTTTGCGCCGGCGCTGGCCGGCCGCGCCCTCTCCGGCTACAACCTCGTGATCTTCAGCGGCGTGTTCGTCGTGCAGTGGGGGATCGGCCTGCTGATCGATGGCTTCGGGGCGGCTGGCCTGGGCACCGTGGATGCCTTCCGGGCGGCCATGACGGTGTTCCTCGCCTGCAGCGCGGCATCGTATGGATACTTCATGCTTGCGAATCGGGATAATCGAGGCACCGCAACCGCCCATCCATGAACGCCATCCTCCTGATCGCCCACGCCCCGCTGGCCAATGCACTGCGCCAGTGCGCGCTGCACGTCTTTCCGGATTGCGAGGCCACGGTCGCGGCGATCGACGTCCAGCCGAACCTGTCTCCGGACGAAACCCTGGCCATGGCCCGGATCGCGCTGGAGCAGCTGGGGCACCTGCCGCAGGTGAACGGCGTGCTGGTTCTGACCGATATTTTCGGCGCGACGCCCAGCAACGTCGCGCAGAAGCTGGTGGACGGCGTGCACAGCCGCCTGATCACCGGCGTCAACCTGCCGATGCTGCTGCGCAGCGTGAGCTACCGCCACGAACCGCTGGAGACGCTGGTTTCGCGGGCCGTGGTCGGCGGCACCCAGGGCGTGATGCAGGTGGCTGTCACCGCGCCCCAGAACCAGCCCAGACGCAACACCAATGATCAAGACCACCACGACCATCAGCAATAAGCTGGG
>JAQGNJ010000274.1 GCA_028291885.1 Ramlibacter sp. | reverse complement strand
AAGACCACCACCGGCCTGCAGTTCCTGGCCGAGGGCGTGCGCAACGGCGAATCCGTGGCCTACATCACCCTGGCCGAGACCGCGGAAGAACTCGAAGCGGTCGCCGCGTCGCACGGCTGGACGCTCGATGGCATCCACATGCACGAGGTGCTGCCGTCCGAGGACCTGCTGAAGGCGGAGCAGCAGTACACGATGTTCCATCCCTCCGAGGTGGAGATGGCCAACACCACGCAACTGATCCTGTCGGTGATCGAGGAGCGCAAGCCGACTCGGGTGGTGCTGGATTCGCTCTCCGAGCTGCAGCTGCTGGCCGACACGCCGCTGCGTTACCGGCGCCAGGTGCTGGCGCTCAAGCAGTTCTTCTCGCGCCGCAGATGCACGGTGATGCTGCTGGACGACCGGACGGCCGCGTCCGCCGACCTCCAGGTGCGAAGCATCGCGCACGCCGTGATCCAGCTGGAGCAGACGGTGAAGGACTACGGCGCCGAGCGCCGGCGGGTGCGCGTCATCAAGTACCGCGGCCGCGACATCGTCGGCGGCTACCACGACTACAACATCAATCGCGGCGGCATCGCCGTCCATCCGCGGCTGGTGGCGGCCGCGTCGCGCGCCATCCGCGGGCGCTCGCAGCTCCACAGCGACCTGCCGGCGCTGGACACGATGCTTGGCGGCGGCATCGAGGAGGGCACCAGCACGCTGATCGTCGGCCCGCCGGGAACCGGCAAGTCGTCGCTCGCCGCGCAGTTCGTCCAGGCGGCCAACAAGCGCGGCCAGCGCGCGGCGATGTTCCTGTTCGAGGAATCGACCAGCAACCTGCTGAACCGCACCGACGGCCTGGGCATGAAACTGCGCGAGGCCATCGACGAAGGCATGCTGACGATCCAGCAGGTCGACCCGGCCGAACTGTCGCCCGGCCAATTCGCGGCCGCGGCCTGCCGCGCCGTCAACGCCGGCGCCAAGGTGCTCGTCATCGACAGCCTGAACGGCTACCTGAACGCGGTGCCGGACGAGCGCTTCCTCACGACCCATCTGCACGAGCTGCTCACCTTCCTCGGCCAGCGCGGGATCGTGACGCTGCTGGTGGGCGTGCAGCAGGGCATGCTGGGCGGCAACATGTCCAGCCAGCTCGACGCCAGCTACCTGGCCGACAACGTGCTGATGCTGCGCTACTTCGAGGACGACGGCCACGTCAGGCAGGCGGTCTCGGTCTTCAAGAAGCGCGGCAGCCTGCACGAACGCTCGATCCGCGAGTTCTCGATGAGCGAGCGCGGCATCCAGGTCGGCGAGCCGCTCAAGGGCTACCGCGGCATCCTCACCGGCGTGCCCGTCCACATCGGCCGCGGCGGCGCAACCGCGGACTCGGGCAGCTGATGGAACGGCGCATCCTGATCCATGCCGGAACGGCCCAGGACGCGGTGCTCGCGAGCCGCGTCCTGGGGGCGGCGCGCATCGACTGCGCCATCTGCGCGAGCATCCACGCGCTGCTGGCCGAGATGGAGCGGGGCTGCGGCGCCCTGCTGGTGGCCGAGGAGGTGATCTCCGGCTCCGCCATGGCGCCGATCAAGAGCTTCGTCGGCGCCCAGCCGCCCTGGTCCGACCTGCCGGTGCTGGTCCTGACGCTGCGCGGTTCGCCCTCGGTGGAAGTGCAGCGGGCGGTGGAGAGCCTGGGCAACGTGACGCTGATCGAGCGGCCGGTCCGCACCATCGGCCTGGTCAGCGCCGCGAGATCCGCGCTGCGGGCGCGCGACCGCCAGTACCAGGTGCGGCTCGCCGACCAGCGCAAGGACGAATTCCTGGCCACGCTGGCCCACGAACTGCGCAACCCGCTGGCGCCGATCCGCACCTCGATGTCGATCCTGCGCCGGCTGCAGCCCGGCGACCAGGTGGCGCAGATCGTCGGCGTCGTCGACCGGCAGGTCGCGCACCTGACGCGGCTGGTGGACGATCTGCTGGACGTCGCCCGCATCAGCACCGGCAAGGTCTCGCTGCAGGCGCGCCGCACGACGGTGCGATCGGTGCTGACGCATGCCCTCGAGATCTCCAGTTCGTCGATCCAGGACAAGAGCCACCGGCTCACGGTGGTCCAGCCGGAGCAGGATTTCGCGCTCAACGCCGATCACGCGCGCGTGGTGCAGAGCGTCGCCAACCTGCTGGTGAACGCGGCCAAGTTCACCCCGCCGAACGGCGAGATCGAGCTCGTCGCGCAGGTGCAGGGCGACACGGTGCAGTTCCGGGTCAAGGACAACGGCCGCGGCCTGCAGGAGCAGTCCAAGGCGCAGATCTTCGAGCTGTTCGCGCAGGCGCCCGTGCCCGGCGAGCTGGCCAGCGGCCTGGGCATCGGCCTGAACCTGGCCAAGCGCTTTGCCGAGATGCATGGCGGCACCATCACCGTCGCGAGCGAAGGCCTGGACCGCGGCAGCGAATTCGTCCTGAGCCTGCCGGTCGTGCTCGCCGACGAGGGCGCCAGCCCGCCGGAGCCCGCGGCCGCGCCGCCGCATGGCGCCGCCGGCGCACGCAAGATCCTGGTGGTCGACGACAACGTCGACGCCGCCGACACGCTGGAAGCGCTGCTCAGCATCGAGGGCTATAGCGTCGCCGTCGCCTACGACGGCCAGGCGGCGCTGGAAGCGGTGCGCAAGGATCCACCGGAGATCGTGCTGATGGACATCGGCATGCCCAGGATGGACGGCTACGAGGCCGCCAGGCGGATCCGCGCGGAGCGGTCCGGCGTCCGGCTGATCGCGCTCACCGGCTGGGGCCAGGACCTGGACCGGCAAAAGGCCGAGGCCGCCGGCTTCAACCAGCACTTCGTCAAGCCGGTCGACCTCGAGCGCCTGCTGACGTCGATCAGCAGTTAGGGCCGCCGTCGCTGTTCACGGCTGCGCCTGCGCGCGCTGCCGCAACGCATGGGCGAAGCCCCAGCCGGCCAGCGGCAGCGCCAGCGTCGGCACGAGCAGCAGCGGCGTCGGGCCGAAGTTGTCGAACAGGAAACCGGCGACGGTGACGCCGATGGCCTGGCCGACGAACAGGCAGAAGGCGAACAGCGCCACCGAGGTGCCGCGAACCGCCGGCGCCATCTGCGTGGCGTGCGTCTGCAAGGTGTTGTGGTACAGGTAGGTGCCGAATCCCATCAGCAGCGCGATCGGCCCCGCCAGCTGCCACCACGGCGACAGCCAGAACGCCAGGAAGCCGCCGCCCATCATCCAGCCGCCCGCCGCGGCCATCCTGCGCTCGCCGAAGCGGCGCACGATGTGGCGGGCGGTGATCGCATAGACCAGCCCGCCAACCGCGTAGAGGGCGACCAGCGCCGACGCCGCCGTCAGCGTGAGCGCGTGGCGGTGGTGCAGGTAGGCGGGCAGGTAGGCCATCGGGCCGAGCAGGAACACGCCTTCGGCGACAGCCGAGGCCAGCACGACCCAGGCCCAGCGGACCTGCAGGACCGTGCGCAGCTGCAGCAGGAAATCGGCGCCGCCCCGCCGTGCGGAGTCCTGCGGCGCCGGGGCGCCGCGCATGCGTACCAGCATCAGCAGCGCGATCGCGAGATAGCCCACGGCCAGCGTCAGGAAGGCGCCCTTCCAGCCGGGCGCCGAATCCGCGAACAGGCCGCCGGCCAGCTGGCCGGCCATCATCCCCGACAGCGTGCCGGTGAGGAAGCGGGCCAGCGTCGCCTGCCGCCTTTCGTACGGCACGGTGTCGCCGATCCAGGCCATCGCCAGCGGGATGATGCCGGCGGCCGCCATGCCCCAGGCGACGCGCATCACGACCAGGACGCCGAAACCCGGGGCCATCGCGCTGGCCAGCGCCGCGCCGGCGCAGCCGAACAGCGCGACGCACATCAGCCTGGCCTTGCCGTAGCGGTCGCCGAGCGGGCCGAACACCAGCTGCATCAGGCCGTAGGCGACGGAAAAGCCGATGATCACCTGGCCGGCGGCGCCCGGCGTGATGGCGAAGTCGCTCGCCAGCCGCGGCAGCAGCGCGTCGCAGATGCGCAGGGCCGCGCCGCTGAAGAATGCGGCGACCGCCAGCAGGGTGACGGTGGTCTCGGCCCGGGCGGGGGCGTGGGGAGCTACAGCCATGCGCGTGGCGCCAGCCGGGGAGGCAGAGCGGAAAACATCGGAGCAATCTTGGTTTTGACGGCAAGTGTGCCATCACGCGGGCGGACGCCGCGCCGCGCGCCGCGATGGCACGCGGCCGGGGTTTTTTCCGACAAGCGGGCTGAGCCGTATCTCCTAAGCTGCTCGCATGAGACTTCTCGCCCGCGCCAACATCACAGTCGACTGCGAACAGGACTGCCCCGCGGTCGCCATGCTGCGGCCGCGCAGCGGACTCGCGCAATGGGTCATGGCCGAACGCTACGAGCTCACGCCCTGGGTGCCGGCCACCGAATACGTCGACAGCTACGGCAACCTGTGCCAGCGCTACACGATCCCGCAGGGCCAGGCCACGGTCGCCGTGGAGTCGGAGGTGGAGGTGGCGGACCAGGTCGCCGTGGACTTCCATGCGCCGTGGACGCCGGTGGAACTGCTGCCCGACGACGCGCTGGTGTACCTGCTGCAAAGCCGCTACTGCCCATCCGACAAGATGGAGGACCATGCGCGCGAGATCGTCAAGGGCACGCCGCCCGGCTACGCGCAGGTCGAGCGGATCCGCCAGTGGATCCACGACAACCACGAATACAAGTACGGCGTCAGCCACGAGAGCACGGACGCTCTCGACACGATGGAAGCCAAGGCCGGCGTCTGCCGCGACTTCGCCCACATCGGCGTCGCGCTGTGCCGCAGCCTGAAGATCCCGGCGCGGGTCGTGGTCGGCTACCTGTACCAGCTCGATCCGATGGACCTGCATGCCTGGTTCGAAGCTTTCGTGGGCGGGCGCTGGTACACCTTCGACGCCACGCAGGTCGAGCCGCGCGGCGGCCGCATCGTCGTCGCCTACGGCCGCGACATCGCCGACGTCGCCTTCTTCTCCAACTACGGCCCGATGAAGGTGACCGAGATGAAGGTCAGCGTGGAGAAGATCTGAAGACGACGACGCACTACCGCACGCCCAGGGCGCGCAGGGCAGGCAGAAACGTCAACCGCTCCCGCTGCCGCCTTCAGCGCAGGTTGCCGGTATGCCCGAGTGAGTAGCGGCCAGGCTGCGGCCAGACGGTGAGGCCGTGGGGTTCGCGGCCGACCTTGACCTTGTCGACCGCGCCGCTGCCGGTGTCGAAACGGTAGATCTCGTTGTCGTAGCGGCCGGACAGCCACAGGTGGCGGCCGTCGGCGCTGACGTTGCCCATGTCGGGACTGCCGCCGCCGGGGATCGGCCACTGCGCCTTGACGGTGCGGGTGGCGAAGTCCAGCACCGACACGCTGCCCTTGCCGCCCGGCTTGCCGCGGATCTTGTTGCTGCCGCGATTGGCGACGTACAGGCTCTTGCCGTCCCGGCTCGGGTACAGGCCGTGCGTGCCCACGCCGGTGGGGATGAAGCCGATCTGGCGGAAGCTGTCGAAGTCCACCACATGCACGCCGTCGGCCATCATGTCGGCCACGAAGAAGGTCTTGCCGTCGGGAGACGCGCGCACGTCCTGCGGCATGCCCATGGTGTGGATCATGGCGCGCGGATTGACCGGGTCCATCATGTGCTTGGGCTTCCTGCCGGGCCGCGCCAGCATCTCGACGATCTCCCGCCGGTTGTAGTAGGGGGTGAGCCGGATGGTCTCCAGCACCTTGCGGTTGACCAGGTCGATCTTGGTCAGGCCGCCGCTGAACTCGCAGGTGAAGAGGGCGTGGCGGCCGTCGATCGAGAAGTCCGCGTGGTTGATGCCGTCGCACTCGGGCGTCGCGATCGAGAACTCCAGCTTCATGCTGACCGGGTCGCGGAAGTCGAGCCGCTTGTACGCCTCGGCCACGACGATGGCGTAGCGGCCGTCGGGCGACCAGTACAGGTTGTAGGGATCGTCCACCGGGATCGACCGGCCCGGCTTGCCGGTGCGCGGATCGACCGGCGTCAGGCTGCCGTCGGTGCGGCCCTCGGCATTGTTGGCGACCCACAGCGTCTTGAGGTCCCACGATGGCACGATGTGCTGCGGGTCGACGCCGACCTTGAAGGTGTCGACGATCCTGAGCGTCGCCGGATCGATGACCGACACCGTGCGGTCGCTTCGGTTCGGCACGTAGACCCGCTCCAGCGCGCCGGCCACGGCGGGGGACAGCTTGCCGGCCGCGATCTCGCTGTAGAGATTGTTGCGGTCCACCACGGCGGGCATGCCGGGCACAGTCTGGACCGCGGGCGAGCCGTCGGTCGCCAATGCCTGGGCGCCGGCCGGCTGCAGCCAGGCTGCGAGCAGGGCGGCCGCGAGAACGCAAAGCGGGCGAACGCGAAAACGATGCATGAAGAGGAGTCCTTACCTGGTTCTGTGTCAATGGTTCCTGACCGCCTGCCGGATGGCTTGCACTGCCTGGTCGACGGCCATGTCGATGCCGATTTTGCCCAGCGCGGCGCTGGCATGGGACGGGTCGCCGCTGATCCCGGTCGCGGCCTCGCTGCCGGCCTGCAGGCGGTCGGCGCGCACGCGGGCCGGATCGACCGCCAGCATCAGCGAGGTGTCGGCCGCCCCGGCATGGCTGCCGATCTGCGCATCGCCCAGACCTTTGGAGCGCAGCACCTGGTCGAAGCCCTCGCTGGCCGCGCGGTAGTACTCGGGAACGTAATGCACCCGCGCCCTGGACGAGGCCCATTCGCGGTTCAGCCGCTGCGCCAGGTCCTTGAGCTGCCCCTGGTAGCCGCCGTGGTCGCCGATCAGCACGATGTCGGTGAATCCGTGCTGCCTGAAGCTGCGGGCCGCGCCGGCCACGACGCCGGCAAAGGCTTCGTCGGGAACGGAGATCGTCCCCGGGAAACGCATGTGGCCGGCCGGCGGGGAGACCCGGCCTTCCGGGACGTAGCTCACCACCGGCGCGACCAGGGCGTTCCCGAGCTTGCCGGCGATGCGCTGCGCCAGCACCGCGACGCGCACGTTGTGCTTGCCCAGCGCCATGTGCGGGCCGCTCTGCTCGGTGCCGCCGACCGGGATGATGATGGTGGTGGTCCCGGCCCGGAGCGCGTCGCGCACCTCGGTCCAGGTCAGGTCCTCCAGGACCACGCCCGCCGCCAGAGCCGGGGCCGGCAGGGCGAACGCGAGGGCGGCCAGCAGCAGGGCCGCAAGCGCCGGTGTCCGGCGGGGGCCGTGCGAGTGATCGCCGTCATCCAGAAGCATGCCTGTCCTGCCGTTCGTTGAAGCTAAAGGATTCTAGAAGGGCGCCGCGTCCGTCCCGCCGAGCCTGTGACAAATGCGTACACTCGCCGCAGTCGCAAAGAACAAAAGAGGGTCATGTGGGTCCGGACGCCTTGCCGCTCGATCGATCGCCCGAAACCCGGCTGCCGCCGCCCGCCGCCCGCAGTGCCCCCGAGACCTTGTCGTCGCTGCGCAAGCTGGCCGTGCTGTGCGTGCTGCTGCCGCTGCTGGCGTATGCGGCGGTCGGCTTCTACCGCTACCGCCAGATCCACGCCGAGACCGAGCTGCGGCTGAACCGCTCGCTGCGGATCGCGGCCGAGCATGCGCTCAAGGTCCTCGACACGAACGACGCGGTGCTCGCGCGCATGCGCGACGCCGTGGGCGACGACGACGCGGCGGCGATCCGGCTGCGCGAAGCGACGCTGCACCGGCAGTTGCGGGCGATGAGCGGCACCAACAGGCCGCAGCTGCAGTCGCTCTGGATCCTGGGCCCCGACGGCCGGCCGCTGGCGAGCGACCGCTTCTATCCGGTTCCGGACAAGGTCAACGCTTCCGACCGCGACTACTTCAAATGGCATCGCGCCAGGGGCGGCGGCACCTTCGTGTCGGCGCCGCTGCTGGGACGCACGAGCGGCGAGCGCTTCATCGACATCAGCCAGGGCCGCTACGCGCCGGACGGCAGCTTCCTCGGCGTCCTGAGGATCAGCCTGCGGCCCGCGTATTTCGAGCGGTTCCACCAGGACCTGGCGGCGGACGAGCCGGGCATGGCCATCACGATGTTCCGCGACGACGGCGTGATCCTCTCGCGCTGGCCGCTGCTGGCCAACGCGCCGGCCAGCATGTCGCCGAACAGCCCGGTGATGACGCGCGTGCGGGCCGGCCAGACCAGCGGCGACGCGCCCGGCGTGTCCTCGATCGACCACCGCAGGCGCCTGCTGATGTTCCGCAAGGTCGGCGACTACCCGGTCTACATGGGCACGGGCATGGACGTGATGGAGATCCGCAAGCGCTGGCTGGAGGAGATGGCCTGGCTCGCCGGCTTCGGCCTGCCGCCGCTGCTCGGGCTGTACATCGCTGCGCGCGTCGCGCTGCGGCGCACGCGCGAATCGTTGTCGGCGGCGCAGCAGCTGAGCGACGAGACCGTGGCGCGGCGGCGCGTGGAAGAGGCGCTGCTGCAGGCGCAGAAGCTGGAGGCGCTGGGCCGGCTGACCGGCGGCGTGGCCCACGATTTCAACAACGCGCTGATGGTGATCAGCAACAACCTGGTCCTGATCCGGATGAAGCACCCGGGCGTCGCCGCGGGCCCGGTCGAATCGATCGGCCGCGCCGTCGGCTCGGCGACCAAGCTCACGCGCCAGTTGCTTGCGTTTTCCAGGCGCCAGGCGCTGGTGCCGGAGATCATCGAGCTGGCCGAGCGCCTGCCCTCGATGCAGGACCTGATCAACCCGGTGCTGGGCGGGCGCGTTCAGCTGTCGCTGGCGGTGGAACCGGGGACGGCGCGGATCCTGGTCGATTCGGCGGAGTTCGAACTGGCGCTGATCAACCTGGCGATCAACGCGCGCGACGCGATGCCTTCCGGCGGCAGCTTCGGCGTGACCGCGCGCAACGCCGCGCCGGCCGAAGTGCCGCCCCTGCTGCAGGGACCGATGGTCATCGTCGAAGCGCGCGACACCGGCGGCGGCATCCCGGCGGACGTCATCACCAAGGTGTTCGACCCCTTCTTCACCACCAAGCCGGTCGGCCAGGGAACCGGGCTGGGCCTGAGCCAGGTCTATGGCCTGTGCCAGCGGGCGGGCGGGATGGCGACCGTCGAAAGCCGCCCCGGCCAGGGCACGGTCGTGCGCCTGTTCTTCCCTGTCGCCGATGGCGGGGCGGCCGTTCCGGCAGCCGTTGCGCCGGCTTTGCTGGGCAACCTGGACAAGCGGGTGCTGATGGTGGAAGACAACGACGAGGTCGCCGGCGCACTGCAGCAGGTCCTCGAAGCGATGGGCTGCAGCGTCACGCGCCTGGACCGGGCTCACGCAGGCCTGGAATGGCTGGCGCAGCAGCAGCGGCAAGGCAGCATGCCCGACCTGCTGCTCAGCGACGTCGTCATGCCGGGCGCGATGGACGGCCTGGCCCTGGCGCGCCAGGTGCGCGAGCAGTATCCCGGGCTGAAACTGATCCTGATGACCGGCTACGCGGAGCAGCTCGATGCGATCTCGCGCCTGGGCTTCGAAGTGCTGCCCAAGCCCTGTTCGCCCGAGATGCTGGCGCAGGCGCTCGCGCGGACGTAGGAGCCTGCGCGGCAGAGAAGCGGGTCTGCGCCGGCGCCTCAATCGCTGCCAGGCTAGGCGCGGCCGAGGCCGTGTACTTGCGTACACAAGGAGGCCGTAACAACGCATGGCAGCGATTGAGGCACCGGCCCGAAGGGTTGGGCCGATAAGGGGCCGTATGCGTCGTTACGAAAACGGGGCAAGCCGTCCAG
>JAQGNJ010000245.1 GCA_028291885.1 Ramlibacter sp. | reverse complement strand
AAAAAGGTCATGCGCAAGGCGCGAAACGCAGCCGGGGTCGACCCCCGGCAAGGCTTCGTAACGCGGCGCATGGCCTTTTTGGCCGCAACCCCGCAGGGGAACAAGCCCAATCGGGCGCCACTCATCGATACCCGCCTTGCCCGCATATCGATGCGGGCTGCGGCGGGCGCCTCGATTGACACCCGATTGGGCGCGTTCGCGCCCCGGAAATAGCGTGAACAGGCCCTAGCGCGGCCGGGGAGCGACGCCTTGCTGCTCAGGAAAGAACTCGGCGTCGTCGAGAACTCGTACTACGAGGCCAGCGTCGGCCGGCCGGCGCCCGAACCGCCCCTGGCCGAGCGCACGACTGCCGACGTCTGCGTGGTCGGCGCCGGCTTCGCCGGCCTCTCGGCGGCCCTGGAGCTGGCGACCCGCGGCTACTCGGTCGTTCTGCTGGAGGCGCAACGCGTCGGCTGGGGCGCCTCCGGGCGCAACGGCGGCCAGGCGATCGTCGGCTTCGGCAGCGACGGCGAATGCGCCATCGAGCAGCAGTTCCCGCAAGCCGACGCCCGCCGCGCCTGGGATGTGTCGGTCGAGGGCCTTGCGCTGCTGCGACAGCGCATCGAGCAGCATGCCATCGACTGCGACTGGCGCGCGGGCTATCTCAGCCTCTCGGTCAAGCCCTCCAGGAGCGGCGCGCTCGCCCGCTGGGCCGGCCACGTGGAGCAAGCCTACGGCTGGCCGCTGCAGTGGATCGCCAGGGACGCGATCGGCGAGTGGATCGCGAGCGAGCGTTTCGACGCCGGCGTGTACGACCCGGGATCGGGCCACCTCCATCCGCTCAAGTACTGCCTGGGCCTGGCACGGGCCGCGCTCGCGGCCGGCGTTCGCATCCACGAGAACTCCCCGGTCTTCGTCGTCGACCGCGGCCCGCGGCCGGTGGCGCGGACGGCCCAGGGCGAGGTGGCCTGCGACTTCGTCGTGCTGGCCGGCAACGTCTATCTGGGCGAGTACGGAGACGATGTGGCGCCCGAGGTGGCGGCGCGGATCATGCCCGTTGGCACCTACATGATCGCGACCGAAGCGATGGACCCCGAGCGCGCGGACGCGTTGCTGCGTGGCCGTCCCGCCGTGTCCGACACCAACTTCGTCCTGGACTATTTCCGCCTGAGCGCCGACCACCGGCTGCTGTTCGGCGCCGGCGACAGCTACAGCGGCCGCACGCCGCGCAACCTGGTGGAGCGCATCCGCAAGAGCATGCTCGCGGTGTTTCCGCAGCTGGCCGACCTGGCGATCCCGCATGCCTGGGGCGGCTTCGTCGACATCACGATGAACAAGGCGCCCGATTTCGGCCGCCTGGGCTCGAACATCTATTACCTGCAGGGGTTCTCCGGCCACGGCGTCGCGCTGACCGGCATGGCCGGCCGGCTCGCCGCGCAGGCCATCGCCGGACAGGCCGAGCGCTTCGACCTGTTCGCGCGGATCAGGCACCACGCTTTTCCCGGCGGCGCGCTGATGCGCACGCCGGCGCTGGTGCTGGGGATGTTGTATTACCGCTTGCGCGACCTTTTGTGAACGGCGCGTCAAGGACGGATGAAGCGCGCGTCAAGCAGCGTGCGGACGGACATAAAAATTCCCCCGGCCGCTTGCACAACCGGGGGACAAGAAGGCCGGTGAAGAAACCTGAGAAAGAGCCGGCCCGTGTGTTTGAGGCGCGGCCCCTTGCCAGGTTCCCGCCGTTACAAAACCGGGCCGTTGCAAGCTGCGAAGCTACTGCGCCGCCATCAGGTCGGTGTCGGCGGGTTCGGCTTGCGCGTGTTTTTTGTCACGCGCCGGCGCGGCGTGCGCGAGCACTTCGGCCAGATAGGGCGCGGTGCGGCTGCGCCTGGCGCGTGCCACCTGCGCCGGCGTGCCGCAGGCCACGATGCGCCCGCCCTCGGCGCCGGCGCCCGGCCCCATATCGATGACCCAGTCGCCATGGGCGACGGCGTGCATCTCGTGCTCCACGACGATCACCGTGTTGCCGGCTTCGACCAGGCCATCGAGCTGCGCCAGCAGGCGCTCGACGTCGCAGGGATGCAGGCCGGTGGTCGGTTCGTCCAGCACGTAGAGCGTGTCGCCGTGTTGCGTGCGCTGCAACTCCGTCGCCAGCTTGATACGCTGCGCTTCGCCGCCCGAGAGCTCCGTCGCCGGCTGGCCCAGGCGCAGATAGCCCAGGCCGATCTCGCGCAGCACGGTGAGCGGCCGCAGCACGGCGCTCTGGTCGGCGAAAAAGTCGCAGGCGCCGTCCACCGTCATCGCCAGCACCTCGGCGATGTTCTTGCCGCCCAGCGTGATCTCCAGCGTCTGCGGGTTGTAGCGCGCCCCCTGGCAGGCGGGGCAGGGCGCATAGACGCTGGGCAGGAACAGCAACTCGACGCTGACGAAGCCCTCGCCTTCGCAGGTCTCGCAGCGTCCCTTGGCGACGTTGAAGGAGAAGCGGCCGGCGTCGTAATGCCGGCGCCGCGCCGCCGGCGTCGCGGCGAAGAGCTTGCGCACGGCATCGAACAGGCCGGTGTAGGTCGCCAGGTTGGAGCGTGGCGTGCGGCCGATCGGTTTCTGGTCGACGCAGACCATGCGGCGCACGGCGTCCATGCCTTCGGTGATGCGGCCCGCGGTGGTCTCGGGCGCTCGGGCGAGCAGCGGGTCGGCCTCGTCCTCGGTTTCCCGCTGCTGGCCCAGGTGTTCGCCCACCAGCTCCAGCAGAGCCTGGCTGACCAGGCTGGATTTGCCCGAGCCTGAGACCCCGGTCACGGCGGTGAAGCAAGCCAGCGGAAAGGCTGCGTCCACTCCCTGCAGGTTGTTGCGGACCACGCCTTCCAGCTTGAGCCAGCGTTGCGGCTCGCGCGGCGGCGTCTGGCGCAGCGGCGGGGGGCTGAACAGGTGGCGGCGCGTCTGCGAGGCCGCCACTTTCTCCAGGCCGCCCGGCGGGCCGCTGTACAGGACTTGGCCGCCTTGTTCGCCGGCGGCCGGCCCGACGTCGACCAGCCAGTCCGCCTGCCGCATCACCGCCAGGTCGTGCTCGACCACGAACAGGCTGTTGCCGGCGGCTTTCAGCCGCTGCAGCGCAGCTAGCAGGGCCTCGCCGTCGGCGGGATGCAGACCTGCCGAGGGCTCGTCGAGCACATAGACGACGCCGAACAGATGCGAGCCGAGCTGCGTCGCGAGCCGCAGCCGCTGCAGTTCGCCGGGCGAGAGGGTCGGCGTGCTGCGGTCCAGCGACAGGTAGCCCAGGCCCAGCTCGGTGAGCGTGGCGACACGGGCCAGCAGGTCCTGCGCGATGCGTTGCGCCGCCAGCCGCTTTTCTTGCGACAGATTGCCGGTGCGCCGGACGTCGGGCGCGGCGCTGTGCGCCGAGCCTCCGGCGGCGACGCGCCGCTCCGTGTCCTTGCGCGCTTCTTCGCGGCTGAGTGTCGAGGCCTGGTTCTTCGCCGCGGCCTCCATGCGGCCTTCGGCGACGGGGCGCAGCACCTGGGCCAGTTCCTGCAGCGGCAGCTGCGACAGCTCGCCGATGTCCAGGCCGGCGAAGGAGACGGACAGCGCCTCGCGCTTGAGCCGCTTGCCGTCGCAGACCGGGCAGGCGCCCCCCGCCATGTAGCGCGAAACCCGCTTTTTCATCAGCGCGCTCTGGGTCGTCGCGAAGGTCTGCAGCACGTATTTGCGGGCGCCGGTGAAGGTGCCCATGTAGCTGGGCTCGGTCTTTCGCTTGAGCGCCTGGCGGGTCTCGGCCGGCGTGAAGCCGGCGTAAACCGGCACGGTCGGCGTTTCCTCGGTGAACAGGATCCAGTCGCGGTCCTTCTTCGGCAGGTCGCGCCAGGGCTTGTCGACGTCGTAGCCCAGCGTGACCAGGATGTCGCGCAGGTTCTGGCCGTGCCAGGCCGGCGGCCAGGCGGCGATGGCGCGCTCGCGGATCGACAGCGAGTCGTCCGGCACCATGGTCTTTTCCGTGACCTCGTAGACGCGGCCCAGCCCGTGGCAACGCGGGCATGCACCCTGCGCCGTGTTCGGCGAGAAGTCTTCCGCGTAGAGCATGGGCTGGCTGGGCGGGTAGTTGCCGGCCCGCGAGTACAGCATCCGCACCAGGCTGGAGATGGTCGTCACGCTGCCCACCGAGGAGCGGGCGCTCGGCGTGCCGCGCTGCTGCTGCAGGGCGACCGCGGGCGGCAGGCCTTCAATGGAATCGACCTGCGGCACGCCGGCCTGGTCGATCAGCCGCCGGGCGTAGGGCGCGACCGATTCCAGGTAGCGGCGCTGGGCTTCCGCGTACAGCGTGCCGAAGGCCAGCGAGGACTTGCCCGAGCCGGACACGCCGGTGAACACGACCAGGGCGTCGCGCGGGATGTCGACGTCGACGTTCTTGAGGTTGTGCTCCCGGGCGCCGCGCACCCGGACCATGCCGTCGTTGTTCTTGGGGCTTGCCATCGGCCTGAAGCTAGCAACGGCCGGGCCGCCGCGATGTCGGCCCGCGGCGCGGCTTGGCAGCGAAGAAAACTGACAGCCGGCCGGCGGATTTGTCGGCGCGCACCTACTCCTTGTCGAGCGTCGCGGCGCTGCGGCGGCTGCGGCTTTGGCCGTACGCTTGGCGCTCAAGGAGTTTCCTGATTGATCGACCTTCCCCTGACTGCCTGGTTCCATGCCAACCAGCACCCCCTCGCCACGCAACTGATGCTCGGCATCAGCCTCTGGCACAACACGATCGGCCTGCTTCTGATGACGGCGGTGCTCGGCATCGCGCTGTACCGGGCCGGCAAGTCCTGGTGGCTGCTCTCGCTGCTGCTGACCGTCCCGGGCGGCATGCTGGTCAACGTAGCGGTCAAGCACATCGTGCAGCGCCCGCGGCCCCAGTTCGACAATCCGATCGTGACGCTGAGCACCTACAGCTTTCCCAGCGGCCACACGGCCGGCGCGACGGTGTTCTACGGCTTCCTGGCCGTCTACCTGCTGGCCCATGGCCGCGCGCAGCCCTGGCGCTGGGCCATCATCGGCGCCGCGGCCGCCATGGTGCTGCTGGTCGGACTTTCCAGGATCTATCTGGGCGCGCATTACCTGAGCGATGTGGTCGGCGCCGTCGTCGAAGGCATGCTCTGGCTCGCGCTGTGCCAGGCGGGCGTGCAGGCCCTGCAGCGCCGCCGCAACGGCGGAGCGGCCTGACGCCATGCCAGGAGCGATTCCCGTCATCGTCAACGCGTCGGCCGGCAACGGCTCCTCACCCAACTGGGCGGAGGGGCTGGCGGAGGGGTTCCGCGCTGCCGGCCTGCAAGCGCGGGTCCAGGTGATGCAGCACGGCTCGGAAATCGCGCCGGCCGTCGAGGCGGCGGTCCGCCAGGGCGCTGAAATGGTCGTGGCCGGCGGCGGCGACGGCACCGTCAGCGCGGTCGCCGCCGGCCTGGTCGACACCGGCGTCACCCTGGGCGTGCTGCCCATGGGGACGCTCAACCATTTCGCCAAGGACCTGGCCATCCCGCTGGACCGGGAGCAGGCGATCGCGGCAATCGCGCGCGGCCGGCGCGTCGACGTCGACGTCGGCGAGGTGAACGGCCGGGTCTTCATCAACAACTCCAGCCTGGGCCTGTATCCGGAGATCGTGCGCGACCGCGAGCAGCGGCAGCGGCGCCTGGGCCACGGAAAGTGGCGCGCCCTGCTGGAGGCGAGCATCGCGGCGGCGCGCCGCTACCCCGTGCTCACCGTCCAGGTCGAGGTCGAGGGCCAGACGCTGCTGCGGCGCACGCCCTTCGTCTTCATCGGCAACAACGAGTACACGATGGAAGGTTTCGAGATCGGCGGCCGCGCGGCGCTCGACCGCGGCCAGCTGTCGCTCTACCTGTCGCACCGAACGGGCCGCTTCGGCCTGCTGCGCCTGGCCGTCATGGCGCTGTTCAGCCGCCTGGACCAGGCGCGCGACTTCGACGTCCTCACGGCCCGCGAGTTCGTGGTGAAGACCGGCCACAGGCGCCTGCGCGTCGCCACCGACGGCGAAGTGACGATGATGGAAACGCCCTTGCAGTACCGGCTGCGGGCGGGCTCGTTGCGGGTCGCCGTGCCCGCGCAGGAGCCGGAATGAAGACCCTGGTGCACCTGTCGGACATCCATTTCGGCCGCACCGACGAAGCCGTCGTGGCGGCCATCGTCCCGCTGGTCCACAGCCTGGCGCCCGACGTCGTGGTGATCTCGGGCGACCTGACGCAGCGCGCCAAGCCGCACGAGTTCCGCGCCGCGCGCCGCTTCCTGGACGCGCTGCCCGGGCCGCAGATCGTGGTGCCCGGCAACCACGACGTGCCGCTGTACAACGTGTTCCAGCGCTTCCTGCAGCCGCTGAACAAGTACCGCCGCTTCATCAGCCAGGACCTCGAGCCGTTCCATGCGGACGACGAGATCGCCGTGGCGGGAATCAACACGGCGCGGTCGCTGACCTTCAAGGATGGCCGCATCAACGAGGAGCAGATGCAGCGCCTGCACGAGCGGCTGGCGCCGCTGCCCGACAGCGTGACCAAGTTCGTCGTCACCCACCATCCCTTCGACCTGCCGGAGGGCTTCGACAAACACCAGCTGGTCGGGCGCGCCGACCAGGCGATGCAGATCTTCCTGCGCGCCGGCGCCGACGTGCTGCTGGCCGGCCACCTGCACACCAGCCACATCGGCAGCACGGCGATCCGCTATCCGGTCCAGGGCCGCACCGCCCTGGTGGTGCAGGCCGGCACCGCGACGTCGACGCGCGGCCGGGGCGAAAGCAATTCCTTCAACCGGGTCCGTGCCGACGGCGACCGGCTGCAGGTCGAGCGCTGGTCCTGGGACCCGGCCGCCCGCCGCTTCGCAGAGGCCGCGAGCGACGCTTTCGTCTGGACCGACTCGGGCTGGCAGCCGGCGCCGTAACGCTCAGCCGGCCAGGGCGGCGGCCAGCCGGTCGATGAAGGGAACCTGGGCCGGCAGCAGCTTGATGCGCGCCGCATCCAGGTCGAACCAGCCGATCCGGTCCACTTCCGGGAACTGCTGCAGCTTGCCCGAGCGGGGCGGCCACTCCATCTCGAACAGGTTGCTTGCCAGCAGCTCGGGATCGAAGTCGCCTTCGAAGGTCCAGGCCGACACCCGCTTGCCGCTTTTTTGCCGCACCTCGCCAAGGGGCGCGAACGGGCCGTTGGGCAGGCAGCCGGTTTCTTCCTGGAATTCGCGCCGGGCGCAGGCCAGGGCGTCCTCGCCTTCCTCGAACTCGCCCTTGGGCAGGGTCCAGGCGCCAAGGTCCTTGCTGCGCCAGTAGGGGCCGCCGGGATGCGCCAGCAGGACTTCCACCGCGCCCGCGGTGCGGCGGTACATCAGCAGGCCGGCGCTTTGTTTAGCCAAGATGGCCGGATGATTTCCCGGCTTTCTTGTCGCCCTGCTGCTGCACCGCGGGCCTGGCGGTCGGGTCGGGCGGGTTGACCCGCATCTGGCGCTTCTTGAGCATCGCTTCCATGGCGCTGTCGGCGCCTTCGCCGCTCGCACCGGAACCGCTGGTGGTGTCGGGGACGGCTTGCTCGGGCTTGCCGCCCTGGGTCTTGCCGCCGCTCATTGCCCGTGTCCCGCGGCGTCGTCGGCCTCGCCGCTCTGGTGGCGCCTGCGGTCGCCCAGCGAGATCATGTGCCGCAGTGCGCTGGCTGCGCCTTCGCCGCTGTGGCCGCTGTCCTTGCGTTCCCCGTGCTGTTGCGCCTCTTCGCCGGAGCGCGCGGCGTCTTCGTTCCTGTCCTGCGGACCCATAGTCCCTCCTCGTCCTCTGTGCGGAGCGGCCCCCATGGCCTGTTCCGACCCTTTGGATTGAACGAAAAGCCGCGAGCCTCAGCGGTAAGAACTGTGCGAAGCGGCTTGTAGGAAATTTGCTGAAAACAATCTTACAGGCGGTGGCGCCTGTGGAACTCGCGCGGTGGCTGGCCGAGCGCCGCCTTGAACATCGCGGTGAAGGCGCTGTCGCTCGCGTAGCCGCTGGCGGCCGCGACGTGGCTGACGGGCATGCCTCGCGCCAGCAGCGGCAGCGCATGCGCGAGCACGGCCTGCTGGCGCCACTGCTGGTAGCTCATTCCCAGCTCCTCGCGGAACAGGCGCGCCAGCGTCCGCTCGCTGGCGCCGACGTCCGCGGCCCAGCCCGCCAGCGTCGCGCGCTCGGCCGGCGAGCGCAGCACCGCCTCGCACAGGGCGCGCAGGCGCTTGTCTCCCGTCTGCGCGTGCGGAAGGGGGACGCCGAGCGCCATCGTGTCGGCGCCGGTGATCTCGTCCAGCACCAGCTGCACCAGCCGTTCCTCGCGCGCTTTAGGCAATTCCTCGCCGGCCGGTGCGTCGAGCGCGCGGATCAATTCGCGCAGCAGGGCGGACACGACGATCACCCGGCAGACCTCCCAGCCGCGCGGCGCGGCGGACGCGTCGATGTAGAGCGTGCGGAATTCGGCCGCCTCGAGCACGTGGACCGCGTGCCTGGCGCCGGGAGCGATCCACACGGCCCGCGACGGCGGGACGATGTAGGTGACCTGGTCCGCCTCATCCGCCTGGCCCTGTGCCGCGGTCACCTGGACCAGGCCGCTGGCGCAATACGCGAGCTGGGCCCAGGCGTGGCGGTGCGGCTCGAAGTGCGTGTCGGTCCCCAGGGAGCGGGAGCGCACGCGCACCGGCCGCAGCCGGCTTGGCTGGAACAGGCCGGCGTCGTCCAGCGCCACTGGCCGGCGGCGGGGAGCGGGGGCGGTGCGGGAGGAAGCGGGGGCCATGGCTGGAAAACGCCGAAAGCTGGCGTTTCGTCGCATTTCAGAAGCTGCCGCCGATACTACGATAAAGGCATGAGCAGCACCACCGCCTCCGCCGCCGCGCCCGCCGCGCCCTTCGTCCCTTTGCGCCAGGATGCCGGCGTGATCGGCCTGGTCGGCCTGGCCCACATGATCAGCCACTTCAGCCAGCTCCTGCTGGCGCCGCTGTTTCCCTGGCTGAAGGACGCGTTCGCCGTCAGCTACACCCAGCTCGGTTTCCTGATGACGCTGTTCTTCGTCGTCTCCTGCGCCGTGCAGACTGCCTCCGGCTTCCTGGTCGACCGCATGGGTCCCCGGCCCATCCTGTTCGGCGGGCTGGCCCTGGTCGGACTCGCGGCCTTCGGCTTCGCGCTCAGCCCGAACTACTGGGCGATGGCTGCGTGCTCGGTGCTGGCCGGCATCGGCAACGGCGTCTTCCATCCGGTCGACTACACGCTGCTCAATCGCAAGGTCAGCGCGCGGCGCCTCGGCCACGCCTACAGCTTCCACGGCATCACCGGCAGCCTGGGCTGGGCCGTCGCGCCGGCGTTGCTCGTGCCGCTGGCGATCGCATTCAGCTGGCGGACTGCGCTGGCCGGCGCCGGCATCCTGACCTTCGCCGTGCTGTTCGTGCTGTGGCTGTATCGGGACCGGCTCTCGCTGCCGGCGTCGGCGCCCAAGGCCGTGACGGCGGGCGGCAGCGCCGACGACAGCTTCGGCTTCCTGCGCATTCCCGCGGTCTGGATGTGTTTCAGCTTCTTCTTTTTCTACGCGGTGGTGCTCAGCGTCATCCAGGCCTTCGCGCCCGAGGCGGCCCGTCACCTGCACGACGTGCCGCTCGCCCTGTCGGCCATGTGCCTGACGGTGTACATGGTGTGCAGCGCCGGCGGCATGGTGCTTGGCGGCTTCCTGGCCTCGGACCCCAGGCGCTGCGAGCGGGTGGTTGCCTGCGGCTTCGGGCTGGCGGCGCTGATCGCGCTGGCGATCGGCTTCGGGCCCGTGCCGGCGCTGGCGGTTCCGGCGCTGTTCGGCGCGATGGGCTTTTGCAGCGGCATCGCCGCGCCGTCGCGCGACCTGCTGGTCAAGCGCTCCAGCCCCGAAAACGCGACCGGCCGTGTGTACGGCGTCGTCTATTCCGGCCTCGACATCGGCCAGGCGGTCTCGCCCCTGATCTTCGGCTCGCTGATGGACCACCAGCAGTACCAGGGCGTCTGGCTCGGCCTGGTCCTGTTCCAGGCCATCCTGATCGCCAGCGCCTTCAATGTCACCCGCGTCCGGCGGACTGCGTTGGCGCCCGCTTGAAAATCGGGGTGCGGGAGCGGGGGCAAGGACGCGGAGGACGCGGAAGTTGCGTGGAGTCCGGTCTCGCACCCGCTCCCGCCTTCTGTATCCTGTAGCCCATGTACGCCGCGTATTTCGGGCTGAAGCAGGAGCCGTTCTCGATCGCGCCGGACCCGCGCCTGCTGTTCATGAGCGAGCGGCACCGGGAAGCGCTGGCGCACCTGCTGTATGGCGTGGGCGGCGGTGGCGGCTTCGTGCTGCTGACGGGGGAGATCGGCACCGGCAAGACCACGGTCTGCCAGCTGTTCCTGGAACAGGTGCCCGACCACTGCAACGTCGCCTACATCTTCAATCCCAAGCTCACCGTGACCGAGCTGCTGCAGTCGGTCTGCGAGGAATTCCACATCGGGCTGCCGCAGACCGGGCGCGCCGCGACGGTCAAGGACTACCTCGATCCGCTCAACGCCTTTCTGCTGCGCGAGCACGCGGCCGGCCGCAACAGCGTGCTGATCATCGACGAGGCGCAGAACCTGTCGGCCGACGTCCTCGAGCAGCTGCGGCTGCTGACCAACCTGGAAACCCGCGAGCGCAAGCTGCTGCAGATCGTGCTGATCGGCCAGCCGGAGCTGCGCGCCATGCTGTCCCGGCCGGAACTGGAGCAGCTCGCGCAGCGCGTGATCGCGCGCTACCACCTCGACGCGCTGTCGCAGGCCGAGACCGCGCAGTACGTGCAGCACCGCCTCGAGGCGGCCGGACTGACGCAGCCGCTGCCGTTCGAGCGCCGGGCCTTGCGGCGCATCCACCAGCTCACGGCGGGCGTGCCGCGCCGCATCAACCTGCTGTGCGACCGGGCGCTGCTCGGCGCTTTCGCGGGCGGCCATGCGCGGGTCGACAACGCGATCGTCGACAAGGCCGCGTCCGAAGTGTTCGACCGCGCGACGCCGGCCGGCCTGTCGCCCTGGCAGCGCACTGCCGGCGTGCTGGGCCTCGGGCTCGCGGCGGGCGCCGGCCTGTGGGCGATGGCGAGCCAGCAGCTTGCGCCGCAAGGCAATGCCGGCGTGGCAGTCAGCCGTCCACCCGCGTCGGCGGCAGGACCGCGCGCGACAAGCACAGCGCCCGCAGCTGCAGCCAAGCCTTCGGCCGCGGTGGCGGCGCCGCCGGCGGCGAGCACCGCGCCTGCGGCCCTGCTGTCCGACGACGACCAGGCCTGGCGCGAACTGGCCAAGGGCTGGAAGCTGGCGCCCGGCGAGGGCGATCCCTGCCGGCTGCTGCAGCGCGAGCAGGTGCATTGCTTCAGCCGCGAAATGAACCTCGCGCTGATCCGCCAGCTGGGACGGCCGGGCATCGTGACGCTGGACGCGCAGAGCGGCGCGCCGTCCTATGCCTTGCTGACGGCGCTGAGCGCCGACAGCGCCACCTTGCGCGCCGGCGACAGCGAGCAGACGGTGACGCTGCCTGCCCTGGCGGCGCGCTGGCGCGGCGGCTTTTCGACCCTGTGGCGCGCGCCGCCTGGCTATAGCGGCCGCATCGCCGACCGCGAGGGCGGAGCGGTGGTGGACTGGCTTGCCGCGACCCTGGCGAGGCTGGACGGCCAGCCCGCGCCGACCGGCCGCCAGACCCTGGACCCGGCGCTGAAGTCGCGCGTCATGGCCTTCCAGCTGGCGCAGGGCCTGCCCGCGGACGGCCGGCCGGGGCCGATGACCTTCATGCAACTCAATCGCGTCGCGGGCGTGGACGAGCCGCGCCTGCAGACCCCGCCCTGACCCATGTCCTACATCCTCGACGCCTTGCGAAAAGCCGATGCGCAGCGCGTGCGCGATCCCGCGCGCGGCATCCACGCGCAGGCAGTCCCCGCAGCCGCCGTCGCCGACGCACGCGGCCGCAAGCGCGGCCTGTGGATCTGGGCCTGCATCGCGGCGCTGATTGCCGCCGGGGCGGCCTGGCTGTGGCTCAACGCCGACAAGCCTCCCGCGGCGGCGCGACCAACTGCCTCAGGGCGGGTCGACGCAGCGACCGTGGCCGCGCCTGTGGCCCCCGTCGGGCCTGCGCCCATGCCGCCGGCCGCCGCCGTTCTCCCTGCCGCGCCGCCGGTTGCGGTC
>JAQGNJ010000229.1 GCA_028291885.1 Ramlibacter sp. | reverse complement strand
TTCAAGGAGGTATTCAGCTCCTTCGGCGCCGACCTGCCCGCGCCCACGCTGATGGTGATCGCGATGAGCGAGTTCTTCGTCAAGTACTGGTGGCTGATCTTCGGCGGCATCGGCGGCGGCTTCTACTTCTTCATGCAGGCATGGAAGCGCAGTGAAAAAGTGCAAGCCTTCATGGACCGGCTCCTGCTGAAGATCCCGGTGTTCGGCTCCCTGATCTACAAATCGGTGATCGCCCGCTGGACCCGCACCCTCTCCACCATGTTCGCCGCCGGCGTGCCGCTGGTGGAAGCGCTGGACTCGGTGGGCGGCGCGTCGGGCAACTCGGTGTTCGCCAAGGCCACCGAAAAAATCCAGCAGGAAGTGTCGACCGGCACCAGCCTGACCGCGGCGATGACCAATGCCAACATCTTCCCCACCATGGTGCTGCAGATGTGCGCGATCGGCGAGGAATCGGGCTCGGTCGACCACATGCTGGGCAAGGCCGCGGACTTCTTCGAAGCCGAGGTCGACGACATGGTGGCCGGCCTGTCCAGCCTGATGGAACCGATCATCATCGTGTTCCTCGGCGGCCTCATCGGCGGCATCGTCGTGGCCATGTACCTGCCGATCTTCAAGCTGGGCCAGGTCGTCTGATGTTCGGTTCGGCGGCGATCGATGCCGGCCTCGCCGGCATCCTGGGCCTGCTCGTGGGCAGCTTTCTGAACGTGGTGATCTACCGGTTGCCCAAGATGCTGGAGCGGCAGTGGGCCGCCGAGTGCGCCGACTTCTCCGGCCAGCCGGCTCCGGTGGCCCCGCCCTTCAACCTGATGGTGCCGCGCTCGCGTTGCGGGCACTGCGGTCACCAGATTCGCTGGTACGAAAACATCCCTGTGGTCAGCTGGCTGGTGCTGCGGGGAAAATGCTCGGCCTGCGGCAAGCCGATCGGCATCCGTTACCCGGTCGTTGAACTGGTCACCGGAGCGCTCTTTCTCTATTGCATCCACCGCTGGGGCGCCACGCCGACCGGGCTTGCCTGGTGCGGTTTCTCGGCCGCCATCGTGGCGCTCGCGCTGATCGACTGGGACACGACACTTCTTCCCGACGACGTCACCCTGCCGCTGCTGTGGGCCGGCCTGATCGCCGCCGCACTGCGCTGGACCGGCGTGCCGCTGTCGCAGGCCCTCTGGGGCGCGGTTGCCGGCTACCTCTCGCTCTGGCTGGTGTACCAGGGCTTCAAGCTGCTGACCGGCAAGGAGGGGATGGGCTATGGCGACTTCAAGCTGTTCGCGGCGCTCGGCGCCTGGTTCGGCTGGCAGGCGCTGGTGCCGATCATCCTGATGGCGTCCGTGATCGGCGCCGTCGTCGGCATCGCTCTCAAGTTCACGAGCGGATTGCGCGAAGGCGGCCATGTGCCGTTCGGCCCGTTCCTGGCCGCTGCCGGCCTCACGGCGATGATCTTCGGCCCCGAGTCCATCCTCCGCGCCATCGGCCTTTGAGGTCCGGCATGACCGCGCTTCGCGTCGGGCTCACGGGTGGCATCGGCAGCGGCAAGAGCACGGTGCTGCAGATGTTCGCCGCTCTCGGCGCCGCGGTGATCGACGCAGACGCGATCTCGCGCAGCGTCACCGCACCGGGCGGCGCGGCGATCCCGGCCATCGCGCAGCACTTCGGCGCGAACTTCATCGGCGCCGACGGTGCATTGGACCGCGCGCTGATGCGCGAGCACGCGTACGCGGACCCGACCGCGCGCCAGCAGCTCGAGGCGATCATCCATCCGCTGGTCGGCGCCGAGAGCGCGCGCCAGGTCCAGGCCGCTTTGGACGGCGGCAGTCGCTGCATCGTGTTCGACATCCCGCTGTTGGTCGAATCTGGCCGCTGGCGGCGGCAGGTGGACCAGGTCGTCGTGGTGGACTGCTCGGTGCCGACGCAGATCGCCCGCGTGGTCGCGCGAAGCGCGCTCGCACCGCAGCAGGTGGAGGCGATCATCGCCGCGCAGGCGCCGCGCCAGCTGCGGCTCGCGGCTGCCGACGTCGTCATTTGCAACGAGGGTCTCACGCTCTTGCAACTGCGGGCCGAAGTGGCCCAGGCGGCGCAACGCTTCGGGCTATGATGGCGGCCTTGCCGGAACCCGACGCAGCGTGATCCTCTACGAATATCCTTTCAACGAACGAATCCGCACCTACCTGCGCCTGGAGCACCTGTTCCGACAGCTGAGCCTGCTCGTCCCGCGCGACCATCCCGTCGACCACCACTACGCCCTCGCCACCATCTTCGAAGTGATGGACGTCGGCGCGCGCGCGGACCTGAAGTCCGACGTGATGAAGGACCTCGAAAAACAGAAGCAGGCGCTCAACGCCTACCGCGGCAATCCCGCGATCGCCGAGAAGGTCCTGGATGACGTGATCGGCAAGCTCGACGGCTGCTTTTCCAGCCTCAACAAGCTTCCCGGCAAGGCCGGCCAGACGCTGACCGAGAACGACTGGCTGATGAGTATCCGCAGCCGGATCAGCATTCCCGGCGGAACCTGCGAGTTCGACCTGCCGGCGTACTACGCCTGGCAGCACCGCCCACCCGCGGCCCGCCGCGCCGACCTCGAACGCTGGGCCTCCACACTGGCGCCGCTCGCCGAATCCATCCACATGCTGCTCAGGCTGCTGCGCGACTCCGGAATGCCGCAGAAAGTGATGGCCTCGGCCGGCCAGTTGCAGCAGACCCTGCCCGCCGGTCGCACCTTCCAGCTGCTGCGCCTGCGCATCGATCCCGCGCTCGGGCTGGTGCCGGAGATCAGCGGCAACCGCTTGATGGTGTCGGTGCGGCTGATGCACGACGAGGCCGGCGACCGGCTCCAGCCGAGCACCGAGAACGCCACGTTTGAACTGACGCTCTGTTCCTGAATCGCAGGGATCATGAGCGAGCAAAAACCATCGGGCGTGAAGCCGCGCATCGTGCCCTGCCCCGGCTGCGGCGGCGACAGCATCTACGCGCCCAGCAACCCTTACCGGCCGTTCTGCAGCGAGCGCTGCAAGAACTACGACCTGGGCGCCTGGGCCAGCGAGAGCTTCCGCGTGCCCAGCGATGCACCGGCGGACGACCAGCCCTTCGGCGACGCCAAGCTGCAGTAGCTAGCTGTCTTGCGGCAGCGGCGTGTGCGTCGGGCCAGCGAAGCCCCGCTCGGCGGCGAACCATTGCAGCACCGGGACCGTGCCGGGCAAAACCGGCTGCACCTGCACCGGCAAGGTCTGCCAGGCGAAGGACTGGCCTTCGTGCATGTGCAGCTCGCCGCTCCATTCGAACACCTTGCAGAAATTCAGCCGCACGAGCGCATGCGGATAGTCGACGCGCTCGACCTTCCATGGCTGGACCGCGGCGACCGTGATGCCGATTTCTTCCTGCAGTTCGCGGCGCAGGGCCTGCTCCACCGTTTCGCCCGCCTCCACCTTGCCGCCGGGGAATTCCCAGTAGCCCTCGTAGACCTTGCCCGGCGGGCGCGAGGTCAGAAGGAAAGCGCCGTCGGGCCGCAGCAGCACGCCGACGGCGACCTCCACTTCCTTGCGGTCGGGCCCGCCTTCACGCGGGCGCTCGCCGTGGGCGACGAGCACGGGATTGCTCATTCAGCGTGGCGCCCCGCGTAGTCGCGCGCGAACTGGTAGGCGACGCGGCCGCTGCGCGACCCGCGCTCCAGCGCCCAGACCAGCGCCTCGGCGCGCGCGGCCTCGATGCTGGCCGGCGTCACGCCGAACGACGACAGCCACTGCGCCGTGATCACCAGGTACTCGTCCTGGGTGAAGGGATAGAAGCTCACCCAGAGGCCGAAGCGCTCCGACAGCGAGATCTTCTCCTCGACCACCTCGCCGGGATGGACCTCGCCGTCCTCGGTGTGGGTGTACGTGAGGTTTTCCTTCATGTACTCGGGCAGCAGGTGGCGCCGGTTGCTGGTCGCGTAGATCAGCACGTTCGGCGTGGCAGCGGCAACCGAGCCGTCGAGGATGGACTTGAGCGCCTTGTAGCCGGGCTCGCCCTCCTCGAAGCTCAGGTCGTCGCAGAAGACGATGAACTTCTCGGCGCGGCCGGCGACCACGTCGACGATGTCGGGCAGGTCGATGAGATCGGCCTTGTCGACCTCGATCAGCCGCAGGCCCCGCGGCGCGTATTCGTTGAGGCAGGCCTTGATCAGCGATGACTTGCCGGTGCCGCGCGCCCCCGTCAGCAACACGTTGTTGGCCGGCTGGCCCTGCACGAACTGCAGCGTGTTGCGCTGGATCTTTTCCTTCTGCGGCTCGATCTCCTTGAGGTTTCCCAGCCGGATCTCGGCGACGTGCCGCACCGGCTCCAGCGAGCCGTGCCCCGACGAGCGCTTGCGATAACGCCAGGCGATGGACTGGCTCCAGTCCGGGGACGTCAGCGGCTGCGGCAGGACGGCTTCGATGCGGGTGAGCAGTTGCGCCGCGCGCTCGATCAGTTGCTCGAATTTGTCGTTCAAATCTCTATCCTCTCAGGCATTCTTCGCCCTCTCCTGCGCGAGAGGGCCGGGTGAGGCCGGCAATCAGGAACGGTAGTCGGCGTTGATGCTCACGTAGTCGTGGCTGAAATCGCAGGTCCAGACGGTGTCGGCGGCATCGCCGCGTCCCAGCACCACCCGCACGGTGATCTCGCTTTGCTTCATCACGCGCTGGCCGTCCTCTTCGCGGTAGGCCGGATTGCGGCCACCGTCGACGGCGACCAGCACGTCGTCCAGGTACAGGTCGATCCGGCTCTGGTCGAGGTCGTCAATGCCGGCGTAGCCGACCGCCGCCAGGATCCGGCCAAGGTTGGGGTCGCTGGCGAAGAACGCGGTCTTGACCAGCGGCGAATGCGAGATCGCATAGGCGACCTTGAGGCATTCGCCGGTCGTCGCCCCGCCCTCGACGCGCACGGTGATGAACTTGGTCGCACCCTCGCCGTCGCGCACGATGGCCTGCGCCAGCTTGCGCGAGACCTCGAGCATCGCCGCCTTCAGCGCCTGTCCGGCACCGCTTTCCAGCGACGTGATTTCGGCGTGGGCAGCCTTGTTGGTGGCGATGACAACGAACGAGTCGTTGGTCGACGTGTCGCCGTCCACCGTCACGCGGTTGAACGAACCGTCGGCGAGCTCACGCGCCAGTTGCTGCATCAGGCCCGGAGCGACCCTGGCGTCGGTTGCCATGAAGCCCAGCATGGTCGCCATATTGGGCCGGATCATGCCGGCGCCCTTGCTGATCCCGGTGACAGTGACGCGCACGCCGTCGATGCTCGGCTGCGCGCTGAACGCTTTGGGCACCGTGTCGGTCGTCATGATGCCTTCGGCCGCACGCAGCCAGTGGTCGGGCGCGGCGTCGGCGATCGCCGCCGGCAGGCCCGCCTCGATGCGCTCGACCGGCAGCGACTCCATGATCACGCCGGTGGAAAACGGCAGCACCTGTTCGGGCGCGAGATCGAGGTGCCGGGCCAGCGCGATGCAGGTGGACCTGGCGCGGACCAGGCCGTCCTGGCCGGTGCCGGCGTTGGCGTTGCCGGTGTTGATCACCATCGCGCGGATGTCGCCGCGCTGCAGGTGCTCGCGGCTGACCTGCACCGGCGCGGCACAGAAGCGGTTCTGGGTGAAGACGCCCGACACCGAGGCGCCCGCGTCGATGAGGACGACGGTGAGGTCCTTGCGGTTGGCCTTGCGGATTCCCGCTTCGGCGACCCCGATGCGCACGCCCGGGACGGGATGAAGTTCGCCGGCCTGGGGCACGGACAGATTGACAGCCATGAAGCTCTTTTTGGGTTGCGTTGAAAAGAAAGGTGCGCGGCCGCTTCAGCCCTGGCGCCAGGGCAGGCCATGGAAGCGCCAGCCGCCCTTGCGGCCGCGGTGGCCGTCCTGGTCGGCGTCGCCTTCGAAGCCCTCGAGGATGTTGTAGGCCTCGATGCCGAGCTCGGTTGCGCGTTTCGCGGCGGCGATCGAACGCACGCCGCTGCGGCATAGCAGGACCACCTTCTTGCCCGGCGGGACCGCGGCCTTGATCGCATCGTCGAAGCCACCGTTGATGGCCATGCCCGGCCACTGCTTCCATGCCAGGGGCACGGCGCCCGGCACGAAGCCGACCCATTCGCGTTCGGCATCGGTGCGCACGTCGACCAGCACGGCGTCGCCCTGCTGCCACCACCGGCAGGCCAGTTGCGGCGTGACGTCGCCGGCGTAGCCTTGCGCCGGCCGAACCTGCGCGGCGCGGTCATGGGGCTGAATCGGGTGTTCCATCGCCCCGATTCTGCCAGTCCCGCCGCGCCGCGGCCGCCGCCGCGCGGCTCGCTAGACGATCTTGACGCTGAGGTTGGGCAGGCCGTCGATGTGCATCTCGATGACGTCGCCCTTGACCACCGGGCCCACGTTTTCCGGGGTGCCGGAATAGATGATGTCGCCGGGGAACATCTCGAAGGCTTCCGACAGCCTGCTGATCTGCTCGGCGACGGACCAGATCATCTGGTTCAGGTTGGCGTTCTGCCTGGTCTGGCCGTTCACCTTCAGCCAGATCGCACCCTGGGTGAAATGCCCCGTCTGCGCAACCCTGTGGACCGGGCCGATGGGCGCCGAGCGGTCGAAGCTCTTGCCGATCTCCCAGGGCTTCTTCTCGTCGCCCATGGCGCGCTGCAGATCGCGTCGCGTCGCGTCATGTCCAGGCCCAGGCCCAGGCCCAGGCCCAGGCCCAGGCCCAGGCCCAGGGTGTAGCCCCAGACGTGATCCAGCGCGCTGGCGATCGGGATGCTGCGCCCGCCCTTGCCCAGGCATGCCACCAGCTCGGCTTCGTAGTGGTAGTTCTTTGTCAGCGGCGGGTAAGGATGGTCCGGCGTCGAGCCCACCGAAACGAACTGGATCGCATCGGTCGGCTTCTGGAAAAAAAGAACGGCGGCTCGCGGTTCGGGTCCGATCCCATCTCGCGCGCATGGGCCGCGTAGTTGCGGCGGATGCAGTAGATCCGGCGCACCGGGTACATCCCGTCCGAACCCACGACCGGGATGAAGGTGCCCGGCACCGTGAAGGGAGTCCGGCTCGTTGCCTGCATTGCTCCCGGGCTCGCGCAGCCGGCGATCGCGCCGGTCACCGCGGCGACGGCCGTTCCCTGGAAAAAATTCCTTCTGTCCATGCTGCCTCCTTTGTGCTGGGTGGATCAGTGGATAGGGGATTGCCGCCCGGGCGCGTTGGTGAAAACCCTCTTACCCGGCAGCACGAGCCAGTCAAAAGATAGCGTGCTAACGATCGTGCCAAGAATGACCTATCAACCAGGAGACAAGCATGAGCCAGAGCCAATCCCCCCGCCGCCGCAACCTGCTCAAGGGCGCCGCAGTCGCAGCCGGAGCGATGTCGGCTCCGATGGTCGCCGTCGCGCAGACCACGTCGTTCCGCTTCCAGAGCACCTGGCCGGCCAAGGACATCTTCCACGAGTACGCCAATGACTTCGCCAAGAAGGTCAACGACATGGCCGGTGGCCGCCTGAAGATCGAGGTGCTGCCGTCGGGCGCCGTCGTCCCGGCCTTCCAGCTGCTCGAGGCGGTGAACAAGGGCACGCTCGACGGCGGACACGGCGTCGTGGCATACCACTACGGCAAGAATTCCGCGCTGGCGATCTGGGGCTCCGGCCCGGCTTTCGGCCTGGACTCGAACCTGGTGCTGTCATGGCACTACTACGGCGGCGGCAAGCAGCTGCTCGAAGAGATCTACAAGACCATCAACATGGACGTGGTGTCCTACCTGTACGGCCCGATGACGGTGCAGCCGCTGGGCTGGTTCAAGAAGCCGGTCGCGAAGGTCGAGGACATGAAGGGCCTGAAGTTCCGCACGGTCGGCCTCGCGGTCGACATGTTCACCGAGATGGGCACGTCGGTGAACCCACTGCCCGGCGGTGAAATCGTCCCGGCCCTGGACCGCGGCCTGATCGACGCGGCCGAATTCAACAACGCCTCCAGCGACCGGGTTCTGGGCTTTCCCGACGTGGTCAAGAACTGCATGCTGCAAAGCTTCCACCAGTCGGGCGAGCAGTTCGAGATCCTGTTCAACAAGGCCAAGTACAACGCCCTGCCGCAGGAACTGAAGTCGATCATCGACTACGCCGTGCAGGCGTCCAGCGCCGACATGAGCTGGAAACATGCGGACCGCAATTCCAAGGACTACGAGGAAATGAAGAAGCAGGGCATCAAGTTCTACAAGACGCCGGATGCCGTGCTGCGCGCGCAGCTGGCCGCATGGGACAAGACAGTCGCCAAGAAGACCGCCGAGAACCCCATGTTCAAGCGGGTGATGGATTCGCAGCGCGCTTTCGCGCAGCGGGTGGGCCAGTGGCACAACGACTACACGCTGGACTTCAAGATGGCCTACAACCACTACTTCGCCACCGGCAAGAAGGCCTGAGCCGTCCATTCCCCGAAAACCAGCCCCTGACCGGGGCTGGTTTTGTTTTGACAGCAGTTTTCCGGCGGTACTTCATGAATGTCCAAAGACTCCTCCACACGGTCGACCTGATCAGCACCTGGATCGGCAAGGCCTTTGCCTGGCTGATCGTCGCGCTGATGCTGATGGTCTGCATCGAGGTCTTCAAGCGCTACATCCTGAACATGCCGACGGCGTGGATCTTCGACGCCAGCAACATGATGTACGGCACGCTGTTCATGATGGCCGGCGCCTACACGCTGGCGCAGAACGGACACGTGCGCGGCGATTTCCTCTACGGCAGCATGCGGCCGCGCAAGCAGGCGAGCCTCGACCTGGTTCTCTACTTCCTGTTCTTCCTGCCGGGCATCCTGGCCCTGACCTGGGCCGGCTGGACCTACTTCCAGGATTCGCTGGCCATGCACGAACAGACCTTCAACGCTACGCCGCTGCCGCTGTATCCGTTCAAGTTCATCATCCCGCTGTCGGGCGCCATCGTTCTGATGCAGGGTGTCGCCGAGATCATCCGCTGCGTGGTCTGCCTCAAGACGGGCGAATGGCCGGAGCGCCTCAAGGATGCGGAGGAAGCCGACGTCGTCGCGCAGCAGCTGGCCGCCAGCGAGTACGTGGACGAGGAGTCGCGGCAACTCGCGATCGAGAAATCCAAGGGCATGAAAGGCTGATGATGAGCAACGCTGCACTTGGAATGACGATGCTGGGGCTCATCGTCATCGTGATCATGATGGGCTTCCCGACCGCCTTCACCCTGATGGGCCTCGGAATGATGTTCGGGTTCGTGGCCTTTTACGACCCGGCCCAGCATTTCTGGAACAACAGGATCTTCGACCTCATGGTGCAGCGCGCCTTCGGAGCGATGACCAACGACACGCTGTTGTCGATCCCGCTGTTCGTCCTGATGGGCTATGTGATGGAACGGGGGGCGCTGGTCGACAAGATGTTCCACAGCGTGCAGCTCGCGTTCCGGAGCGTTCCCGGCTCCCTGGCCGTCACGACGCTGATCATCTGCACGTTTTGGGGGATCGCCAGCGGCCTGGTGGGTGCGGTCGTGGTGCTGATGGGCGTGATCGCGATGCGCCCGATGCTCAACGCCGGCTACGACACGCGGCTGGCGGCCGGCGTGATCACGGCCGGCGGCACGCTGGGCATCCTGATCCCGCCCTCCGTGATGATCATCGTGTATGCGGCAGTCGCCGGCCAGTCGGTCGTCAAGCTCTATGCCGCCGCGATGTTCCCGGGCTTCTTCCTCGCGCTGCTCTACCTGATCTACATCATCGGCTGGGTCCTGATCAATCCGAAGGTCGCGCCTCGCCTTCCACCGGAGCAGATGACGGTGCCGGTCCGGCCCTGGGTGGCCCACGTCGCGGCGAACTATGGCCGGCGGATGCTGCCCGCGCTGCTGGCGGCCGTCGTGTCGCCCGGGCGCGCGCTCAAGGCTCCCGACGGCGTCGGCCCGATCCCGTGGAGCCGGCTCGCCTCCAGCCTGATGAAAGCGCTGGTGCCGCTGCTGCTCGCCGTCGTCACGCTGGGCGCGATCTGGTGGTATGTGGTGATCCACTCGCAGGAAGACAACGAAGCGGCAGCCAAGCCGGCGGCTCAGGCGCAGAAACTCGCCGCGACGCCGCCGATCGCCGCTGTTCCCGCATCGGGCGGGGTCCGGGAAGCGCCGGGTGCGGGCGGACTGCAGGAACCTCCCAGCGCCGGCGGCGTGCAGGAGCCGCCGTCCTCCGGCGGTTTGGAGGAACCGCCCGGTGCGGACCCCACGGAGGCTGCGGCGTCCTCGGCGGCCGCCAGGATGCCTGCCGCCGACGAACCGCTGCAGCAGATGGGCGACCCGGCGGCAGTCGACGCGCCCCATGCGATTGCCGTGCCGCCGGCGTTCTACACCGGGTTCTGGATCGCCTGCGGCCTGACGCTGCTGCTGCTGGCCTGGTACTACGCGAAATTCGACGCCGAGCAGTTCGAGATCCTGGGGATGCTGATCACGTCGGTCATGCCGCTGGCGATCCTGACTTTCGTCGTGCTGGCGGTGATCCTGTTCGGCATCACGACGGCGACCGAGTCGGCCGCCGTGGGTGCGGCCGGCGCCTTCCTGATGGCGTGGCAGGCGCGCACCCTCGATTTCCAGCGGATCAAGGAAGCGGTTTTCCTCACGGCCAAGACAACCGCCATGGTCTGCTGGCTGTTCGTCGGATCGGCGCTGTTCTCGGCGGTGTTCGCGCTGCTGGGCGGACAGAGCGTGGTCGAGAACTGGGTGCTCTCGATGAACCTGTCGCCGCTGCAGTTCCTGCTGGTGTCGCAGGCGATCATCTTCATCCTCGGCTGGCCGCTGGAGTGGACCGAGATCATCGTGATCTTCGTGCCCATCTTCCTGCCGCTGCTGACGCACTTCCAGATCGACCCGATCCTGTGGGGCGTGCTGGTGTTCGTGAACCTGCAGGCCGCCTTCCTGTCGCCGCCGGTGGCGATGTCCGCCTTCTACCTGAAGGGTGTGTCGCCCTCGCACGTGACCATCAACCAGATCTTCGCCGGGATGATGCCGTACATGCTGATCGTGATCCTGTGCATGGTGTTCATGTACGTGTGGCCCGGCATGACGCTGTGGCTGCCCAGGTATCTCTACGGCGGTTAGGAGCAGGCGCGGTGGCCCCGAAGACCAAGCGGCCCAGGCGCGCCAGTCGCGCCGCCCTGGCGCCCTGGCAGGTCGCCACCACGGGCAAGGCGGCGGCGGTGCTGTCGAAATTCGACCCGGCGGCCAGGCCCTTCTCGACCGGCGACAAGCTGCGCGACAAGGCGCTGATCGAGGAACTCGCGCTCGAGATCGACCACCTGCAGGACCTGCTGTACGCCGACCGGCGCTTCAGGATGTTGGTCGTGCTGCAGGGAATGGACGCCTCGGGCAAGGACGGCACCATCCGCCACGTGTTCGGCCGCGTCAGTCCGCTGGGCGTGCACACCACGAGCTGGCGGGCGCCGTCCGACGAAGAGCGCGCCCACGATTTTCTCTGGCGCATCCACCAGCGCGTGCCCGGGGCCGGCGAGCTGATGATCTTCAACCGCAGCCACTACGAGGACGTGCTGGTGCCGGTGGTGAACGGCGAACTCGAGCCGACGCAGGTGGCGCAGCGCATCCGCCAGATCAACGACTTCGAACGGCTGCTGGTGGAAACCGGCACCGTCGTGCTGAAGTTCATGCTTCACATCGGTCCCGACGAACAGCGCAAGCGCCTGCAGGCGCGTGTCGACGATCCGGCCAAGGCCTGGAAATTCGTTCCCGCGGACCTGGAAGCGCGCCGGCAATGGGACCGCTACCAGCAGGCGTACGGCGAGGCGCTGGGCGCGACCAGCACCTCGCTCGCGCCGTGGACCATCGTGCCGGCCGACTCCAAGACGCACCGCAACCTGATGATCGCGACCATCGTGCGCGACAAGCTGCTGTCGCTGGGACTGCGCTATCCGCCGCCGGATCCGCAGGTC
The DNA here is from genome assembly GCA_028291885.1 of Ramlibacter sp. Classification (GTDB taxonomy): domain Bacteria; phylum Pseudomonadota; class Gammaproteobacteria; order Burkholderiales; family Burkholderiaceae_C; genus Ramlibacter. The sequence continues at coordinate 22,407 of JAQGNJ010000229.1, read as the reverse complement.
CAGGGCATCAAGGTGGTCTGAGCGCGGCAACGCCGCAGCATGCGCGCGTCAGGCTTTCGACAGCAAGCGATGCCCTCGAACGGTGCGTCGCCGCACCACGCGGAACGACCTAGGGCTTTACCCACTATCGCGCCGCAGCAGCGGTCCATAGGATTCGCCATCTTCGCCCGGGCAGCCGGGCGCCATGGAGTCCGATGCCGCAGGAGCGCGATTTGCCAGCTGAGTACATCCTAGAGACGAAGGGCCTGACCAAGGAGTTCAAGGGCTTCGTCGCGGTCAACAAGGTCGACCTCAAGGTGCGCCGCGGACACATCCACGCATTGATCGGACCCAACGGCGCAGGCAAGACCACCTTCTTCAACCTGCTGACGAAGTTCCTGCATCCCACCTCGGGCTCCATCGCCTACAACGGAACGGACATCACCAGCGAGCGGCCGGCGCAGACCGCCCGGCGCGGCATCGTCCGTTCGTTCCAGATTTCTGCGGTGTTCCCGCACATGACGGTGCTGGAGAACGTGCGCGCCGCGCTGCAGCGCAACCTGGGCAGCTCCTTCCACTTCTGGAAGTCCGAACAGACCCTGGCGCCGCTGCACCAGCGGGCGCGCGAACTGCTGGCCACGGTGGGCCTGCAGGATTTCGAAGAAGAGATGACGGTGAACCTGCCCTACGGCCGCAAGCGCGCGCTGGAGCTGGCCACCACCATGGCGCTGGAGCCGGAGCTGATGCTGCTCGACGAACCGACGCAGGGCATGGGCCACGAGGACGTGAGCCGCGTCACCGGCCTGATCAAGAAGGTCTCGGCGGGTCGCACCATCCTGATGGTGGAGCACAACATGAACGTGGTGTCGTCGATCGCCGACCGCATCACGGTGCTGCAGCGCGGCGCCATCATCGCCGACGGCCCCTATGCCGAAGTGGCGGCCAATGCGCAGGTGATCGAGGCCTACATGGGCACGACGGGCGCCCAACTGCAGGGGGCGCATTGAATGACCCCCATGCTCCTCACTACGTGTAGTTCGCTGCCCCCCGAGGGGGCCCAAGCCTGCCTCGGGGCGGCCCGTCGGAGGCTTGATGTCTAAGGAGCTCCTTCGCATCGAGGGCCTCAACGCGTGGTACGGCGAATCGCACATCCTGCACGGCGTCGACCTGACGGTGAACGAGGGCGAGGTGGTCTGCCTGCTCGGACGCAACGGCGCCGGCCGCACCACCACGATGCGCGCCATCGTCGGCCTCACCGGCGCGCGCAAGGGCTCCATCCGCATCGACGGCCAAGAAGCGATCAAGCTGCCGCCGCACAAGGTCGCGCGCCTGGGCGTGGGCTACTGCCCGGAGGAACGCGGCATCTTCGCCAGCCTCACGGCGGAAGAAAACCTGATGCTGCCGCCCGTGATCCGGCCCGGCGGAATGGGTGTCGACGAGATCTACGCCATGTTCCCCAACCTGAAGGAGCGCGCCTCGAGCCCCGGCACGCGGCTGTCGGGCGGCGAGCAGCAGATGCTGGCGGTGGCCCGCATCCTGCGCACCGGCGCAAGGCTGCTGCTGCTCGACGAGATCTCCGAAGGGCTGGCGCCCGTCATCGTGCAGAAGCTCGCCGAGATGATCCGCACGCTCAAGGCCAAGGGCTACACCATCGTGCTGGTGGAACAGAACTTCCGCTTCGCCGCGCCGCTGGCCGACCGCTTCTACGTGATGGAGCACGGCCGCATCGTCAGGCAGTTCGAGCAGCGCGAGCTCGCCGACAACATGGGCATGCTGCAGGAATACCTCGGCGTATGACCCGGCCCCTCACCCTCGCCTCCAGCCCAAGTTTTTCACCCAGGAGCATCCAATGAAACTCAAGACCCTCGTTGCAGCGCTGGCCGTCGGCCTCGGCAGCTACGCCGCCGTCGCCCAGACCCAGACCGGTCCGGTGCGCATCGGCTTCATCACCGACATGGCGAGCCTGTACGCCGACATCGACGGCCCGGCCGGCGTGGAGATGGTCAAGTGGGCGGTGCAGGATTTCGGCGGCAAGGTGCTCAACCGCCCCGTCGAAGTGCTTTCGGCGGACCACCAGAACAAGGCCGACGTCGCCGCCTCCAAGGCGCGTGAATGGATCGACAGCCAGAACCTGGCCATGCTGATCGGCGGCACCAGCTCGGGCACCAACCTGGCAATGGCGGGCGTGACCCGGGAGAAGAAGCGTCCCTTCATTTCCATCGGCGCCGGCTCCGCCCGCCTGACGAACGAGGACTGCTCGCCCTACACCATCCACTACGCCTACGACACCGTGGCCCTGGCCAAGGTGGGCGCCGGCGCCCTGGTCAAGGCGGGTGCGAAGAAGTGGTACTTCCTGACCGCGGACTATGCCTTCGGCCACTCGCTGGAAGGCGACGCGACCAAGGTGGTCAAGGAGAACGGCGGCGCCGTGGTCGGCTCCGTGAAGCACCCGCTCAACGCCTCCGACTTCTCGTCCTTCCTGCTGCAGGCCCAGGGCTCCAAAGCCGACATCCTGGCGCTGGCCAACGCCGGCGGCGACACCATCAACGCGATGAAGGCAGCCAAGGAATTCGGCATCACCAAGAGCATGAAGGTTGCCGGGCTGCTGGTGTTCATCAACGACGTGCACTCGGTCGGCCTCGCCAACGCCGAGGGCCTGCAGCTGGCCGACAGCTGGTACTGGAACCAGGACGACGAGTCGCGCAAGTTCGCCAAGCGCTTCTTCGACAAGTACAAGCGCATGCCCTCGTCGATCCAGGCGGCCGACTACTCGGCGACCACGAACTACCTCAAGGCGGTGCAGAAGGTCGGCACCACCGACAGCGACAAGGTCATGGGCGAGATGAAGTCGATGAAGTACAACGACTTCTATCACAAGAACGCCAGCGTCCGCGCCGACGGCCGCATGCTGCACGACATGTACCTGTTCCAGGTGAAGAGCTCCAGGGATTCGGGCACGCCGTGGGACTACTACAAGCTGATGGCCAAGGTGCCCGGCGAGCAGGCGTTCACGACCGTCGCAGAGAGCAAGTGTTCGCTGCTGAAGAAGTAAAAGAAACCAACGAGCGACAGGCAGCCGGCGGCGCCGGCTGCCATCTCGCCTGAACCTGCGGACCCAATGGAAATCTTCGGCATCCCCCACCAGGCGTTCCTCGGCCAGCTGATGCTGGGGCTGGTCAATGGCGCGTTCTACGCCATGCTCAGCCTGGGGCTCGCCGTGATCTTCGGCCTGCTGGACATCGTGAACTTCGCGCACGGCGCCCTGTACATGGTGGGCGCCTTCGCGGCGTGGATCATGCTGGACAAGTTCGGCATCAATTTCTGGGCGGCCCTGGTGCTGGCCCCTCTCATCGTCGGTGCGCTCGGTGTCGTCATCGAGCGGGCCTTTCTCAAGCGCCTGTACGGGCTGGACCCGCTGTACGGGCTGCTCCTGACCTTCGGCCTGTCGCTGATCCTGGAAGGCGCGTTTCGCGACCAGTACGGCGTCTCCGGCCAGTCCTACCCGGTGCCGGAACTGCTGTCCGGCGCGACCAACCTGGGTTTCATGGTCCTGCCCAATTACCGCGCTTTCGTGGTGCTGGCCTCGCTGCTGGTGTGCCTGGGCACCTGGTACCTGATCGAGCGCACCCGCCTGGGCGCCTACCTGCGCGCGGGCACCGAGAACGCGCGCCTGGTGCAGGCCTTCGGCGTCAACGTGCCGCTGATGGTGATGCTCACCTACGGCGCCGGCGCCGGCCTGGCCGCCATGGCCGGCGTGCTGGCAGCGCCGATCATCCAGGTCACGCCGCTGATGGGGTCCAACCTGATCATCGTGGTGTTCGCGGTCGTGGTGATCGGCGGCATGGGGTCGATCCTCGGCTCCGTCGTCACGGGCCTGGGGCTGGGCGTGATCGAGGGCCTGACGCGGGTCTTTTACCCGGAGGCCTCCAGCGTGGTGGTCTTCGTCGTCATGGTCATCGTGCTGATCCTGCGGCCGGCCGGCCTCTTCGGCAAGGAGGCCTGAAGCATGTCCGCCATGAAACAACACGGCAAGCTCGTTCGGGTCACCTACCTTGCGTTGCTGGTGCTGGTGCTGGTCGCGCCCCTCATCGGCCTGTACCCGGTGTTCGTGATGAAGCTGCTCTGCTTCGCGCTGTTCGCCTGCGCCTTCAACCTGCTGCTCGGGTTCACCGGCCTGCTCTCCTTCGGCCACGCGGCATTCTTCGGCGGCGGCGCCTACGTCGCGGGATGGGTCATCAGGTCCCAGGGCTGGTCGCCGGAATTCGGGCTGGTCGCGGCGACAGTCGGGGCCGCCATCCTCGGACTGGTGTTCGGCGCGGTGGCGATCCGGCGCCAGGGAATCTACTTCGCGATGATCACGCTGGCGATGGCGCAGATGGTTTACTTCATCTGCCTGCAGGCGCCATTCACCGGCGGCGAGGACGGGCTCCAGGGCGTGCCGCGCGGCAAGCTGTTCGGCCTGCTGTCGCTGGAGCCGGACACCACGCTGTACTACCTCGTCGTCGCCATCTTCGTCGGCTGCTTCCTGGCGATCTCGCGCATCGTCACCTCGCCCTTCGGCCAGGTGCTCAAGATGATCCGGGAGAACGAGCCGCGCGCGATTTCGCTGGGCTACGAGGTCGACCGCTACAAGCTGCTCGCCTTCGTGCTGTCGGCGGCGCTGGCGGGGCTGGCCGGCGGGCTCAAGACCCTGGTCATGGGCTTCGCCACGCTGTCGGACGTGCACTGGTCGATGTCTGGCGAGGTGATCCTGATGAGCCTGCTGGGCGGCGTCGGCACCTTCTTCGGCCCGGTGGTCGGCGGCGGCATCGTGATCGCCTTGCAGGACCTGCTGGCCGACAAGGTCGGCGCCTGGGTCACGGTGATCATCGGCGTGATCTTCGTGGTCTGCGTGCTGGCCTTCCGCAAGGGCGTGGTCGGCGAGCTGCACGCCTGGTTCGAACGGCGGCGCGCGCGCGCCGCCTGACCCGGGGCGGCCGGCGCTAGCCTCGTGGCCTTCACCCCGGGAGCGCACCATGAAGGATCTCTTTTCGCTGCAAGGCCGCACGGCGCTCGTCACCGGCGGCTCGCGTGGCATCGGCCGCATGATCGCCACCGGCCTGCTCAGCCAGGGAGCCCGGGTCTACATCTCGTCGCGCAAGGCGGACGCATGCGACCAGACGGCCAGCGAGTTGTCGGCGCTGGGCCCGTGCTTTTCGCTGCGGCCGATGTGTCCGGCCTCGAGGGAGCCAAGGCGCTCGCGGCGGCCTTCGCGGCGAAGGAACCGGCGCTGGACATCCTCGTGAACAACGCCGGCGCGGCCTGGGGCGAGTCGTTCGACAGCTTTCCCGAAAAGGGCTGGGACAAGGTGATGGACCTGAACCTGAAGTCTCCGTTCTTCCTGACGCAGGCGCTGCACGGGCAGTTGCGCGCCGCGGCGAAAACCCGGCCGGCGAAAGTGATCAACGTCGCGTCCATCGACGGCATCTCGGTCAACCCGCAGGAAACCTATTCGTACGCGGCGAGCAAGGCCGGCCTGATCCAGCTGATCAAGCGGATGTCGCTGCGGCTGATCCAGGACAACATCGTCGTCAGCGGCATCGCGCCGGGCGCCTTCGCCTCGGAGATGAACAAGGTGGCGCGCGACCACGCGCAGGAAACGGCCCGGCGCATTCCCGCCGGCCGCATCGGCATCGACGAGGACATGGCCGGCGTCGCCATCTACCTGGCCTCGCGCGCCGGCGACTACGTGGTCGGCCAGACCATCGTCGTCGACGGCGGCGTCACACTGGCGCGGGGCTGAGCCGCGCGGCGAATCAGAACTTCAGGCCGCCCAGTTCGTAGTTCTGCGGCCCGCGGCTGGCGATCTTGATCGCGCCGACCTGGTTGCCCAGCGCCGCGCAACGCGGCAGGTCCCAGCCCTGCTCCAGGCCGTAGAGAAGCGCGCCGCGCCAGGCGTCGCCGCAGCCGGTGGGGTCCACGATCTCCTTGGCCCTCACAGGAGGGATCACCGTCTTTTCGCCGCCCATCCAGACTTCGCAGCCTTCGGCGCCCAGTGTCACGACCAGGCCCTGGACGCGCTTGGAGATCTCGGCGTTCGACAGGCCGGTGCGGTCGCACAGCATCTTGCCCTCGTAGTCGTTGACCGTGACCCAGGTCGCCTGGTCGACGAAGGCCGCCAGTTCGGCGCCGTCGAACATCGGCAGGCCCTGGCCCGGATCGAAGACGAAGGGGATGCCGGCCGCCTTGAACTGCAGCGCGTGCTCGAGCATCGCGTCGCGGCCATCGGGCGAGATGATGCCCAGACGGATGTCGCTGCGCGCGGCGATCTTCGTGCCATGCGCCTGCATCATCGCGCCCGGGTGGAAGGCGGTGATCTGGTTGTTGTCGCGGTCCGTCATGATCATCGCCTGCGCCGTGTAGGTGCCTTCCACCTGGCGCACGAACTCGGTGCTGATGCCCTGGGTCCTGAGGCGCTCGAGATAGTCGGCGCCGTCGCTGCCCAGCGTCGCCATCGGCAGCGGCCGGCCGCCCAGCAGCTTGAGGCTGTAGGCGATGTTGCCGGCGCAACCGCCGAAGTCGCGCCGCAGCGACGGCACCAGGAACGACACGTTCAGGATATGAAGCTGGTCCGGCAGGATCTGCTCGGAAAAGCGGCCCTCGAACGTCATGATGGTGTCGAAGGCCAGAGAGCCACAAATGACTGCTGCCATGGGGAAGAAACCTCGGGTTGGTTGGATCAGGGATAGAAGGCCAGCAGCCGGTAGCCGGCGATGCGGCCGCTGCTGCCGTTGGCCGCGACGGCGACCGTCACCGAGCTGGCGGTCTCGCCGCCGCCCGCAATCACCGGCGCGGCGCCGATGTCGCGCGGCGCCAGCACGCGGCGGACCACCGGCTGGTCCTGGGTGTCGGTCAGCGTGAGTTCGATCGACGGCATGGCGATCGGCATCGGCGCCTGGTTGCGCAAGCTGAAACTCAGGCGGTAGGCGTCGCTGCGCAGCCGGTTGAAGGAGGAGCTGTCGACGACGATGGCGTCGATCTGGCGCGGCGGACCGATGTCGCAGCGTAGCGGCCCGCACAGCAATTGCAGCCACGGCCGCAGCGCGGGCTGCATCGCCGCCAGCCTGGCGCGCTCCTGCACTCCGTACTGGAGTGCCAGCACCGCGGCCAGCACCAGCGCAACCAGCAACAACACGGCGCGCACCAGCGGACGGCGCCACGAGGCCTTGCGCCGCGCCTTGCGGACGAAGGAAACGCTGTCGAGATCGGGTTCTTCGTCCCTGTGCCGCGCTTCGCGCTCGAGTTCCGATTCGTGCACCTCGGAGGGGAACGACGGATAAAGCGGCGGCGCGTCGATGCTGTCGGGCGCGTCTCGCGGCTCGGGCGCAGGACGGATGGGCGCGGACGGCGCCGGCACGCGGGGCGCCGGCGCTTGCGTGGGCGGCTCGGTCTCGCGAAACTGCTGGATCGGAGCTGGTTCAGTGACCGCAGCCTGCACAGGAAACGGCACGGCCGCTTGCACCGGAGGCGCCGCCGGAGCCTGCACCGGCAGGGCCGTCGCCTCGGGCCCTTGCAGGCTGGCGGTGGCGTCGAAGATCTCCGCGCAGTGTCCGCAACGCACCCAGCCTTCCGAAATCCGGAGTTGGTCGGGAACGACTTTGAACATCGTCCCGCAGGCGGGGCACCGGGTGATCAGGCTCATGAGCCGCCGATTGTATCGAGCGACCCGCCGGGCGGGACCGGTCTCAGAGGCGCGCGGTCATCAGCACCCAGCCCTCCTCGGCGTCGCCGACCTCGAGCGCGGCATACGGTGCATAGGCCTGCTTCAACTCGTCGACCTGCCGCTCCAGGATTCCGGCCAGGACGAGCGAGCCGCCCGGCGCCACATGGGCGCAAAGCAGCGGCGCCAGCACCTTGAGCGGCGAAGCCAGGATGTTGGCCAGCACGGTCTGGTAGCGGCCCTGTGCGCGGTCCGGCAAGCCGGCTACCAGCGCGACCTCGTTGGCCCGGGCGTTGGCCTCGGTGGCGCGAACCGCCGCTTCGTCGATATCGACGGCGTCGATGTCGGTCGCGCCGAACTTGGCGGCGCCGATCGCCAGGATGCCGGAGCCGCAGCCGTAGTCGAGCACCCGCCGGCCCGCCTGCGGATGCTGCGCGATCCAGCGCAGGCACATGCGCGTCGTGGGATGGGTGCCGGTGCCGAATGCCAGCCCGGGGTCGAGCCGGATCACCTGCGTCGCCTGCCCGGGCGGCTCGTGCCAGGTGGGAACGATCCAGAACTCGGGCGTGATCTCCACCGGCGCGAACTGCGATTGCGTCAGCCGCACCCAGTCCTGCGCCGGCACGTTCTCGATCCCGGCGACGCCGCAACCCTGGAAGAAATCCTGGGCCTGCAACAGCGTGGCGGCTTCCTCGGCCGCTGCCCGCGTGCCGAAAAGCGCCACCACGCGGGAACGAAGCCAGCCTTCTTTGGGCGGCGGCATGCCGGGCTCGCCGAACAGCGCCTGCTCCGCGGGGGTCTGCGCGTCCGCGTCTTCCAGGGACACGCTCAGCGCATCGAGCGCCTCCAGCGCGTCGCTCAGGGTTTCAACCCGGTTTTCGGGGGCCAGCAGGCGCAGCTCGAACATGGAACGGACGCGATCAGCGCTTGTGCCGCGACAGCCACTCTTCGAGGTAGTGGATGTTGGTGCCGCCGGCCATGAACTTGGCGTCGACCATCAGCTCGCGGTGCAGCGGGATGTTGGTGTTGATGCCCTCGACCACCGTCTCGAGCAGCGCCGTGCGCATCCGGGCCAGCGCCTGCTCGCGCGTGTCGCCGTGCACGATGATCTTGCCGATCATCGAATCGTAGTTCGGCGGTACGAAGTAGTTCGTGTAGACGTGCGAATCGACCCGCACGCCGGGGCCGCCCGGCGCATGCCACATCGTGATGCGGCCCGGCGACGGCACGAACTTGTACGCGTCCTCGGCGTTGACCCGGCACTCGATCGCGTGGCCGCGCAGCGTGACGTCGCGCTGCGCGAAAGGCAGCTTCTCGCCGGCCGCCACCATGATCTGCGTCTTGACGATGTCGACGCCCGAGATCAGCTCGGTGACCGGATGCTCCACCTGGACCCGCGTGTTCATCTCGATGAAATAGAACTCGCCGTCCTCGTAGAGGAATTCGAAGGTGCCGGCGCCGCGGTAGCCGATCTTCTTGCAGGCGGCGACGCAGCGCTCGCCGATCTTCTCGATCAGCTTGCGCGGGATGCCGGGCGCCGGCGCTTCCTCGATCACCTTCTGGTGGCGGCGCTGCATGGAGCAGTCGCGCTCGCCCAGGTAGACGCCGTTCTTGTGCTTGTCGCACAGGATCTGGATCTCGATGTGGCGCGGGTTCTGCAGGAACTTTTCCATGTAGACGGCCGGATTGCCGAACGCCGCGCCGGCCTCGGCCTTGGTCATCTGCACGGCGTTGATCAGGGCCGCCTCGGTGTGGACCACCCGCATGCCGCGGCCGCCGCCGCCGCCGGCCGCCTTGATGATGACCGGGTAGCCGACGGCCTTGGCCGTGCGGCGGATCACCACCGGGTCGTCGGGCAGCTCGCCCTCGGAGCCCGGCACGCAAGGCACGCCAGCCTTGATCATGGCCTGCTTGGCCGAGACCTTGTCGCCCATGATGCGGATCGATTCGGGCGTCGGGCCGATGAACTGGAAGCCGCTCTTTTCCACGCGCTCGGCGAAGTCGGCGTTTTCGCTCAGGAAACCGTAGCCGGGATGGATCGCTTCGGCATCGGTCACCTCGGCGGCCGAAATGATGGCCGGCATATTGAGGTAGCTTTGCGGCGACGGCGCCGGCCCGATGCAGACCGCTTCCTCGGCCAGCTTGACGTACTTGGCCTCGCGGTCGGCCTCGGAATACACCATCACGGCCTTGACCCCGAGTTCGCGGCAGGCCCGCTGGATCCGTAGTGCAATTTCTCCGCGGTTCGCGACCAGGATTTTCTTGAACATGGGCGCGCTTATTCGATGACCACCAGGGCCTGGCCGTATTCCACGGCCTGGCCGTTCTGGCACAGGATCTGGGTGACGGTCCCGCCCTTGTCGGCTTCGATCTCGTTGAGGATCTTCATCGCCTCGATGATGCAGATGGTCTCGCCTTCCTTGACCTGGCTGCCGATCTCGATGAAAGGTTTGGCGCCGGGGCTGGAGGAGCGGTAGAAGGTGCCGACCATCGGCGACTTGACGATGTGGCCGGCCGGCGTTTCGGGCGCGGCGACCGCGGGCGCGGCTGCCGCAAGCGGAACCGGGCCTGCCGCGGGGTGTGCGGCGAAGGCCTGCGCGGGCGCGCCATGGCTGCCGCCGGGCGCCCCCTTGACGATCCGCACCTTGCCTTCGGCTTCGGTAATTTCGAGTTCGGAGACGTTCGACTCCGACACCAGGTCGATCAACGTCTTCAGCTTGCGCAAGTCCATGTGCTCTCCAGCGGATGCAACCAAAGGAAGGCGAATTTACTCCAATTCACGCCTTCTTTAATTTTCTTCCGCTATGTTTCGCTATTTTTTATTTCGACTGCCGGCTTGGGAACCAGCGCGGGGGCCGGCTCGGGAGGTTTCCCGCTAGGCCGGCTGGCTCCAGGCGGCGAGGTCGGCGTCCGTGAGCCGGCCCATTTTACGGTGGAGCAAACGACCGTCCGCCGACAGCACCACGGTGAAAGGTAGTCCGCCGCTGGCATTTCCCAGGGATTTGCCCAGTTCGGTCCCCTCCAGACCGGCGAGCCCGATCGGGAAACTGACCGGCGTGCGGGCCAGGAACGTCCTCACTGCGCTCGGCTGGTCGATCGCCAGTCCGAGGACTTGCCAGCTTTTCGACGCATTTTGGCGATAGAACGCGTCAATCATCGGCAACTCTTCGATGCAGGGCGGACACCAGGTCGCCCAGAAATTGAGCAACAGTGGTTTGCCGCGGAATGCCTGCATCGCCAGCTGCGCGCCTTGCGGCGTGTCGAAACTGCTGTTCCAGAGCGTGGTCGTGGCGTCGCTGGAAGCTTCGCCCGGCGTGTGCCGCCACCATGCCAGGCCGGCGCCGGCCGCGGCTGCGGCGACGGCGACGGCGCCATACAGCAGCCGGCGGCGATTCGTCAGGGTCCGGACTTCGCCGAATCGGGGGAAAGAGGAATCCATGGCGTCATTGTCCCAGCATCGCCCGCACGGCATTGATGTCCCCCCGCGGAACCCTGCCCTTTGCATCCGGCCGCAGCGCCCCGCGAACGTCGTCGTGGTCGTAGATCAGAAGGTGCACGCCGATCGGCTCCCCCAGTTCCGGGCTCAGGCTGGACAGGCTCAACGCCTCCACCAATTCGCCGTTGAAGCCGGTCACCGTCCGCGCTTCGTAGTCGACCTGGTGCTCGATCAGCGCGATCTCGGCCGATTTCGGGTCGTCGCAAAACAGCTGCAGGTAGATGTCCGACAGCCGCGTCGCCGTGCCGTGCCAGACCGCGCCGCCCAGGTAAGGCCGGAACATCGCCAGCCTTTCCATCCAGGTGACGGCGAGCCGGCGCAGGGCCTCGAGTTCGGCGGGCTGGGTGTCGGCGCAGAACAGCTCGATGTATTCGCGCACGGAATCTTCCACCGCATCGTTGTCCGGCAGCGCCGTGCGGGCGGGGAGACCCAGCTGGCGCACGGCACGCCGCTTGGCCGGCCCGTATTCCAGGCCCTCCTCCACCACCATCCGCGCAGCCGTGGCTGCGATCTCCGATTTCACGTTGTCCATCAGGGTTGATTCTGCAGGCATTGGGCCGCCGGCGGACGTAAAGTGACCTGCAAACGAGGAGACCGCATGCAAAGCACGATGATGGACGTCCCGCTGTCGCTCAACCACTTGCTGGACCGCGCGGGCCGGCTGTTCGCCGGCAACGAGATCGTGTCGCGCCTGCCGGACAAGACACTGCGCCGGCACAGTTTCGGCGAGTATTACCGGCGCACGCGTTCGCTGGCCGCCGCGCTGAAAAAATTCGGGATGAACAAGGGCGACCGCGTCGCCACCCTGTGCTGGAACCACCACGCGCACCTCGAGTGCTACTTCGGCATCCCGGCCGCCGGCGGCGTCATGCACACGCTCAACCTGCGGCTCTCGCCCGACGAGATCGGCTGGATCGCCGGCGACGCGCAGGATCGGTTCCTCGTCGTCGACGATGTGCTCCTGCCTCTGTACAAGCAATTCGCCGGCCTGCACAAGTTCGAGAAGGTGATCGTCTTTCCGTTCTCGGGCGCGCCCGTGCCGCCGGAGTTCGTCGACTACGAAGCACTGATCGCCGACGCCGATCCGGACGCCTTCCAGTACGAGCCGCACGACGAGAACGACCCCGTCGCCATGTGCTACACGTCGGGCACGACGGGGCGGTCCAAGGGCGTCGTCTATTCGCACCGGTCGACCGTGCTGCACACGCTGGTCGCGAGCCTGGGGGATTTCTGGGGCTTGCGCGGAACGGACGTGGTGCTGCCGGTCACGCCGATGTTCCACGCCAACAGCTGGGGCATGCCGTACGGCGCCATGATGATGGGCGTCAAGCTGGTGTTCCCAGGGCCGCACCTGCATCCCGATGACCTGCTGGACCTGATGCAGCTGGAGCCGCCGACGCTGTCGCTGGGCGTCCCGACGATCTGGATGAGTCTGATCCAGGCATTCGATGCCGCGCAGGCCGAAGGCTCGCCGAACCACGGCCGCTGGAAGCTGCCCAAGGGCATGCGCTCGCTGGTGGGAGGAGCGGCGGTCCCGGAAGCGCTGATCCGCGCCTTCGACCGTCACGGCATCTGGATCATGCAGGGCTGGGGCATGACCGAGACCTCGCCCGTCTGCACGATCGCCTATCCGCGCGCGGAGTTGCGCGAGGCCACGCAGGACGAGCGCTACCGGCGCGCCGCGATGGCAGGCGTGCCGGTGCCGCTGGTTGACCTGCGGGTGCGTGACGACGAAGGCCTCGAGCAGCCCTGGGACGGCAAGAGCGTCGGCGAAATCCAGGTTCGCGGCCCGTTCATCTCCGGCAGCTATCACCAGGTTCCGGCGGACCCCGAGAAGTTCACGGCCGACGGCTGGCTGCGCACCGGCGATGTCGCATCCGTGGACGGACTCGGTTTTGTCAAGATCAGCGATCGCACCAAGGACCTGATCAAGTCCGGCGGCGAGTGGATCAGCTCGGTCGACCTGGAGAACGCGATCATGGCCCACCCCGCGGTCGCCGAAGCCGCGGTGATCGCGATCCCGGACCTGAAGTGGAGCGAGCGGCCCCTGGCCTGCGTGGTGCTGAAGCCTGGACAAGCCGCGACGGCGCAGGACTTCAACGCCCATTTGCTGCAGCACGGCTTCGCGAAATGGCAGCTTCCGGACCGCTACGAGTTCATCGACGCCGTGCCGCGTACATCTACAGGCAAATTCTGGAAGATGAAGCTCAGGGAGCGCTTCGCCGGGCACCGATAATCCCGGCCCATGCACATTCATATCCTCGGCATCTGCGGGACTTTCATGGGAGGCGTCGCCGCACTGGCGCGCGAAGCGGGACACAGGGTGACGGGCTGCGACACCGGCGTCTACCCGCCGATGAGCGACCAGCTCCGCGCGCTCGGCATCGAGCTGATCGAGGGCTATGGGGCGGAACAGATGGCGTTCAAGCCCGATGTCTGGGTGGTCGGCAACGTCGTGTCGCGCGCGCGGACGGCGGACGGCCAGCCGCGCTATCCGCTGATGGAAGCCATCCTCGATGCCGGCGCTGCCTACACCAGCGGGCCGCAATGGCTGGCCGAGAACCTGCTGCAGGGCCGGCACGTGCTGGCCGTGGCCGGCACGCACGGCAAGACGACGACGACGTCGATGCTGGCCTGGATCCTCGAGCACGCCGGCCGGCAGCCCGGTTTCCTGGTCGGCGGCGTGCCGCTGAACTTCGGCATCTCGGCCCGGACGGGTTCCGGACCGGCCTTCGTGATCGAGGCCGACGAGTACGACACCGCCTTCTTCGACAAGCGCAGCAAGTTCGTCCACTACCGGCCGCGCACCGCCGTCCTGAACAACCTGGAGTTCGACCACGCGGACATCTTCGACGACCTGGCCGCGATCGAGCGCCAGTTCCATCACCTCGTGCGAACCGTTCCCACGTCCGGGCGGGTGGTGGTGAACGGCCTGGAGGAAAGCCTGGCCCGCGTCCTGCACCAGGGCTGCTGGAGCGAGGTGCGCAGTTTCGGCGCCGCCGTCAGCGACTTCGGCGCCGAAGGCGAGCCTGATTCGTTCGAGGTGCTGGAACGCGGACGGCCGGCCGGCAAGGTGCAATGGGAATTGAGCGGCGTGCACAACCAGCTCAATGCGCTCGCCGCCATCGCGGCGGCGCAGCACGTCGGCGTCACGCCTGAGGCCGCTGCCGCGGCCCTGTGCGAATTCAGGAACGCCAAGCGCCGGATGGAACTGCTTGGCGTGATCGGCGGCGTTACCGTCTACGACGACTTCGCACACCACCCCAGCGCCATCCGCACCACCGTCGACGGCCTCAGGCGCAAGGTCGGCAAGGAGCGCATCCTGGCGGTGTTCGAGCCGCGCAGCAACACCATGAAGCTGGGGACGATGAAGTCGCAGCTGCCCTGGAGCCTGGAGCAGGTCGATCTCGCGTTCTGCCACGGCGCCGGTCTGGGCTGGGACCCGCGGGAGCCGCTCTCGCCGATGGGACAGCGCGCCAGCGTTGCGGGATCGGTCGAGGAGCTGTTGCAGCAGGTGCTGGCGGCCGCGCGTCCCGGTGACCACGTGCTTTGCATGAGCAACGGCGGCTTCGGCGGCTTCCACGGCCGCCTGCTGGCCGCGCTGGCGAAGGCGGCTTAGCGCCGCAGCAGCGGAACGGGAAGCGTGAAGTCGACCAGCCTGCGGCGCCGCGGCGGCTGCGTGGCCGGGACCGACTCGCCGTCCAGCCCCGACGGGACGACGCTGTGCTGGATGCCGATGCTGGGTTCGACCTCGTCGCGGACGGCGCCGATCGTCGTCACCGACGCGCGCTTCGGGTTGGAGGTGATGGTTCCCACGAGGTACAGCGCCGCGAGGATCCTGGCCAGCGCCGCCGCGGCCATCCCGGTGCGCTGCTGCAGGTCGGCGAAGACGCCGGCGCCTGCCGACAGTTCCCGCATCACCAGCAGGTGCGAATCCGACAGCAGGCGCTGCGGCAGGTGCGGCGGGCGGCGGAAGTAAAGCAGGCCGGTGCGATAGCGCTTGGGCAGCACGTCGCGCGTGGTCCGCAAGGCGTATTGCCACATCAGCTCGGACAGCGAGGTGCGGACGAAGGACTCGGGGATGCCGCTCTTTGCCGGTTGGCGCACCCACATGGCGTCGTCGAAATCAGCCGGGCCCGCGCTCGGGAAGACGCCGATGTCGCCCAGCATGTTGACCACGGCGAGCAACTGGCCGTTGAGAACGACATGGTAGGAGGCCGAGCCGAGCACGCTTTCCTGCTCGATGATGCGGGCGGCGAGCGAGAACTGGGCGGCGATGGGCTGGAGCCAGCTTTCGAACTTTTCCAGCACCTGGTTGACGCTGGCCGGCGACGCCGGATCGAAGGTGTAGTTCGGCTCGGAAGGCGCAAAGGCAAGCGGCAGGCCGAAGCCGATCGGCCGGTCCACTTCTTCCATGTTCAGTTGCAGCGAACGTTCGGTCGGGATCGCCGGGACGATGCGGATGGCGTTTTCAGCGACTCGCTGGACCCGCGACCCGTTGAGCCACCAGGCATCGGCGTCGTTGAAATGACCGATCTGCCAGATGTACCGCCCAGGCGCCGACCGGCGCAGCAGGGCGTCGAGTTCGGCGACCTGCTGGGCGGAAAACCCCGCCAGGCCAAGGCGGAGCACCGGAAGTTCGATCGACATGTTGCGGTCCTTCTCAAAGAAAGGCGTGCCCTCTGGCACTCGCAACAAATGTAATCTAATGGTTACTAGTTGTAAATGGAATATGTCACGGATCAGCTGTCTTTAACCGCGCCTGGACTTCACGGCGCCCGAGAGGATGTCGAGCGCCTGGAGCGAATCCTGCCAGCCGAGGCAAGCGTCGGTAATGCTTTTCCCATACTCCAGGCCACTCGCCAGATCCTTGCCGGGCGTGAACTTCTGGGCTCCGGGAGTGAGGTGGCTTTCGATCATCACGCCGAACACGCTGCGCGAGCCAGCGGCGACCTGGGCAGCAATCTCGCGTGTGACATCCAGCTGCTTCTCGTGCTGCTTGCTGCTGTTGGCATGGCTGCAGTCGACCATCAGCCTGGCGGGCAGCCCGGCAGCTTCCAGGTCCTTGACGGCCGTCGCCACGCTGGCGGCGTCGTAGTTCGGCGCCTTGCCGCCGCGAAGGATGACGTGGCAGTCCTTGTTGCCGTTGGTCTGGACGATCGCGACCTGGCCGTTCTTGTGGACGGACAGGAAGTGGTGGCCGCGCGCGGCGGCCTGGATCGCGTCGGTCGCGATCCGGATGTTGCCGTCGGTCCCGTTCTTGAATCCGATCGGCGCCGACAGGCCGGAGGCCAGCTCGCGGTGGACCTGGCTTTCGGTCGTGCGCGCGCCGATCGCGCCCCAGGAGATCAGGTCGCCGATGTACTGGGGCGAGATGACGTCCAGGAATTCGCTGCCCGCGGGCAGGCCCAGGCGGTTGATCTCGATCAGCAGCTGGCGCGCGATCCGCAGCCCCTCGTCGATGCGGAAGCTTTCGTCCAGATAGGGATCGTTGATCAGCCCCTTCCAGCCGACCGTCGTGCGCGGCTTCTCGAAGTAGACCCGCATCACGATTTCCAGCGTGTCCTGGTGCTTGCTGCGCGCCTGCCTGAGCCGTCGCGCGTATTCCAGCGCCGCCTCGGGATCGTGGATCGAGCACGGGCCGATCACCACCAGCAGCCGGTCGTCGCTGCCGCCCATGATGTTGTGGATGTTCCTGCGGGTGTCGGTGATCAGGTTCTCGACCGCGGTGCCGCGGATCGGGAAGAAGCGGATCAGGTGTTCTGGAGGCGGCAGCACGGTGATGTCCTTGATGCGTTCGTCGTCGGTCTGGCTGGTCTTGTCGACAGGCTGCGTCTGCCAGGGACGGTCGGCGGGGGACTGGTCGTTCATCGCGGTGCTCCTAGAGGTCGGATCGAATGGACATAAAAAAACCGCCGGGGTTGCCGGCGGTTTTGGGAGTTCGGTGCGTGGGTTGCAGGTACGCTCAGATCTCTCGGCCGCCGGATGGGCTGGAGAACCAAAAGGAACCAAAAAAATAAGAGCGGGTTGCACGCATGGCAGCCAATATAGCACAGCTCCCGTGCCGTTCCAGCGGGCGTGGGCGGGCCTGTCTCACAGCCGCAACTTCTTCCACCACTGGATCGCGCGGTCGACCTGCGGCTCCGACAGCGCGGCCAGCCCGGACTCCTGCTGCTGCTGTTCGTGCTGCTCGCGGATCACCCATTGCTCGTAGACGTCGATCAGCAGCATGCCTTCGGCCAGCGTGCGCCAGGCGACCAGCTCGAAGTCCTCGGCATTGAGCAGCAGTTCCCTGCTGCGCGGGCCGCCATCGAGCAGCCACTGGCCGATCAGAACGCGAAAGTGATTGAGCGCCTGCAGGTAGCCGGCGTATTCGTAGAGCCCGCGCCAGGGCAGGCCCAGCCCGACGACCATGTGGCGGTGGGCCCGCAGCACCGTGAGCAGGTCCACCAGCAGCGGCGCGATCGTCGTGCGCACCTTGCCCTGCTTGAGGCCCTCGATGAGCCCTTCGACATGCGCCGCCAGCTCCGACATGCTCTCGCCGACGCGCCGGCTTTCCTCGTCGGCATTGGTGCCGCGCAGGAAGTCGCTGAGCTGGCCGAAATTGCTGCCCGGCCGCGAACCGGAGATCGTCGAGGGCAGCCGCGAATTGCCTGTGCTCATCGCGTCCGGTTTCGCGTCAGGCGGTGCCGCCGACGGTGAGGCCGTCGATGCGCAGCGTCGGCTGGCCCACGCCCACCGGGACGCTCTGGCCTTCCTTGCCGCAGGTGCCCACGCCGGTGTCGAGCTTCATGTCGTTGCCGATCATGGTGACGCGGGTCAGCGAATCGGGGCCGTTGCCGACGATCGTCGCGCCCTTGACCGGGTACTGGATCTTGCCGTTTTCCACCCAGAAGGCCTCGCTCGCGGAGAACACGAACTTGCCCGACGTGATGTCGACCTGGCCGCCGCCGAAGTTGGTGGCATACAGGCCCTTCTTGATGCTGGC
This sequence comes from Ramlibacter sp., assembly GCA_028291885.1. Classification (GTDB taxonomy): domain Bacteria; phylum Pseudomonadota; class Gammaproteobacteria; order Burkholderiales; family Burkholderiaceae_C; genus Ramlibacter. The sequence goes on along the minus strand of JAQGNJ010000229.1, from coordinate 4,245 downwards.
GACGATTTCTTCCGGCGCCTTGTCGCCGCCGAGCATGTAGGTGTTGGTCATGCGCGGCATCGGCACATGGGCGTAGCTTTCGCGCCGGCCGTTGCCGGTGGGCTTGACGCCCATCAGGCGCGCGTTCAGCGAATCCTGGATGTAGCCGCGCAGGATGCCGTCCTCGATCAGCACGTTGCGCTGGGTCGCGTTGCCCTCGTCGTCGATGTTGAGCGAGCCGCGGCGGTCGCTGATCGTGCCGTCGTCCAGCACCGTCACGCCCTTGGCCGCGACGCGCTCGCCGATGCGGCCGGAGAAGGCGCTGGAGCCCTTGCGGTTGAAGTCGCCTTCGAGCCCGTGTCCGATCGCCTCGTGCAGCAGGATGCCGGGCCAGCCCGGGCCGAGCACCACCGTCATCTCGCCGGCCGGAGCAGGACGCGAGTCGAGGTTGGTGATCGCCGCCTTCACCGCGTCGTTGACATAGCTCTCGATCTGGGCGTCGTCGAAGTAGGCCAGCCCGAAGCGGCCGCCACCGCCGCCGGAACCGACTTCGCGGCGGCCGTTCTGTTCCGCGATCACCGTCACCGACAGCCGCACCAGCGGCCGGACGTCGGCGGCCAGCGTGCCGTCGGCGCGCGCGACCATCACCACGTCCCACTCGCTGGCCAGGCCGGCCATGACCTGCGCGACGCGCGGGTCCTTCTTGCGTGCCAGCTGCTCGGTTTTCTCCAGCAGCTTGACCTTGGCCGTGCTGTCGAGCGTACCGATGGGGTCGACGGCGTCGTACAGCGAGCGTCCTGCCGCCACCTTGCGCGAAGCCACCTTGGCGCGGCCCGAGCGCGAGGACGAAGAGATCGTCCTCACCGTGCGCGCGGCGTCCAGCAGCGAGGCCTCGGAGATGTCGTCGGAATACGCGAAGGCCGTTTTCTCGCCGCTCACGGCGCGGACACCGACACCCTGGTCGATGCTGAAGCTGCCGGTCTTGACGATGCCTTCTTCCAGGCTCCAGCCTTCGCTGCGGGTGTACTGGAAGTAGAGGTCGGCGTCGTCGACCTTGTGCGCCGTGATTTCGGCCAGCGCGCGCGACAGGTGGCTTTCCGTCAGGCCGAACGGCTCGAGCAGCAGCCGCTGTGCAGTGGAGAGGCGTTCGATGGTGGGTTCGCGGGAGATCATGGGACCATTCTAGGCCCGGCCCGCCAGCCGGGCAGGCCGCGGGGTCAGCGTGGCGGAGGCTGGCGCAGCAGCTGCAGCAAGGCGCCGTCGTCCTGGTCCGCCAGCCCCGCGGCACAGGCCCGCGCGAACACCGCGTGGGCGGCAGCGCCCAGGGGTCCTTCGAAGCCGGCGGCGGCCGCGGCCTGCAGGGCAAGCCGCGTGTCCTTCTCGAGCAGCGTCATGTGCGCCCTGGGCTCGAAATCCCCGGCGATGGCGCGGCGCATGCGGTCGGAGCCGATCCAGCTCTGGCCGCTGGACTGCTCGATCACCGACAGCGCCTGCTCCGGCGCGAGGCCGAGCCGCCCGGCCAGCGCGATCGCTTCGGCCGCGCCGACCAGGTTGATCGCCGCCAGCAGGTTGTTCACGAGCTTGGTCCGGGCGCCGTTGCCCGGCCTGGCGCTGATCCGGAATGCCTTGCTGCTCAGGGTCTCGACGAGAGCGCGCTGCCGCTCGAAGGCCGCGTCGTCGCAGGCCAGCATCAGGCTCATCGTGCCGTCGCGCGCCCGCACGTCCTGGCCGGACCGCAGCACTGTCGCCGCGCCGGCCGGGCCGAACAGCACGGCCTCGATCTGCGGGCTGTCGACCACGCACACGATCAGGGCGGCGACGCCGCCGGCGCACTGGGCCGGAGTGTGGTGGACCTGGGCGCCCTGCAACCCGAGCTGGCGGGCGCGGTGGGCATCGATGTCGCAGACCTGGAGCGGCCAGCCGGTCGCCAGCAGCCGGGCGGCCATCGCGCCGCCCATGTTGCCGACGCCGACGATGCCGACCCGGGGCTTGTCCATGCGCGTCAGCTTTGCACCAGCCGCCGGGCCTTGGAAATCGACATCAGGATGCCCAGCCCCATGCCGAGCGTCACCATCGCCGTGCCGCCGTAGCTGATGAAAGGCAGGGGCACGCCGACCACCGGCAGGATGCCGCTCACCATGCCCATGTTGACGAAGGCGTAGGTGAAGAAGATGAGCGTCACGGCGCCTGCCAGGAGGCGCGAAAACAGGGTCGATGCTTCCAGCGCGATGGCCAGGCCGCGCAGGATCAGGAAGATGAAGGCGCCGATCAGGCAGAGGTTGCCCAAGAGGCCGAATTCCTCCGAATAGGCGGCGAAGATGAAGTCGGTCGTGCGCTCCGGGATGAACTCCAGGTGGGTCTGCGTGCCCTGCATGAACCCCTTGCCGAACACGCCTCCCGAGCCGATCGCGATCATCCCCTGGATGATGTGGAAGCCCTTGCCCAGCGGGTCGCGGCTCGGGTCCAGCAGGGTGCAGATGCGCTGCTGCTGGTAGTCGTGCAATAGCGGCCAGCTCACGCCTTCGGCGCACAGCCGCGGCTCGAACACCACCAGCAGCACGGCGGCGGCCAGGCCGACGACCATCGGCGGCACGATCAGCTTCCACGACAGGCCGGCAAAGAAGATCACGCCCATGCCGGCGGAAAGCACCAGGATGGCGGTGCCCAGGTCCGGCTGCTTGACGATCAGCCCCACCGGGATCGCCAGCAGCAGGCCGGCGACGATGAAGTCCAGCGGCCGCAACTGCCCTTCGCGCTTCTGGAACCACCAGGCCAGCATCAGCGGCATCGCGATCTTCAGGATCTCGCTGGGCTGGATCACCACGCCCAGGTTGACCCAGCGTTTCGCGCCCTTCTTGGTGACGCCGAACACGGCCACGGCGATCAGCAGCCCGACCCCGAGCACGTACAGCGGCACGGCAAAGCTCATGAGCCGCTGCGGCGGGATCTGCGCGACCACGAACATGATGCAGCCGGCCAGCAGCATGTTGCGGCCGTGGTCGACGAAACGGGTGCCGTGGTCGAAGCCCGAGGAATACATCGTCAGCAGCCCGGCGCAGGCCAGCAGGAAGACCGCGAAGGCCAGGGGTCCGTCGAAGCCCTGGAACATCGGCGCGGCCCGCTGCCGCAGGGAAGGTCGGTCGAATACTGCTGCCATGGGGCTGGATTATCGGTCCTGCCACCCCGGATCGGCTCCCCCGCTGCAGGCACGCTCAATGCGCCGTCCATTCGATGCTGTCGACGGGCTTGCGCCGGCCTTCGTCCTCGACCAGGTACAGCTTGCCGCGGACGATCTCGAAGCCGCCGCACTCCGGCCGGCTGCGGTAGCCCGGGTCGAACTCGAGACAGACCCGGTCGCCGGCGATCCGCCATTCCCGGCCGACGTTGCCACCGCCCGCGGGCGCGCTTTCCAGCTTGCCGTCGCCGTGGAAGCGCGCGACCAGGCCGCCGCCGTCCGATGCGTCGCCGCCGCTGGCCAGCACCATGCGGGTGATGCGGTCGGACCGGAACAGCTTGTCGCGCAGTTCGCTCTCGCCCAGGACGCCGTCGGGCGCGCAGGCGGGCCAAGTCGAATCGCGCGCCGGATCCTTGCATGCGGGCACGACGGCGATCTGCAGCACGGCATTGCAGCAGGACAAGGCGATCAGCGCGCCGTAACTCAGGGACGAGGTCAAGGTGCTCACAGTCGACTCCAGGCTCAGCGCACTTTAGGTGCGGCGCGGCTGCTGCGCGTCGGCCATTCGACCTAGTCTCAATGCGGGAGCGGCTTGCTAGGATGGCGCGATGCCCGTCTCCCACCTCCTCTACCTTCACGGTTTCCGCTCGTCGCCGCAGTCGACGAAGGCGCGGCAGCTCGCGAAACATGTGACAAATGACCATCCCGGCGTGACCTGGTGGTGTCCCCAGTTGCCGCCCTCGCCGCGCGCCGCCATGGCGATGGTGATGGCCGGCATCGCTGACTGGCCGCGCGACCGCATGGCCGTGGTCGGCTCCTCGCTGGGCGGCTTCTATGCCACCTACGTCGCGGAAAGGACGGGATGCAAGGCGGTGCTGCTCAATCCGGCGGTGCACGCGGCGCGCGACCTCGCCGGCTACGTCGGCGAGCAGACCGCCTGGCATGACCCGGGCGAGCGCTTCGTCTTCGAGCCCGGGTACGTGGACGAGCTTGGCGCGCTGGAATGCGGCCCGGTCGCCAATCCAGCCAACTATTTCGCCGTGATCGCCAAGGGCGACGAGGTCCTGGACTGGCGCGAGATGACGGGCCGC
>JAQGNJ010000205.1 GCA_028291885.1 Ramlibacter sp. | reverse complement strand
GGCAAGAGCGTGACGATGATGGCGCTGATGGGGCTGATCGGCTACCCGGGCCGCGTGCGGGCCAAGACCTTGCGCTTCGCCGGCCATGACCTGCTGGGCATCTCCGACAAGCAGCGCCGGCGGCTGGTGGGCAAGGACATGGGCATGATCTTCCAGGAGCCGACCACCAGCCTGAATCCCTGCTTCACCATCGGCTGGCAGCTGGTGGAAGCGCTGCGCCTGCACTCGCCCCTGGACAAGGCCGGCGCCAAGCGGCGCGCGATCGAGCTGCTCGAGCAGGTCGGCATCCCGGCGGCGCACACCCGGCTGAACGACTATCCGCACCAGATGTCGGGCGGCATGAACCAGCGCGTGATGATCGCGATGGCGATCTCCTGCAATCCGCGGCTGCTGATCGCCGACGAACCGACCACCGCGCTCGACGTCACCATCCAGGCCCAGATCCTGGACCTGCTCAGGACACTGCAGCAGGAGCGCGGCATGGCGCTGGTGCTGATCACGCACAACATGGGCGTGGTCAGCGAGATGGCGCAGCGCGTCGCCGTGATGTATGCCGGCCAGGTGATGGAGCAGCGGCCCGTCGCGCAATTGTTCTCGGATCCCCAGCATCCCTATACCGAGGCGCTGATGTCGGCCCTGCCGGAGCGCGGGCCGGACGGCCACCGGCTCGCCACCATCCCCGGCGTCGTGCCCGGCGTGTTCGACCGGCCCGCCGGCTGCCTGTTCGCGCCGCGCTGCAATTACGCGACGGCGCACTCGCTCGCCGTCCGGCCCGAGCTCAAGCCCTGGAAGGACGGCCAGGTCCGCTGCCACTATCCCCTGGGCGATCCGCAGCGGCTGCAGCGGATCGAGCAGGACCATCCCGTCAAGATCGAGACCGTCGCATGACCGTTGTCGTCGAAGCGAAAAACCTGCGCCAGGTCTACAAGATCCGGCGTGGCATGTTCCGTGAGCCGGCGCAGCTGCAGGCCGTCGGCGGCATTTCGTTCTCGATCGAAGAGGGCCGCACGCTGGCAGTCGTCGGCGAGTCGGGATGCGGCAAGTCGACGCTCGCCCGGATGGTGGCGCTGATCGAAAAACCCACGGCGGGCGAGCTGGTGCTGGACGGAACCGATGCCGTCGCAACGCCGCCGCAGGAGAAGCGGCGCCTGCGCCAGGCCGTGCAGCTGGTCTTCCAGAATCCCTATGCGTCGCTGAACCCGCGCAAGAAGATCAGCGCCGTGCTGGAAGATCCGCTGAAGATCAACACCCGCATGAACGCGGCGGAGCGCTCGGAGCGTTGCCGCGCGGTGCTGGCGCAGGTCGGCCTGCGGCCCGAGTACGCCGGCCGCTACCCGCACATGTTTTCCGGCGGCCAGCGCCAGCGCATCGCGATCGCGCGCGCCCTGATGCTCAACCCCAAGCTGCTGGTCGCCGACGAACCGGTCTCCGCGCTCGACGTCTCGATCCAGGCGCAGGTGCTCAACCTGCTGGCCGACCTGCAGGACGAATTCAAGCTCGCCTACCTGTTGATCTCGCACGACCTCGCCGTCGTCCGCCACATCGCGCACGAGGTGCTGGTGATGTACCTGGGCCATGTGATGGAGCAGGGCCCCAAGGCCAAGCTGTTCGCGCGGCCGCTGCATCCGTACACGCAGGCCTTGCTCGCGTCGACGCCGGGCGTCGGCCCGCGCAACGTGCAGCGCATCGTGCTCAGGGGCGAGCTGCCGTCGCCGCTCGCGCCGCCCAGTGGCTGCGTGTTCTCCAGTCGCTGTCCGTATGCGGTGGAGCGCTGCCGCGCCGAAAGGCCGCTGCCGCGCGAGGTGGACGAGCGCATCGTCGCCTGCCACTTCGCCGAGCAGTTCCTCGCAGCGGGTTTTCCCGAGGTCCGCGGTACGGATAATGCTTCTCTCCCCGGTTGAGTCGTTCCCATTTATCGAAGGAGTCCCCATGAAGCCGTTCCAGTACCGCAAGCACTTCGCGATCGCCGCGCTGGCGCTCGCCGCCGCCGCCGGCGCCGGCGCCAAGACGCTGGTGTTCTGTTCCGAGGGCAGCCCCGAGAACTTCTATCCGGGCGTCAACACCACGGGGACCTCCTTCGACGGCAACGAGCCGATCTACAACCGCATCGTCGAATTCGAACGCGGCGGCACCAAGGTCGTTGCGGGCCTGGCCGAGCGCTGGGACATTTCCAAGGACGGCCTGGTCTACACGTTCTACCTGCGTAAGGGCGTGAAGTGGCACGGCCACCGCGCGTTCAAGCCGTCGCGCGACTTCAACGCCGACGACGTGCTGTTCGCCTTCGACCGCCAGTGGAAGGAGACCGATCCCTACTACAAGGTGACCAGCTCCAACCACTCGTACTTCAACGACATGGGCATGCCCAAACTGCTCAAGTCGGTGGACAAGGTCGACGACTACACCGTCAGGATCACGCTGAACAAGCCCGAGGCGCCTTTCCTGTCCAACCTGGCGATGCCCTATGCGGCGATCCAGTCCAAGGAATACGCGATCGCGATGCTCAAGGCGGGCACGCCCGAGAAGGTCGACCAGGAGCCGATCGGCACCGGCCCGTTCTACCTGGTCCAGTACCAGAAGGACGCGGTGATCCGCTACAAGGCCTTCCCGCAGTACTGGGGCGGCAAGGCCAAGATCGACGACCTCGTCTACGCGATCACGCCGGACGCCTCGGTGCGCTGGGCCAAGCTGCAGAAGGGCGAATGCCATGTCATGCCGTACCCGAACCCGGCCGACCTGGAGGCGATCCGCAAGGACCCGAACGTCACCGTCATGGAGCAGCCCGGCCTGAACGTCGGCTACCTGGCCTACAACGTCACCAGGAAGCCGTTCGACGACGTGCGCGTGCGCAAGGCCGTCAGCATGGCGATCAACAAGAAGGCGATCCTGGACGGCGTCTATCTCGGCACCGGCATCGCGGCCAAGAACCCGCTGCCGCCCTCGATGTCCGCGTACAACAACGCCATCAAGGACGACGTGTACGACCCCGAAGGCGCCAGGAAGCTGCTGGCCGCCGCCGGCCTCGCAAGCGGCTTCACCACCGACTTGTGGGCCATGCCGGTGCAGCGGCCGTACAACCCGAACGCCAAGCGGATCGCCGAGCTGATGCAGGCCGACCTGGCCAAGGTCGGCATCAAGGCCGAGATCAAGACCTTCGAATGGGGCGAGTACCGCAAGCGCATGCAGGCCGGCGAGCACCAGATGGGCATGCTGGGCTGGACCGGCGACAACGGCGACCCGGACAACTTCCTGGCCGTGCTGCTCGGTTGCGAGGCCGCCAAGAGCAACGGCTCCAACGTCGCTAAGTTCTGCCACCAGCCCTTCGAGGACCTGATCCAGAAGGCCAAGTCGGTGACCAAGCCGGCCGAGCGCGACACGCTCTACAAGCAGGCGCAGGTGATCTTCAAGCAGCAGGAGCCGTGGTTCACGATCGCGCACGCCGTGCAGCTCAAGCCGGTGCGCAAGAACGTGGTCGACTTCAAGCTCAGCCCCTTCGGGCGCCACAATTTCTACGGCGTCGATATCAAGGAGTGATCCGCGGCGGGCGCCGGCGCGCTCAGCCCTGGCTCGACCCGGCGATCAGTTCCTCGAGCAGGCGCTTGAGCTGCTGGGTCTTGCGCTTGCCCAGGGCTTCCTCGATCGCGGAGTGATGCGCGTCGACGCCGTGCGTCAGCAGCGAGGTCTGCACCATGCCGCGGTCGGTGATGAAGACCAGCACCTTGCGGTTGTCTGACGGGTCGGCGGCGCGGTGCACCAGACCCTGCGCCACCAGCCGGTCGATGTTCTTGGTCAGCGCCGGGTGGTTCATCAGCACCTCCTCGGCGAGCTCGCCCATGGAGCGCCCACGCTCGTCCGACAAGGAGTGCAGGATGCGCCAGTGCTCTTCCGTCATGTCCTGGGCCCCGATGGACTGGGTCATGCCCATGCGCATGTTCCTGCTGGCGGCGGCCAGCAGGTAGGCAAGGTAGTGGGAGAGATCCTTTTCGGGAACAGGCACGATAGATGCAATGGATGTGGGGAGTGCGGGGATTGTAGGGTCAAACACTTTCCCTGGAAAGTAATGGTGCCCCGCAGGCCATAACGGCCGTTCGCAGCACCGCGCAGGTGCATCTGACGAGGGCGACGATGGGTTCGGCAACGCTTGGTGCAAGGGGCCGGCAGGCGGCGTGGGGCGATCGGCCGCCGCGTCCGCAGCCGGCACGCGAGGAGTTCAGGGTCGGCTTGTGCGTGCCCCTGGCCGGTGCCTCCGGGATCTGGGGCCCGTCGGCCATCGCCTGCGCCGAGCTGGCCGTCGGCGAACTGAACATCGCGCACGGCCTGGGCGGGCGGCGATGCCGGCTGGTGCTGGTGGACGCGTCCGAGGCTGCCCTGGACGTCGGCGCCACCGTCAAGGGCCTGATCGACGCCGGCGAAGTCGACGCCCTGGTGGGCATGCACACCTCGCTGGTGCGGCACCGCATCCTGCGGGCGGCGGCCGGCTGCGTGCCCTTCGTCTATACGCCGCTGTATGAAGGCGGCGAGACCACCCCTGGCGTGTTCGCCATCGGCGAGACGCCGGCGCGGACGCTGCGGCCGGCCATCGCCTGGACCGCGGAGCGCTATCGGCCGCGGCGCTGGGCGCTGGTCGGCAACGACTACGTCTGGCCGCGCGTCTCGCACGCGCTGGCCAGGCGCTACATCCGCGAGTCCGGCGCCGAGGTGGTGGCGGAGCGCTACGTGACGCTGGGGACGCAGGACTTCGCCGCCACGCTCGACGAGATCCGCCGCGTGCGCGCCGACGCGGTCGTGATGTCGCTGATCGGGCAGGACGCGGTCGACTTCAACCGGGCCTTCGCCGCGGCCGGCCTGCAGCGGCGCGCGCTGCGCCTGTCCACGGCGGTCGAGGAAAACACGCTGATGGCGATCGGCGCCGACAACACCGAGGGCCTGCACGTGGCCGCCGGCTACTTCTCCTCGCTGGCGACCGACGACAACCTGCGCTTCAAGGAGCGCTACGAAACCCGCTTCGGCCATCGCGCGCCGACGCTCAACACACTGGGCCAGTCGACCTACGAAGGCATGTACTTCCTGGCGCAGCTGTGCCAGGACTGGAGCGGCGGCGGCATGGCCGACCCGCGTTCCGGCGGCGAGTATCCCAGCGCCCGCGGCGCGCTCTATTCGCGCGGCGGCGGCTGCGGCGCGCCGGCTTACCTGGCGCAGGCGCAAGGCCATGCATTCGAGGTGCTGACCACGATCTGAGCCCGGGAGGCGCAGCACCGAAGGCCGGCCCATGCCGGCCTTTTTATTTTCCAAGGAAAGGAAAAGTGCTTGACGCGGAAAATAAACGCCTGAACAATGGGTGCACGTTCCGCCAGCGCCCGCAGGGCACGGCGCGGAGCGCGGACCATCACTTGGAACGCCGTCCGCGACGGCACGGATCAACACTCAGGAGCCCGCCATGGCCGTGAAGCGCCCCACCATCGACCAACTCAAGCAAGTTGCACTCGACCTCGGAATCCACCTGTCCGACCAGCAGGCCGCCAGTTACAACCAGCTGCTGCAGCCCAATTTCGACGCCTACGACGCCGTCGACGCGATGCCGGACTACCTGCCCGCGGTCAGCTACGCGCGCACCGCCGGCTACCACCCCAAAGGCGACGAAAACGCCTACGGAGCCTGGTACGTCAAGACCACGATCAAGGGCAAGTCCGGCGGCAAGCTGGAAGGCAAGAAGATCGTCCTGAAGGACAACGTCTGCCTGGCCGGCGTGCCGATGATGAACGGCGCCTCCACCCTGGAAGGCTACGTGCCCGATGTCGACGCCACCGTGGTCACGCGCATGCTGGACGCCGGCGGCACCATCGTCGGCAAGGCGGTCTGCGAATACTTCTGCTTTTCCGGCGGCTCCCACACCAGCGCCTCCGGGCCGGTGCACAACCCGCGCCGCATGGGCTATTCGGCCGGCGGATCCTCGTCGGGCAGCGCGGCGCTGCTGGCGTCCGGCGAGGTCGATATGGCCATCGGCGGCGACCAGGGCGGCTCGATCCGCATGCCGGCCTCTTTCTGCGGCGTCGTCGGCATGAAGGCCACCTACGGCCTGGTGCCTTACACCGGCGTGATGCCGATCGAGCTGACCCTCGACCACACCGGCCCGATGACCGCCAACGTGGCCGACAACGCCTTGATGCTGGAAGTGCTGGCCGGCGTCGACGGGCTCGATCCGCGCCAGCACGCCGGCCAGGAGTCCAAGCCCTACACCCAGCTGATGAAGGGCGGCGTCAAGGGCATGAAGATCGCCGTCATCAAGGAAGGCTTCGAGTGGGCCCACTCCGACCCCAAGGTCAGCGCCAAGGTGCGCGAGGCGGCCGAGACGCTGCGCAAGCTGGGCGCCGAAGTCACCGAGATCTCGATGCCGATGCACAAGATGGGCCCGGCGATCTGGCTGCCGATCGGCGCCGAGGGCGCGACCCAGCAGATGATGAAGGACAACGGCCACGGCTTCAACTGGAAGGGGATGTACGTCACCAGCATGGTCGACTTCCACGCCGGCTGGAAGGAGCGCGCCGACGATCTGTCGGAGACGCTCAAGATCACCATGGTGCTGGGCGAGTACTTCATCAAGCACTACGGCGGCCACTACTACGCCAAGGCGCAGAACCTCTCGCGCCAGCTGACCAAGGCCTACGACGACCTGCTGGCGACGTACGACCTGCTGCTGATGCCGACGCTGCCCATCGTCTCCACACCGCTGCCGGCAACCGGCGCGCCGCTGGAGGAAGTGATCGGCCGCGCCTTCGAGGTGCTGCCCAACACCTGCGGTTTCGACGTCACCGGCCACCCGGCGATCAGCCTGCCCTGCGGCACCGTCGACGGCCTGCCGGTCGGACTGCAACTGGTCGGCAGGTTCTGGGACGAGGGCACCGTCTACCGCGCCGCCTACGCCTTCGAGCAGGCCGGCGACTGGAAAAAGCTCTGACCGGCACACGGACCCGTTTTCCCACCTACCTGGAGTTCTCCCAATGGATCGTCGTTTCTTCATGAAGGGTTCCGCTGCCCTCTCGGCCGCCGGCGCCTCGCCCCTGTTTCCGACCGCCGCCCTGGCCGCGGATGAAATGCTGATCGGCAGCATCCACGACCTGTCCGGCGGGCTGGACATCTACGGCAAGCCCATGGTGGACTGCCTGACCCTGGCCATCGAGGAGCAGAACGCGGCCGGTGGCCTGCTCGGACGCGAGCTCAGGCTCATGAGCTACGACCCGCAGTCGAACATGCAGCTGTACACGCAGTTCGCGCAGCAGGCCTCGTTGAAGGACAAGGTGGCGGTGCTGCACGGCGGCATCACCTCCGCCTCGCGCGAGGTGATCCGCCCGGTGCTGGGGCGCAACAAGACGCTCTACTTCTACAACACGCAGTACGAGGGCGGCGTCTGCGACCGCAACACCTTCTGCACCGGGGTGACGCCGGCGCAGACCGTCGCCAAGCTGGTGCCGCACGCCATGAAGAAGTGGGGCAAGAAGGTCTACGTGGTGGCGGCCGACTACAACTACGGCCAGATCACATCGCAGTGGGTCAAGAAGTACGTGCAGGAGAACGGCGGCTCGGTCGCGTCGATCGACTTCTTCCCGCTGGACGTGACCAACTTCGGCCCGACGATCTCCAAGATCGAGGCGGCCAGGCCCGACATGGTGGTTTCGGCCCTGGTCGGCGGCTCGCACATCTCGTTCTACCGGCAGTGGGCCGCGGCCGGCCTGAACAAGAAGATCCCGCTGGCCTCCACGACTTTTGCCGGCGGCAACGAGCACATCGTGCTGTCCGCCGCCGAATGCGACGGCTTTCTGCTGAGCTACAACTACTTCCAGAACCTCGAAACGCCCGAGAACAAGGCCTTCAAGGAGCGCTTCTACAAGCGCTTCGGCAAGGACTATCCCAATATCACCGAGCTGGCGATGGGCAGCTACCAGGGCTTCAAGCTGTGGGCCGAGGGCGTCAAGAAGGCCGGCACGCTGGAGATCGGCAAGGTGATCGACGCGCTGGAGTCGGGCATCAGCATCGCCGGCCCGAGCGGCAAGGTCAGCATCGACCCGGCCACTCACCACTGCGTGCTGAACGTCAGCATCGCGGAGGTCAGGAACAAGCAGTTGAACATCGTGGAAACCTTCCAGCAGCAAGCGCCGCTGGACACCAGCGCGGTGTGCGACCTGAAGAAGAACCCGCGCGACAACAAGCAGTACGTCATCAAGGTCTGAACCAGGGCAGCAGCAGCATGGACCTCACTGCAGTCGTCGCCATCCAGGTGCTGTACGCGGTCGCGAGCCTCGCGATCGTGTCGGCCGGGCTGGCGGTCATCTTCGGGATGATGCGCGTCATCAACCTTGCCCACGGCGAGTTCATGATGCTGGGCGCCTACTCGGTCATCGGCGCGACCAGGCTGGGCATCAACCTCTGGCTGGCGATCTTCCTGGTCGCCCCGGTGGTGGTGGGCCTGGTCGGCGTGGTGCTCGAACGGGTGGTCATCCGCCACCTCTACGGGCGGATGGTCGACACCATGCTCGCGACCTGGGGGCTGTCGCTGCTGCTGGTCGGGATCGTCACCTCGGTCTTCGGCAATACCACCGCGGGCGTCTCCGCGCCGCTGGGCAGCTTCATGATCGGGCAGTACTCGGTCAGCGGCTACACGCTGGTGGTGATCGCCGTCGCCGTGGCGCTGGCGCTCGCCATCTACTGGGTGCTGACCCGCACCCAGCTGGGCCTGATCGCCCGCGGCACCATGCAGAAGCCCGCGATGGCCGACGCGCTGGGCATCAGCCCGACGCGGGTCTACTGCGCCACCTTCGCCATCGGCGCGGCGCTCTCCGGCCTGGCCGGCGGGCTGCTGGCGCCGCTGACCGGGGTGGTGCCGACCATGGGCGGCGCGTTCGTCGCCAAGGCCTTTATCACGGTGATCGGCGGCGGTCCGGCCATCCTGGCCGGCCTGGTCTCGGCCTCCGGCCTGTTCGGCGCCATCAACCAGCTCGGCACCTTCCTGACCACCCCGGTGTTCGGCGAAGTGGCGCTGCTGCTGGCCGCCATCGTCATGCTGCGGCTGCTGCCCCAGGGCATCACCGGCCGCTTCTTCAAGGGTGCGTTGTGAACAAGTTCGCCCGATCCTGGGTCAGCGCGGTGGTAACGGTCGTCCTGGGCCTGGTGATGCTGCTCGCGCTGCCGGCCGTCCTGGACGACTTCGCGCTGGTGGAAGTCACGGTGTACGTGGTGATGGCCGTCCTCGGCCTGAGCCTGGGCTACATCTGGGGTTATGGCGGCATCCTGTGCTTCGGGCAGGCGGCCTTCTTCGGCCTGGGCGCCTATACCTACGCGCTGGCGGTGATCAACATGGGCGACAGCACGGTGCCGGTGCTGCTGTCCATCGCCGTGCCGGCGCTGTTCGCGGCGGTGCTGGGTTACGTCATCTTCTACGGCCGGCTGTCGGACGTCTACATGGGCGTGATCACGCTGACGGTGACGCTGATCCTGTTCAACCTGGTGAACTCCACGGCGGGCCCCGAGTGGGCCATCGGCACGGCGCAGCTGGGCGGCTTCAACGGCATCCCGGCGATCCCGCCGCTCAACTGGCCAGGCAAGGCGGACGAGGTCATCTCCCAGCGCGGCCTGTTCACGCTGGCCATGGTGGTGCTGCTGGCCGTCTACATCGGGCTGCGGCTGCTGATCGCCTCCAAGATCGGCCGGGTGATCATCGCCATCAAGGAAAGCGAGCTGCGGGCGCAGCTGCTCGGTTACGACGTGCGGGCCTACAAGCTGTTCGCCTTCACCCTGGGCGGCGGCATCGCCGGCCTGGCCGGCTGCCTGTTCGCCAACTGGGGCGCCTTCACCAGCCCCACGGTGTTCAGCCTCGCGCAGTCGGCGCAGATCATCATCTGGGTGATCGTCGGCGGCCTCGGCACGCTGGTCGGCCCCATCGTCGGCTGCTTCGCCATCCAGTGGCTGACGTCGCAGGTCGGCAACCAGCAGGTCTTCAACGCCAACCTGGTGCTGGGGGCCGTGCTCGTGGTGTTCGTGCTGCTGGTGCCGCGCGGCATCGTGCCGACGCTGGGCGACTGGCTGGAGCTCGCGTGGCGCCGGTTGCGGCAGGCCGGGCCGCCGCGCGTCGCTGCGCCGACCGCCGCCGAGGAAGCCGCACCATGACGCCGCTGATCGAAACCCGCGGCCTGAACGTGCACTTCGGCGGCGTGCACGCCACCCGCGACGTCAACTTCACGCTGGCCGAAACCGAGCTGCGTTGCGTGATCGGCCCCAACGGCGCCGGCAAGAGCACCTTCTTCAAGCTGCTGACCGGCCAGGTCAAGCCGACCTCGGGCCAGATCCACTTTCGCGGCCGCGACATCTCCCACATGCAGCCGCACGACCCGGGCCGGCTCGGGATCGGCATCAAGACCCAGGTGCCCAGCCTGTTCAACGGGCTGAGCGTCTGGGAGAACGTCTGGCTGGCGGCGCGGCGCGTCAACACCCCGACCCAGGCCGAGCGGGTCACCCGCGAGACGCTGGAGCGGGTCGGCATGATGGACCACCGCGAGGCGCTCGCCGGCCTGCTGGCGCACGGCCAGCGCCAGTGGGTGGAACTGGCCGTCGTGATCGCCGCCGATCCGCCGCTGATCCTGCTGGACGAACCGGCTGCCGGCATGAGCGACGCCGAGGTCGAACGCACGGGCCGGCTGATCCTGGAGATCAACAAGCGCCACGCGCTGGTCGTGGTGGAACACGACATGAACTTCATCCGCATGATCGCCAAGAAGGTGACGGTGCTGCACCAGGGCGCGATCGTGCGCGAGGACACGCCGGACCGGATCATGAGCGATCCGATGGTCCAGCAGATCTACCTGGGCAAGAAGCCGCACTGAAGGAAAGCGATGCTGGACGTCAATCAACTGAGCGCCGGCTACGGGGGCATCCCGGTGCTGCGCGACATCAGCCTGTCGATCGCCAAGGGCGAGTCGGTCGGCATCCTCGGCCACAACGGCATGGGCAAGACCACCTTGCTGCGCTGCCTGATCGGCGCCCTGCGCCCCAGCGCCGGGCGCGTGCAGCTCGAAGGACGGGACGTGACGGCGGCGGCGCCGAATGTCCGGGCCCGCCTGGGCATGACCTACGTGCCGCAGGGGCGCGAGATCTTCCCGGCGCTCAGCGCCATGGACAACCTGCGCATGGGGCTGGTCAAGACCGGCGAGCGCGGGATGGAAACCATCGAGGGGCTGCTGCAGGACTTCCCGCGGCTCAAGCCGCTGCTGGAGCGGCCCGGCGGTTCTCTGTCCGGCGGCGAGCAGCAGCTGCTGGCGCTGGCGCGCGCACTGGCCGGCAAGCCGAGCCTGCTGTTGCTCGACGAACCCACCGAGGGGATCCAGCCCTCGATCATCGAGGAGATCGCCGACACGCTGGCGGCATTGCGCGCGAAGCTCGCCCTGACCATCGTGCTGGTCGAACAGAACCTGGAGTTCATCGCCGCCGTGTCGCAGCGGGTGCTGGTGATCAAGCGCGGCCAGCTGGGCGGCGAGGTGCCGCGCGAGCACCTGACGGACATCGAGCTGATGAGCCAGTACACCGGGGTGCATGCCTGAGGGCGCAAGTCCGGGCGCAGGGGCGCACCGCACAATCGCGGCATGACAACCGCAATCGTGAGCGCGATGCATGAGGAACTGGCCGCCCTGCTGTCCCTGATGCCGGACGAAGCCAGGCAGGTCGCCGCGGGGCGCGAGTTCTGGGTCGGGCACCTGCACGGCCAGGAGGTTGTCGCGGTGCTTTCGCGCATCGGCAAGGTAGCGGCCGCGACCACGGCGACGGTCCTGATCGAGCGCTTCGCCGTGAAGCGCATCGTGTTCACGGGCGTTGCCGGCGGCCTCGCGCCCGGCGTGAAGGTGGGCGACGTGGTGGTGGCGGACAGCTTTCTGCAGCACGACCTCGACGCGTCGCCGATCTTTCCGAAATACCAGGTCCCGCTGTACGGCGTCGACCGCTTTCCGGCCGACCCCGGCTTGAGCGGGCAGCTTGCACAGGCGGTGCAATCGGCGCTGCCGGATGTGCGGGTGCATCGTGGGATGGTGGTCAGCGGCGATCGCTTCGTCTCGACCACGCAAGAAAGCAAAGCCTTGCAAAGCGCGTTGCCGCGGGCGCTGGCGGTGGAGATGGAGGGCGCGGCCATCGCCCAGGTCTGCCACGACTACGGCGTGCCGTTCGCCGCCGTGCGCACGATCTCCGACCGGGCCGACGACGCGGCGCACGGGGACTTCAATCGATTCATCCGGGAAGTGGCGAGCCGGTATTCGGCTGCGATCGTCGGCGCTTTCCTGCGCGCCGCCTGAACGCTCAGCTTCCCAGGCTGCGGGTCACGCCCAGCGTCCACCAGGGCGCAGCTCCGCCGCGCACGCCGGCCGCGCGGCTCAGGTCGACCGACCAGCCCGGCGCCACGGACCAGCGACCCCCCAGCCGCCAGTAGTCGACGCGGCCCTGGCGGAAGCGCTCGGCGAGCAGCGACACGCTTGGGAGCGGCGCCCACTCCGCCGCGATGCCGGTTCGGTTCGCGCCCTGTTCATGGGCGACGAAATCGCGTCCGGCGTTCACGTGCAGCGCCAGGTCGTCCCGCAGCCGCCAGCTCACGGGGACCAGGACTGTGCTGCCCTGATAGCGGCCCTCAGCGCCCGTTTGCCACATCGCCGAGAGCACCACACCTGCGCTCCACCGCGCATCCAGCTGCCTGGCCCACTTGACCTGGGGACTGACCGTCGTGGTCGCCGGAGCGCCCGACATGCGCTGCCGATCGCCGGCCACGCCCAGCTCCACCGGCCCGACCCGGCATCCGAGCCCGGCGTGCAGCAGGTTGCGTGCGCCGCCGCTTTCCCGCTCGAACCAGCTCTCGAACTCGCACTGGCCGGCGTCGAGCAGGAACGCGTCGTCGACGGCATGGTGGCCGCCGGCGCCGTGCACCGCCGGCGCCGCGATCGCAAGGGCGAGGGCGAGCGCCCTTATTTGAGCCACCCGCGCTTGCGGAAGTACCACATCGGCACCAGCGCGCTCGCCACCATCAGCACCAGCACGTACGGATAAGCTGCAGAGCCGAGAACCTGGAACTCGGGAAAGCTCAGGTTCATGCCGTAGATGCTGGCGATCAGCGTCGGCGGCAGCAGGGCGACGCTGGCGACCGAGAAGATCTTGATGATCTTGTTCTGGTTGATGTTGATGAAACCGACGGTGGCGTCCATCAGGAAGTTGATCTTGTCGAACAGGAAGGCCGTGTGGTTGTCCAGCGACTCGATGTCGCGCAGGATCTGCCGCGCCTCCTCGAACTGGCCGGCGTTGAGCATGCGGCTGCGCATCATGAAGCTCACCGCCCGCCGGGTGTCCATCACGTTGCGGCGGATGCGGCCGTTCAGGTCTTCCTGGCGGGCGATGGCGCCCAGCACCTCGCCGGCCAGCGCGTCGGTCACGTCGCCGGCGAGCACCTGGGTGCTGACCTTTTCCAGTTCGTCGTAGATGCCCTCGAGCGTATCGGCCGAATATTCGGCGTCCGCGTCGAACAGCTTGAGCAGCACTTCCTTGGCATCCTCGATCAGGCCGGGCGCGCGGCGCGCCCGCAGGCGCAGCAGCCGGAACACCGGCACGTCCTCGTCGTGGATCGAAAACAGCACGCCCTTGCTCTTGAGCGCGTCGTTCATCAGGTTGAGGATGAAGGCGACCCGGACGGTGCGCGGCTCCTCGGCGTCGGCGATCAGGAAGTCGCTGCGGATGTGCAGTTCGCCGTTGTCCTCTTCATAGAAGCGGGCCGACTCCTCGATGTCCTCGTCCATCGCATCCTCGGGGATGGACAGGCCGTAGTACTGCTTGACCCAGCGCTTCTCTTCCAGCGTCGGCGACTCGAGGTCGACCCAGATCGGCTGGAACCTGGACAGCTCCTCCAGCGACTCGATCTCTTCCTGGAACAAGCGCCCGTTGGCGAGCGTGAAGATATTGAGCATGGCTCACCCCCGAAATTCGTTAAGGCATCAGCGTGTTGTGCGGCTTGTCGCTTCCAACTCCGATGCATGGGGGAGTTGAAAGCTACCGACTAGGGCAGGTTTCCAAGGAGCGCTCTCCGGAAGTTTTGACCGCGCGATTATGCCGTGGCGGCCCCGACGAAGGCCAGCAGTTCCTGCTTGCGCGCATAGGCATCGCGCTCGCCGAGCGCGACCAGCGCCTGCACGAAACCGGGCTCGAACAGCAGGTAGCTGGCCAGCGCGCCGCCGCCGCCCCGCAGCACGCCGAGCCCGCCCAGCGCGCGCCGCACCGAGCCGGGAAGCTCGTGGACATGGGCCTGCGCGATCGCGTCCAGCGACAGCGACGGCTGGACCGACAGCACCTCCACGCTGCGATAGGGCAGCACCGCGGCGACTTCGCGCGGCAGCTGCTGCAGCGTGCGGGTGACGCGCTGCGCCTGTTCGACGTCGGCCTGCAGCGTGTCGTGAAAGACGCTCGCCATCGCGTGGCCGGCGATGAAGCCCAGGCTCGGGTCGCGCGGGACCGCCGCCGCCGGGCCGCCGACCAGGCCCGAGCGCTGCGGCTGGCCGACGCCGACCACCAGCACCTTGTGCGCGCCCAGGTGGACCGCGGGGGAGAGCGGCGAGACCTGGCGCATCGAGCCGTCGCCGAAGAATTCGCGGCGCTGGTCCACCGACAGCGGCGTCGCCGGGAACAGGAAGGGGATCGCGCTGGAGGCGATCAGGTGCTCGATCGTCAGCGGCTGGAATTCGGCGCGGCGCCCGGGCCGGTCCCAGGCTTCGTGGCGGCTGTCGCGCCCGGTGTGGCAGAAGGTCCAGTGCACGCCGCTGGTGTAGCTGGACGCCGTGACGGCGACGACCTCGAGCGCGCCATCGGACAGGGCTTCATCGATGCCGGCCAGCGACACCGCGCGATGCAGCGTGTCGACCAGCGGCATGTTGTCCAGGATCGCGCCGTGGCGTCTTGCATTGCCCCACAGGCTCATGGCCGCGACCACGCGGTTCAGGCGGGCCCAGCGGCTGATGTTCAGCGCGTAGACGTCGACCGAACGCAGCCGCTCCCAGAACCCGGCGAGCCGGTCGAACGCGGCCAGGCCGGTGCTCGCCGCGCTGGCGAGATAGGCGACGTTCAGCGCCCCGGCCGACGTGCCGACCAGCACCTCGAACGGAAATGTCGACGGCGCCCCGTGCTGCAGCCGCACCATGGAACCCAGCGCCTTGAGCACGCCGACCTGGTAGGCGGTGCGCGCGCCCCCGCCCATCAGCACCAGCGCGTGCTTGGGGCGGTCGGGCCGGACCAGTCCCGCATTGATGATGGTGCTCAGGCTCATCGGTGCGCGCGATGGTAGATCAACCAGCGGCGCTTGCAAGCCGCGCGCCCGCGGCGGCTAATTGCGGTCGCGGATGACGCTGATCTCGCCGCTGCTTTCCATCACGGCGAGCTTGACCTGGTCGAGCCGCTCGATGCCTGCGCCGCGCATTCGTAGGCGCCCGAACAGGGAAGCGAAGTCCTGCATTCGATCAGGCCTTCTCCTTCTTCTGGCGCCGCGCTCCAGCGGCCGGCCTGGTGTCGCAACGCAGGATTTCGGCCATGTAGGCGATGGAGGCTTTCCAGGCCTGGGGCGACTCGGCGGCCGTGCAATCTGACGGGACCCAGACGCTGTACTCGCGCAGGAAGGCGTCCATCGCCGTGAGCTGGACGCAGATGTCGGTTGCCAGGCCGCAGATCACCAGCTCGCGCGCCTGCATCTCGGTCAGCAGCAGTTCCAGCGGCGAGCCGAAAAAAGCGGAATGCCGGGGCTTGAGGATGGTGATGTCATCGGCCTGGGGATAGAGCAGGCGGGCGATCTCGCCGGCCGGTCCTTCGATGCCCAGGCAGCTCGAGACCAGGCTGTGGAAGTCGGACTGCCAGACGCCGTAGTTGTCGTTGGCATAGATGGTCGGCACGCCCTGCTGCTCGAGGGAGGCCTTCAGGCCGGCCGTGGCGCGGGCCGCCGCCAGGGCAGGTTCGGCGAGGGTTTCGGCGCCGGGAAAGTCCAGCGGGTTGATGAAATCGACCAGGATCAGGACCCGCTCGCTCCTGGGCAGGGTCGGCGCCTTGAGCAGGCGGGTGGGGGATGAGGAAGCCATGCACGGATTCTGGAGACGCCAAATGGCGCCGGGGCGGCAAAGTCAGCAGCTCCTCATGCCGGACAAGTCCTACAAATCTGGCCCGACCTGTCCGACAGACCCAGGCTCAGCGGGGCCATAGATTGCATTTGTCGCGGTGGTTTTGCCACCGTCAACCGAGGAGTGAAGCAATGATCCATCTGGCGAACGATCCGAACGCAAGCCGCATGGGCCTGCGGCCGGGTCAGAACGAGAGCAAGGGCCGCAGCTTTGATCACCCCCGCACCCGCGGCGGCCACGCCTGGCCATTCCTCAGCCGGCATGCCGGCAGGCCGGCGCCGCACAACCCATCCAGAAACCCCAGCAGCGACGGCGGCAGCTGAATCGCGCAGGAGCAAACAGCATGAACCGAGAGCAAAAGACTTCCAATCGCTTCAGCGACGTGCCGCGCGACCGGCCGCACCGCGAAGGCTGCGAACACGCCAACCTCGAGCGCCCCGGCGCGCAGGCCCATCCGCGGGCCCGGGGCTGGCACAGCCCGGCAACCAGCCGGGCCACGGGCTGGCGACTGGCCTGATCCCACCATTTTTTACGCCACCGGAGTGGCATCGACGGCGGCCTGCGGGGCCGCCGTTTTCTTTTGTTTTCAGTCCCGCTGCCGCGGGCGAAACAGCTCGACAAAGCGTTTCACTTTGACCGCCGCCCTGACGCAAATGGATTGCCTTTTACAGGCATAGCGCGCATAGTGGTTTTCATCCCCGGTCACCTTTCTCCCCGCCGCCCTGAGGCGGTTTCTCCCCCCCACCCCGAAGCACAGGAGGCTACTCATGAACCTGACGATCAGCGGTCACCACCTCGAAGTTACCCACGCGCTGCGAAGCTACGTGACCACCAAGCTTGATCGGATCACAAGGCACTTCGACCAGGTCGTGGACATCAGGGTGATCCTGACCGTGGAGAAGCAGAAGGAAAAGGAGCGACGACAGCGCGCCGAATGCAATATCCACGTCAAGGGCAGCGACATGTTCGCCGAAAGTTCTCACGAGGACCTGTACGCCGCCGTTGACGAACTGGTCGACAAGCTCGACCGCCAGGTGGGCCGGCACAAGACGCGGGTGCAGGACCACCACCACGAAGGCGCAAAGCGCCTGATGTAGACACCCCGCACCGTGCAAAAGCAGCCGTCCCGTGTTCCGGGCGGCTTTTTTATTTCCGGATCGTGTCGTCCCTGCTGGGCTGGAATGCGTTTTGTTGCAGTGCACCTCACGGGGTGCATAATCCCCATCCCAGACCATGAACCGTCTCGCGTCCATCCTGCCTTCCGCTCAAGTGCTCGTGAGCGTCGATGCCACCAGCAAAAAGCGCGCCTTCGAAGAAGCGGGATTGCTGTTCGAAAACCTCCACGGCCTGTCCCGCGCACTGATCACGGAAAGCCTGTTCGCCCGCGAACGCCTGGGCTCGACCGGCCTGGGCCACGGCGTGGCGATCCCGCACGGGCGGATCAAGGGCCTGAAGGCGCCGATGGCCGCCCTGTTCCAGCTGGCCAATCCGATCGGCTTCGACGCCCCGGACGAACAGCCTGTGACACTGCTGATCTTCCTGCTGGTGCCGGAGGCGGCGACCCAGAAGCACCTGGAAATCCTCTCCGAGATCGCCGAGCTGCTCAGTGATGCGCCGCTTCGGGAAAAGATCAAGGCCAGCACGGATGCCGCCGAACTGCACCGCATGATCGCCACGTGGCAGTCCGCCCAGCCGGCATGAAAACGACCTCCAGGCTCGATGCGGCCCGGACGGCGACGCCCAAGCCGTGAAACCCACCGTCGTCAGCGCCGACGTCCTGTTCGAAGACCACCGGGCCCAGCTCAAATGGGAATGGGTCGCCGGGCTCGGCGCTTCCGAGCGCCGCTTCGACGAAGTCGCGGTGCGCGCCGCCCGCTCCGGCGCCGACCTGGTCGGCTACCTCAATTACATCCATCCCTACCGGGTCCAGATCCTGGGCGTGCGCGAGATCGCCTACCTGACCAACGCGACGGCCGAGGATTGCGCCCGCCGGATCTCGCGGATCGTCACGCTGGAGCCGCCGGTGCTGGTGCTGACCGACGGCCAGGTCGCGCCCGACGCGCTGCTGTCCATGTGCGAGCGGGCCCAGATCCCGATGTTCGCGACGCTGGAGCCGTCGGCTTTCGTGATCGACGTGCTGCGCGCCTACCTGTCCAAGCACTTCGCCGAGCGCACCTCGATGCATGGCGTGTTCATGGACATCCTGGGTCTCGGGGTGATGATCACGGGCGAATCGGGCCTGGGCAAGAGCGAACTGGGCCTGGAACTGATCTCGCGCGGCAACGGCCTGGTCGCGGACGACGCCGTCGATCTCTATCGCATCAACCAGACGACGATCGAGGGCCGCTGCCCCGAGCTGCTGCAGAACCTGCTCGAGGTGCGCGGCATCGGCCTGCTCGATATTCGCGGCATCTTCGGCGAGACGGCGGTGCGCCGCAAGATGCGCCTCAAGCTGATTGTCCACCTGGTGCGGCGGGAAACGCTGGAGCGCGAGTACGAGCGCCTGCCCTACGAGCCGCTGACGCAGGACGTGCTCGGCGTTCCGGTGCGCAAGGTCGTGATCCAGGTGGTGGCCGGCCGCAACATCGCCGTGCTGGTCGAAGCCGCCGTGCGAAACACCATCCTGCAGCTGCGGGGCGTGGACACCTACCAGGAGTTCGTCGAGCGGCACCGCCGCGCGATGGAGCAGGACAAGTAGGCGCTCAGTCCAGGTCCGGGGACGCCGGAAGCGGGGGGGCCGATCCCTGGCCGCGCAGCTGCGGCGGCGGCCGGTTCGGGCAGGGATTCTTGGTGCAATGCGCGTACAGGCTCAGGGCGTGCTCGGCGATGTCGAAGCCCTTGGCCTTGGCGACGGCATGCTGGCGCTTCTCGATCTCGGCGTCGTAGAACTCCTCGACCCTGCCGCAGTCCAGGCAGACCAGGTGGTCGTGGTGCGTTCCCTCGTTGATCTCGTAGACCGCCTTGCCGCTTTCGAAGTGGCTGCGGCTCAGGATGCCGGCCTGCTCGAACTGGGTCAGCACCCGGTAGACGGTGGCCAGGCCGATGTCCGAGCGTTCCTGCAGCAGGACGCGGAACACGTCTTCCGCGGTCATGTGGCGCTGGGTGCCACGCTGGAACACTTCGAGGATTTTCAGGCGGGGCAGCGTCGCCTTCAGCCCGGTGCTCTTGAGTTCGTCAACGTTGGTCATGGGTCTTTTCTCGGGCCGGCGCGGCGGCGCCGCCAGGGGAGCTGCCGCTACAATGGTTTGATCATATCGCCACCGCTCCCCTCCATGTCCCGACAACACACCCACGGCTTTCGCATCATCCTCGCCGCCGCGGCTTGCGCGTCGCTGGCGGCCTGCGGCACGGTGGACGGGGTGAGCACCCGCATCGCGTCGTCGATCACGCCCTACCGGGTCGAGGTCGTGCAGGGCAATTTCGTCTCGCGCGAGCAGGTGGAGGCGCTGCGCCCCGGCATGACTCGCCAGCAGGTGCGCGACGTCCTGGGCACGCCGCTGCTGACCAGCGTCTTCCATTCGGACCGCTGGGACTACGTCTTCACGCTCAAGCGCCAGGGCGTCGAGCCGCAGGCACGCCGGCTGACGCTCTTCTTCAAGGGCGCCGAGCTGGAGCGCTTCGAGGGCGACACCATGCCCAGCGAGGCCGAATTCGTCGCGACGCTGGACAAGGCGGCCCGCAAGCGCCCGATCCCGGTGCTGGAAGCCAGCGATGCGGCGCTGGGCAAGTTCCAGAGCGCGCCGGCCATCACGCCTGCCGAGCCGGCCGAACCGCCGCCGGCCGTGAACTATCCGCCGCTGGAATCCCCCTCTCGCTGAACCGGGAGCGCGGATGACCAAGGCTTCTCACTCCACCGTGTCCGGCACGCAGCAGCACCGGGTCGCCGTGGCCGGCGCCTCGGGCCGCATGGGCCACATGCTGATCGAGGCGATCCGCGCTTCGGACGACTGCCGGCTCGCCGGTGCGCTCGACACCGCCGCCAGTCCCGCGATCGGCAACGACGCGGCGGCCTTCCTCGGCCACGCAAGCGGTGTCGCCGTCTCGGCCGACCTGCGCGCCGGCCTGGCGCAGGCCCAGGTGCTGATCGACTTCACCCGCCCGGAGGGCACGCTGGCGCACCTGAAAGTCTGCCGCGAGCTGGGCGTCAACGCGGTGATCGGCACGACCGGATTCACCGAGCGGCAGAAGGCGCAGATCGAAGACGCCGCGCGCGATATCGCCATCGTGATGGCGCCGAACATGAGCGTGGGCGTCAACGTCACCCTCAAGCTGCTGCAGATGGCGGCCAAGGCGCTGGCGACCGGCTACGACATCGAGATCATCGAGGCGCATCACCGGCACAAGGTCGACGCGCCCTCGGGCACCGCGCTCAAGATGGGCGAGGTGATCGCCCAGGCGCTGGGACGCGACCTCAAGCAATGCGCCGTCTTCGCGCGCGAGGGCGTGACCGGCGAGCGCGACCCGTCGACCATCGGTTTTTCCAGCATCCGCGGCGGCGACATCGTCGGCGATCACACGGTCCTGTTCGCCGGCACCGGCGAGCGCATCGAGATCACCCACAAGTCCGCCAGCCGCTCGACCTACGCCGAGGGCAGCCTGCGCGCCGTCCGCTTCCTGGCCGGCCGCAAGAACGGCATGTTCGACATGTTCGACGTGCTCGGCCTCAAATGAGTTTCTACGAGCTGTTCAGCCAGGGCGACGCCGTCACGCGGGCCGTCGCCGTGATCCTGCTGGCGATGTCGGTCGCGAGCTGGGTGGTGATCCTGTGGAAGGCATGGCTGCTGCGCCGCGCCGCCAAGGACGTGGTCCGCAGCACGGCGGCGTTCTGGCAGTCCGGCTCGATCGACGAGGCCCGCGACAAGGTCGGCGCCTTCGACCGCGAATCGCTGGTCGTCCCGCTGATCGCCGCCACCCGGCTGGAAGCCAGCGGATCGCTGGCGGCGGCCGGCGACCGCTCGCAGCAGCTGACGCGCCTGTTGCGCGACGCCCTGCACCTGGTGCTCGACAAGCTGCAATTCGGCCAGGTGCTGCTGGCCACGGTCGGTTCCACCGCGCCCTTCGTCGGCCTGCTGGGCACCGTCTGGGGCATCTACCATGCGCTCACCAACATCGCGACGGCCGGGCAGATCACCATCGACAAGGTGGCGGGCCCGGTCGGCGAGGCGCTGATCATGACGGCGGCCGGCCTGGCGGTCGCGATCCCGGCGGTGCTGGGCTACAACGTCTACGGCCGCCTGATCGGCCGCATCGAGGCCGACCTGGAAGGTTTCGCGCGCGACCTGCGCGAGCTGCTGGTGCATCCGCTCGCGGCGAAGCTTGTCTCGGCCACCAGCCCCGTCCGCGAACCGACAGGCGTGGGAGCCGAGTAGGCATGGCATTCGGCCGCCTCGAGCGCACGCAGGGCTCGCAGCCCATGAGCGACATCAACATGACGCCGCTGGTCGACGTGATGCTGGTGCTCGTCGTGATCTTCATCATCACCGCGCCGCTGCTGGCCAGCTCGATCCGGCTCGAGCTGCCGGCCGCGGACGCCGCGCGGCCCACCGACGCGCCGCGCTTCGTCACGGTGGCGCTCGACGCCCAGGGCCGGCTGTTCCTCGACGACCGGCCGGTCGGCCCCGCGGAACTGGCCGAGAAGCTGGCCGAAAGCGCGCGCCGCAGTCCCGACACCGAGGTCCAGCTGCGGGCCGACCAGGCCGTTCCCTACGGCCGGATCGTGGAGGTGATGGGCGCGGCGCAGAAGGCCGGCCTGAACCGCATCGGCTTCGTGGCCGAACCCCGAACGCCCTGACACAGCGGCGGCAGCGGGGCGCCCCCTACAATTTGGGGGATGCAGGACAAGTACAACCATCTCGAGGTCGAACAGGCCGCCCAGGTCCACTGGACAGAACGCGACGCCTACCGGGTGACCGAGGACGCGGGCAGGAAGAAGTTCTATGCCTGCTCGATGCTGCCCTACCCCAGCGGCAAGCTGCACATGGGCCATGTGCGCAACTACACCATCAACGACATGCTCACGCGCTACCTGCGCATGAACGGCTACAACGTGCTGATGCCGATGGGATGGGACGCCTTCGGCCTGCCGGCGGAGAACGCCGCGATGAAGAACAAGGTGCCGCCCGCGAAGTGGACCTACGACAACATCGCCTACATGAAGCGGCAGATGCAGGCGATGGGGCTGGCCATCGACTGGAGCCGCGAGATCGCGAGCTGCGACCCGAGCTACTACAAGTGGAACCAGTGGCTGTTCCTGCGCATGCTGGACAAGGGAATCGCCTACCGCAAGACCCAGGTCGTCAACTGGGACCCGGTCGACCAGACCGTGCTGGCGAACGAGCAGGTGATCGACGGCAAGGGCTGGCGCACCGGCGCGCCGGTGGAAAAGCGCGAGATCCCCGGCTACTACCTGAAGATCACGGATTACGCCGAGGAGCTGCTGGACCACGTGCGCAACAAGCTGCCCGGCTGGCCCGAGCGGGTCAAGCTGATGCAGGAAAACTGGATCGGCAAGAGCGAGGGCGTGCGCTTCGCCTTCCCGCACGAGATCCGCGGCGAGGGCGGCCAGCTGATCGGCGACGGCCGCATGTACGTCTTCACGACGCGCGCCGACACCATCATGGGCGTGACCTTCTGCGCGGTGGCGCCGGAGCATCCCCTGGCCACGCATGCGGCACGCAGCAACCCCGAGCTGGCGGCCTTCATCGAGGACTGCAAGAAGGGCGGCACGACCGAGGCGGAAATGGCATTGCGCGAGAAGGTCGGCATGGACACCGGGCTGAAGGTGACGCATCCGCTGTCCGGCCTGCCGGTCGACGTCTGGGTCGGCAACTACGTGCTCATGGGCTACGGCGACGGCGCCGTGATGGGCGTGCCCGGCCACGACGAGCGCGACTTCGAATTCGCCATGAAGTACCGCATGGACATCCTCCAGGTGGTCCACGTCGACGGCGAGCACTACGACTACAAACACTGGCAGGACTGGTACGCCGACAAGCAGAACGGCGTCACGATCAACTCCGACATCTTCAGCGGCTTCCGCTACCAGGAAGCGGTGAACGCGGTGCTGCACGCGCTGCAGCAAAAGGGCCTGGGCGAAAAGAAGATCACCTGGCGCCTGCGCGACTGGGGCATCAGCCGCCAGCGTTACTGGGGCACGCCGATCCCGATCATCCACTGCGAGGAGCACGGCGCCGTGCCGGTGCCTGAGGAAGACCTGCCGGTCGTCCTGCCGCTGGACTGCGTCCCCGACGGCTCGGGCAATCCGCTGAACAAGCGCGAGGACTTCCTGGCCTGCAAGTGCCCGGTCTGCGGCAAGGACGCGCGGCGCGAGACCGACACCATGGACACCTTCGTCGACTCGTCCTGGTACTTCATGCGCTACTGCGACCCGAAGAACGAGACGGCGATGGTCGCCGAGGGCGCGGACTACTGGATGCCGATGGACCAGTACATCGGCGGCATCGAGCACGCCATCCTGCACCTGCTGTATGCGCGCTTCTGGACCAAGGTGATGCGCGACCTGCACCTGGTCAAGATCGACGAGCCCTTCACCAAGCTGCTGACGCAGGGCATGGTGCTGAACGAATCGTTCGCCCGCACCGGCGCGCAGTCCGGCAAGGAGTACTACTGGGCGCATGACCTCGACATCGTGCGCGACGAGCACGCCA
>JAQGNJ010000198.1 GCA_028291885.1 Ramlibacter sp. | reverse complement strand
CCGAGCTGGCCAAGTTCGCCGTGCTGCTCTATGCCTCGAACTACATGGTCCGCAAGATGGACGTGAAGGAGCGCTTCTTCCGCGCCGTCCTGCCGATGGCCGCGGCGGTGGCCATCGTCGGCGTGCTGCTGCTGGCCGAGCCCGACATGGGCGCCTTCATGGTGATCGCGGTGATCGCGATGGGCATCCTGTTCCTGGGCGGCGTCAACGCCCGCATGGTCTTCCTGATCGCGCTGGTGATCGTCGTCGCCTTCGGCCTGATGATCGCTTTCTCCGACTGGCGGCGCGAACGCATCTTCGCCTACCTCGATCCCTGGAGCGAGAAGCACGCGCTGGGCAAGGGCTACCAGCTGTCGCATTCGCTGATCGCGATCGGCCGCGGCGAGATCTTCGGCGTCGGCCTCGGCGGCAGCGTCGAGAAGCTGCACTGGTTGCCGGAAGCGCACACCGACTTCCTGCTCGCGGTGATCGGCGAGGAATTCGGCCTGGTCGGCGTGCTCACCGTCATCGGCCTGTTCCTGTGGATCACCCGCCGCATCATGCACATCGGCCGCCAGGCGATCGCGCTGGACCGGGTCTTCGCCGGTCTCGTGGCACAGGGCGTCGGCATCTGGATGGGGTTCCAGGCCTTCATCAACATGGGCGTGAACCTCGGCGCGCTGCCGACCAAGGGCCTGACCCTGCCGCTCATGAGTTATGGCGGCTCGGCGATCCTGATGAACCTGGTCGCCATCGCGGTCGTGCTGCGCATCGACTACGAGAACCGTGTCCTGATGCGGGGAGGGCGGCCATGAAGCGCGCACTCGTGATGGCGGGCGGCACCGGCGGCCACATCTTCCCGGGACTGGCGGTGGCCGAGGCCTTGCGCGACAAATCCTGGAGCGTCCACTGGCTGGGCGGCCCGGACAGCATGGAAAGCCGGCTGGTTCCGCCGCGCGGCTTCGAATTCGAGACCATCGATTTTTCCGGCGTTCGCGGCAAGGGCCTCAAGACGCTGGTGTTCCTGCCGCTGCGGCTGCTCAAGGCCTTCTGGCAAAGCATCCAGGTCGTGCGCCGCGTCAAGCCCGACGTGGTGATCGGGCTGGGCGGCTACATCACCTTTCCGGCCGGGATGATGAGCGTGCTCCTGGGCAAGCCGCTGGTGTTGCACGAGCAGAACTCGGTCGCCGGGATGGCCAACAAGGTGCTGGCCGGCGTCGCTGACCGCGTCTTCAGCGCCTTTCCGCAGGCGATGAAGAAGGCCGCCTGGGTCGGCAATCCGCTGCGCCCGGTCTTCCTGCAGCAGCCCGGCCCGCGGCAGCGGCTGGGCGCGCGCAGCGGCCCGCTCAAGCTGCTGGTGGTCGGCGGCAGCCTGGGCGCGAAGGCGCTGAACGAGGTCGTGCCCAAGGCGCTGGCGCTGATCCCGCGCGAGCAGCGGCCGCTGGTCACGCACCAGAGCTGCGCCAGGCAGATCGACGAACTGCGCGCGAACTATGCGGCGGCCGGCGTCGAGGCCGAACTCGTGCCCTTCATCGACGACATGGCGCAGGCGTTCGCCGAGGCCGATCTGGTCGTCTGCCGCGCCGGCGCCAGCACCGTGACCGAGATCGCCGCCATCGGCGTCGCCGCGGTGTTCGTGCCGTTTCCGTTCGCCGTCGACGACCACCAGACCACGAACGCGAAGTTCCTGGTCGATGCCGGCGGCGGCTGGCTGGTGCAGCAACGCGAACTGACACCGCAGGCGCTGGCCGACCTGCTGCGCAACACGAGCCGCGCGGCCCTGATCGAGCGCGCGGAGAAGGCGAAAGCCATGGCGAAAACCGAGGCGACCGCGACCATCGTGGCCGCCTGTGAAGAACTGACGAGCCGATGAAACACGCGATCAAACACATTCATTTCGTCGGAGTGGGAGGCGCCGGCATGTCGGGCATCGCCGAGGTGCTGCGCAACCTCGGCTACCTGATCTCCGGCTCCGACCTGGCCGACAGCCCGACGCTGCAGCGCCTGGGCAGCCTGGGCATCAAGACCTATGTCGGCCACGCCGCGGCGAACGTGATCGGCGCCGACGCCATCGTCACGTCGACCGCCGTGCAGGCCGACAACCCCGAGGTGATGGCGGCGCGCAAGCGCAAGATCCCGGTCGTGCCGCGCGCCATCATGCTGGCGGAACTGATGCGCCTGAAGCAGGGCATCGCCATCGCCGGCACGCACGGCAAGACCACGACGACCAGCCTGGTGGCGAGCGTGCTGGCGCAAGCGGGCCTGGATCCCACCTTCGTGATCGGCGGCAAGCTCAATAGCGCCGGCGCCAACGCGCAGCTGGGGCAGGGCGACTACATCGTCGTCGAGGCCGACGAATCCGACGCGTCCTTCCTGAACCTGATGCCGGTGATGGCGGTGGTGACCAACATCGACGCCGACCACATGGAGACCTACGGCCACGACTTCGGCAAGCTCAAGGCCGCCTTCGTCGACTTCCTGCACCGCATGCCGTTCTACGGCACGGCCATCCTTTGCATCGACGATCCGGCGGTGCGCGAGATCGTGCCCCTGGTGCAGTGCCCGGTCACGAGCTACGGCGTGAGCCCGGAAGCGCAGGTGCGGGCGCTCGACATCCGCGCCGTCGGCGCCCAGATGCATTTCACCGTGCACCGGCGCAACGGCGTCACGCTGCCGGACCTGCACGTGGTCCTCAACCTCGCCGGCCACCACAACGTGCTCAACGCCCTGTCGGCGATCGCGGTCGCGGTGGAACTGAACATCCCCGACGATGCGCTGCTCAAGGCGCTGGCGGAGTTCCGCGGCGTCGGCCGCCGCTTCCAGAGTTATGGCGAGATCGCCGTGCCGGCGGCGCAGGGCGGCGGCAAGTTCACCGTGATCGAGGACTACGGCCACCATCCGGTCGAAGTCGCCGCAACCCTGGCGGCCGCGCGCGGCGCCTATCCGGGCCGCCGCCTGGTGCTCGCGTTCCAGCCGCACCGCTACACCCGCACGCGCGACTGCTTCGAGGACTTCGTCAAGGTCTTGAACCACGCCGACGTGGTCCTGCTGTCCGAGGTCTATGCCGCGGGCGAAGCGCCCATCGTCGCCGCCGATGGCCGCTCGCTGGCCCGCGCCGTCCGGGTCGCCGGCAAGGTGGAACCGGTCTTCGTCGACGACATCGCCGACATGCCCGGGGCCGTGATGACCACTGTCCGCGACGGCGACGTCGTCATGTGCATGGGCGCCGGCTCCATCGGCGGCGTGCCCGCCAGGATCGTGGAGATGGGGGGCGCGGCATGAAGACAAATTCGGGAAGTCCGCTTTCTCACGGAGGCGAGCGATGAGCGCAACGAATTTCGGGAAAGTCGCCGTCCTGATGGGCGGGCACTCGGCGGAGCGGGAAGTCTCGCTGATGTCGGGAGGGGGCGTGCTGCAGGCACTGCAGTCGCGCGGGGTCGATGCGCACGCCTTCGATCCGGCGCAGCGCGAGCTGTCGGAACTCAGGCAGGAAGGCTTCGAGCGCTGCTTCATCGCGCTGCACGGCCGCTTCGGCGAGGACGGCACGGTGCAGGGCGCGCTGGAACTGCTGGGAATTCCCTACACCGGCTCCGGCGTGATGGCCTCCAGCATCTCCATCGACAAGGTGATGACCAAGCGGGTCTGGCTGGCCGAAGGACTGCCGACCCCGAAGTACAAGCTGCTGCGGCGCGGCAGCTACACGCGCGAGCAGGTGCTTGCCGCGCCGGACGACCTGGGCCTGCCTGTGATCGTCAAGCCGGCGCGCGAGGGCTCGTCGATCGGCGTGGCCAAGGTCCAGGGCTATTCCGAGATGGCGGCGGCCGTCGATGCGGCCTCGCTGCTCGACGCCGACGTGCTGTGCGAACAGTTCATCGCCGGCGACGAGGTGACATGCCCGGTGCTGGGCAGCGGCGACAGCGCCCGCGTGCTGCCGGTGATCCGCATCGTCGCGCCCGAAGGCAACTACGACTACAACAACAAGTACTTCACCGACGACACCAAGTACCTCGTCCCCTGCGGCCTGCCTGCCGGCGAGGAAGAGGCGATCCAGGACATGGTGCTCAAGGCCTACCGGGTGCTGGGCTGCCGCGGCTGGGGCCGGCTCGACGTGATGATCGACGGCGCCACGCGCAAGCCCTACCTGCTGGAGATCAACACCTCGCCCGGCATGACCGGCCATTCGCTCGTGCCGATGTCGGCGCGCGCCGCCGGCATCAGCTACGAGGACCTGTGCCTGCAGCTGCTCGCCTCGGCGGCGCTGGACCAGCAGCGGGGGACCGTCACGCCATGAACCCCGCGCTGCCGCAGCCGTTCGACGTCAAGCTGATGAACATCACCGCCACGGTGCTGTTCGCGGCTTGCGCGGTCACGCTGCTGGCGGCGGTGCTGTGGTGGGTGGTCCGCAACCCGGCTTTCGCCATCGGGGCGATCACGGTGCAGGGCGAGGTCACGCACAACAGTCCGGCGACGCTGCGGGCCAATGTCGCGCCGCGGCTGGCGGGCAATTTCTTCACCGTCAGCCTGCAGGCGACGCGCGAGGCTTTCCAGGCCGTGCCCTGGGTCCGCAACGCCGTGGTGCGGCGCGAGTTCCCCAACCGGCTGCGCGTGCAGCTGGAGGAGCACCACGCGGTCGCCCTGTGGGGGCCGGACAGCGACGTGAAGCTGGTCAACACCTTCGGCGAAGTGTTCGAGGCCAACACGGGCGACGTCGAGCAGGACAACCTGCCGCGCCTGAAAGGGCCCGAGGGCCAGTCCACGCAGGTGCTGCAGATGTACCGCGCGCTCAAGCCGCTGTTCGAGCCGGTGGACCTGGCGATCGAGCAGCTCGCGCTGTCGGGGCACGGCAGCTGGAACGCGGAGCTCGATTCCGGCGCGCTGATCGAGCTGGGGCGGGGCAGCGAGCAGGAAGTGGTGGAGAGGACGCGGCGGTTCGTGCAGACGCTCACCCAGGTGACGTCGCGCTACCAGCGGCGCGCCGACGCGGTGGTGTCGGCCGACTTGCGGCATGGGGACGGCTATGCGGTGCGCCTGAGGGGCGTGACGACCGCGGCCGAGGCGCCGCAGAAGAAATAAGAGGATCAAACGGACATGGCAAAAGAATACAAGGACCTGGTCGTCGGCCTGGACATCGGCACCGCCAAGGTGATGGTGGTGGTGGCCGAGGTGCTGCCCGACGGCAAGCTCAAGCTCGCCGGACTGGGCGTGTCGGCGTCCAACGGGCTCAAGCGCGGCGTGGTCGTCAACATCGACGCGACCGTGCAGAGCATCCAGCAGGCCCTCAAGGAGGCCGAGCTGATGGCCGACTGCAAGATCACGCGGGTCTACACCGGCATCACCGGCGCCCACATCCGCGGCATCAACTCCAGCGGCATGGTGGCGGTCAAGGACAAGGAAGTGACGCCGGCCGACGTGGCCCGCGTGGTGGAAACGGCGCGCGCCATCAACATCTCGACCGACCAGCGGCTGCTGCTGGTCGAGCCGCAGGAATTCGTGATCGACGGCCAGGACGTGAAGGAGCCGATCGGCATGAGCGGCATCCGGCTCGAGGCCAAGGTCCACATCGTCACCGGCGCCCAGAGCGCGGCCGAGAACATCATCAAGTGCGTGCGCCGCTGCGGCCTGGAGGTGGAGCAGCTGATGCTCAACCCGCTGGCCTCGTCGCTCGCGGTTCTGACCGAGGACGAGAAGGAACTGGGCGTCGCGATGGTCGACATCGGCGCCGGCACGACCGACGTCGCCATCTTCACCAACGGCGCGATCCGCCACACGGCGGTCATCCCGATCGCCGGCGACCTGATCACCAGCGACATCGCGATGGCGCTGCGCACGCCGACCAAGGACGCCGAGGACATCAAGGTCGAGAGCGGCTACGCCAAGCAGCTGCTGGCCGACCCCGACCAGCAGGTGGAGGTGCCGGGCCTGGGCGACCGCGGCCCCCGCATGCTGTCCAAGCAGGCGCTGGCCGGCGTGATCGAGCCGCGCATCGAGGAGATCTTTTCGCTGGTGCAGCAGGTGGTGCGCGAATCGGGCTACGAGGAAGTGCTGTCCTCGGGCATCGTGCTCACCGGCGGCAGCTGCGTCATGCCGGGCATGGTCGAACTGGGCGAGGACATCTTCCTCAAGCCCGTGCGGCGCGGCATCCCCAAGTACTACGGCGCGCTGTCGGACATGGTGGCCCAGCCCCGTGCCGCCACCGTCATGGGCCTGCTCGAGGAAGCGCGGCTGGCCCGCCTGCGCGGGTTCAAGGTCGCGCAGAAAAACGGATCCATGAAGACGGCCTTCGGCCGCTTCCGCGATTTCATCGTGGGGAACTTCTGATGAACACCCAGTCCGTCCATACCGATGTCCGCATTAAAAAACGACGATGGAGGTGCACCGATCCACCAAGGTGAACGTTCATGGTCAACACACATAACAATCTTCCCCCGGCAACTGCAGGACAAGTTTTAGGAGTCTCGAAAATGAGCATCGAAATGATTGAAGTCGAAGAGTTCCACCTCGGCACCCAGATCAAGGTGATCGGCGTCGGCGGTGGCGGCGGCAACGCGGTCGAACACATGATCGATCGCGCCGTGCAGGGCGTGGAATTCATCTGCGCCAACACGGATGCGCAGGCGCTCTCGCGCAGCCCGGCGCACAAGACCATCCAGCTCGGGTCCAGCGGCCTGGGCGCCGGCAGCAAGCCCGAGAAGGGCCGCGAGGCGGCGGAGCTGGCGGTCGAAGACATTCGCACGGCCATCAACGGCGCCCACATGCTGTTCATCACGGCCGGCATGGGTGGCGGCACCGGCACCGGCGCGGCGCCGGTGATCGCGCGCATCGCCAAGGAGATGGGCATCCTGACGGTGGGTGTGGTGACCAAGCCCTTCGACTGGGAAGGCGGCCGCCGCATGACCAACGCCGACAACGGCCTGGCGGAGCTGGAGGCGAACGTCGACTCGCTGATCGT
>JAQGNJ010000189.1 GCA_028291885.1 Ramlibacter sp. | reverse complement strand
GCCCCCATTGCCGCGGCTGCCGCGCCGGCGCCGGCCGCGGCCTGTTTCAGGAAGCTGCGGCGGTTCTCGCCGGTGTCGGAATCGTTCATGCCGGGTCTCCTTGGCCAGTGCCGAAAAAATCCGTCGCAGCGACCAGCTGCTGCGCCATGCCGGGATGGCTCGATGCGTGGCCCGCCTGCTCGACGATGCAAAGGCGCGACCCGGGCCAGGCGGCGTGCAGGGCCTGCGCAGCCGCCGGTGGCGCGACGCGGTCGCGCGCCCCGTGCACGATGACGCCGGGCACGGCGCGCAGCCGGGCGGCGTTGTGCAGCAATTGCGCTTCACCAAGGAAGAATGCCTGCCGCGCGAAGTGCACGCCGATGCGCGCCATCGCCAGCGCGCAGCTTGCATCGTGCACCGGCTGCGCATCGCCGGGATGGTCCTCGGGCGCCTCGCTGTCCATCAGGTCCTGTTCCCATTGCAGCCAGGCGTTCGCCGCGGCCGCTTGGCCGGCGCGGTCGCCGCAATGCAGGCGGGCGGCGATCACACGCAGCAGGTCGGTCTGTCCGGCGCCCGGGACGGCCGCGACCAGGCGGCGCCAGGCCGCCGGTTCCAGCGCCGCCGCACCGCTCGCGCCGTACAGCCATTGACGCTCGCGCTGCGTCGCGGTGAACACGCCGCGCAGCACCAGTGCATGCACGCGCGCGGGATGGCGCTGCGCATAGGCCAGCGCCAGCGTCGCGCCCCAGGAGCCGCCGAACAGCAGCCAGCGCCCCACGCGCAGATGGCGCCGCAAGCTCTCGATGTCGGCAACCAAGTGCGCCGTGTCGTTGGCCGCGAGCCGGCCGGGCGGGCGCGAGCGGCTGCAGCCGCGCTGGTCGAACAGCACGATGCGGTAGCGGCGCGGGTCGAACCAGCGCCGGTCGTCGGCCGTGCAGCCCGCGCCCGGACCGCCGTGCACGAACAGCGCCGGCAGGCCGAGCGGATTGCCTGCCGTCTCCCAATAGAGCTCGTGGCCGTCGCCGACGTCCAGCCAGCCATGGTCGTGCGCCTGCAGCGGTGGATAGAGAACCTGCCATGCGTGCGAGGGCTGGGTTGCCATGGCGCGGGTCCGGTTGCGGCGCCGCCGCTAGCGCAGCCGGCGCACCTCGTCGCGGCCCAGGGCCGCCGTCTGCGGAAAGACCAGCGACTTGATCACCACGGGGACGGCGCCCGAGGTGTCGAGCAGGGCGCCGATGTCGATGGAGTCGAAGGCCTGCAGCGCGATGCCGTCGATCGAGACGACCGGGTTGCGCAGCCGTAGTTCGCTGTGGGCATGGATGCCGACCAGGCCGCCGACGTCGCCATCGCTCACCAGCACCAGCGGCAGTCCCTGCACCAGCAGCGTCTGCAGGCCGGCCTGCAGGCCGCGGCACAGGGCGTCGAGCCGGGCCCAGGTCGCCGAGCCCTGCCAGCGGTAGTACAGCGCGACCGGCTGCTGCGAGCCGTACAGGTCCATGAAGCGCAGCGCCGCACGCACGGACGCGGCGATCGCATCCACGTCGAGTTCCTCGGCGTCCAGCGGCAGGGCGGGCGCGATCACCCGCAGGTTGCGCAGCGGCAGCATCGCCTGCGGTTCGACGAAGATCGTGCCGCCGCTGACCTGGACCGTGTATTGCGACGCGCCGACCACCGTCGCGCGGATCCCCTGGTCGGCCGGCTCGATGCGCGGCACCCAGGCGCGCACGCGCTGCAGCACCGCCTGCGCAAGCGCCGGCCCGAGGTCGCCGTAGCTGCGCGCCTCGCGCCCGTTGATGTATTCCGAGACGCCGCCCGAGAAGCAGACGATGTCCGGCCGGCGCGCGCCCGGCAGCGGCTCCAGCCGCAGCAGCGCCGCCGTTTCCGCGCTGGCAGGCGGGCCTTGCAGCGCTTCGAAGAGCCGGTCGGCCATGCGTTCGACCAGGCGCGCGATGCCGCCCGGGTCGGGCGTTGCGCCGAGCGTCAGCGACAGGCCGACTTCGGCTCCCAGGCGTTCGGCCGCGGGCTCGATCCGCTGCAGCCGCCCGTTGGCATCGAACGCGACGATGCGAGCGCCGATGTCGAGCGCGCAGAGCTCGACCACTTCGCCGCCTTCGCAGACGGCGATCTTGGTCGTGCCGCCGCCGATGTCGATGTTCATCACGCGGGCGTCTTCGCGGATCGAGCGCGCGGCCGCGCCGGAGCCGAACGCGGCGAGCGTCGCCTCGAGCGCGTCACCGGCACTGACGGCGACGAACTTGCCGGCCTGGGCCGCGAACACGTCGGCGATGGCGCGGGCATTGCGCCGCCGCACGGCGACGCCGGTCAGGATCAGGGCGCCGCTGTCGATCTGCGCCGGCGTGAGCCGGGCCAGCTCGTACTGCCGGTCGACGAAGGCGCGCAGCGCGGCTGCGTCGATCGCCTGGTCGGCTTCATACGGCGTCAGCAGCACCTCGGACTCGTGCAGCACGACCCGCTCGGAGACGACATAGCGGTTGTCCAGGCGCTCCAGCAGCAGGCGCGAGAACACCAGATGCGAGGTCGACGAGCCGATGTCGACGCCGACGCTGACCAGGCGGATCTCGTCCTCGAACTCCAGGCTGCGGCGGACGTTGCTGAAGAAGACCCGTCCGCCTTCCTCCCCGCTCACCCCGCCGCGCCGACAGGACCGTCGGCCTTGCGCGCCACGGCGCCTTCGGGCTTGACGTACCACGACGGGTCCATCCGCGTGGCGATGCCATGCCCGGCCAGCAGGGCTTCGTACTCCTGGCGGATGT
The DNA here is from genome assembly GCA_028291885.1 of Ramlibacter sp. Classification (GTDB taxonomy): domain Bacteria; phylum Pseudomonadota; class Gammaproteobacteria; order Burkholderiales; family Burkholderiaceae_C; genus Ramlibacter. Next base: position 6,585 of record JAQGNJ010000189.1, on the reverse strand, counting down.
GCGGGTCCTCCATCCAGTACGGGATGGAGGTGCCGCCTTCGGTGATGTCCATCGCCGTGTAGTCGCTGTGCTTGCTGCCCGGCGCGCCGGGATCGCGGCCCGGGTTGTGCGGGCCGAACCAGGCCGTCAGGCGCAACGGCTCCTCGCCCGCGCTGAAGTGCTGGTGGTACCAGCGCGCGCCGCCGGGCGCCGCCGTCACCAGGCCGACCGGTTCGTAGTCGACGCGCCGGACCTTGTCGGCGTTGCCGGTTTCCCAGGGCTTCTCGCCGACCTTTTCCGGCCAGGTGTAGGTGTAGCCCTTGCCCTTCAGGCAGATCAGCACCGCCGCCGAGGTGTGGGCGTGCGCCTTCGAGTAGCGGCCGTGCTCGTGCTGGCCGATCCAGAAGTAGAACTGGTTGTTGGTCATGAACGGCTCGACCCGGCGCCAGCCGGGCGAGCGCCGGTTGTCCAGCGGCAGCTCGCAGTTGACGACGTCGGGGATGAAGTTGGTGCGCCGCATCGCCAGGCCCCGCACCGGATCCGGCTCGATGTTGTCCCTGGGCTTGAAGAAGTCGTCGGCGCCGTTGAAGCGGTCGCGGAACACGAAGGGGTTGTCGAACACCGCGTCTGTGCTGTTGATCATGTTCAGCACGTTGGGCGCCGTGTTGCCGGCCAGCAGCAGCGCGCCGCCGGACGTGGCGTTGACGATGCGAAACCAGGCGTTCATCGGGATCGAGAACAGCGAGCCCTTCTGCCACTCGAAGACGTGCTTCTTCGTGTCGCCTTCCTGCCAGACCTCGGTCGTGCCGCGGCCCTCGACGACCAGGTAGATCTCCTCGTACATGTGCTTTTGCGGATGCAGCGCGCCGGCCGGCGGAACCTCCACCACGAAGCAGCCCCACTTGGTCTCGGTGCCGTAAAGCTGGATGAAGTGGCCCTTGCCGCCGGTGCGCTTCCAGGGCAGGAGCGGCAGGTTCTGCACCTTGCTGATCCCGATGTCGCGGAACACCGGGATGCCCTCGGACTCCATGAACGCGTCGTACGGCGTCGGCTGTTTGCGGAACTCGCCGAAGCCGGCCTTGCGGTTGCCCGATGGCTCGTGCCAATGGGTCTGGTCCTTGTCGTGGGGCATCTGTATTCCTCCGGGGCCGAGGGGCCTGACAACGCGCGAACAGTGTTCCTGCATGTGGAACAATGTTCTTGTATTCGAACCGGCGGCGATTTGACCATACACTGTCCGCCTTGTCAAAAAGCCGGAGACCGTGATGCGAGCAACATGGACGATGGGGTTGGCAAGCGCCGCTTTGATCGCGGTGCTGGCCTTGACTGGTGGAGCACAGGCCCAGGCGCCGGATCCGAATCCGAATCCGAACCGCGGGGTGCTGCTCTACAAGGGCGCGGACCGCGACAAGCGGCTGCTGGAAAAGGCCAGGCAGGAAGGGACCGTCTCGGTCTACACCTCGCTTGCGCCCACCGAGGGCCAGCCGCTGGCCGAGGCCTTCGAGGCGAAGTACGGCATCAAGGTGCAGATGTGGCGCGGCCTGAGCGAAGCCGTGGTGCAGCGCACGCTGTCCGAGGCGCGGGGCCGGCGCCACGCGGTCGACGTGATCGAGACCAACGGGCCGGAGATGGAATCGCTCGCGCGCGAGCAGCTGCTCGCCGAATTCCACAGCCCTTTCCTGGCCGACATCCCGCCCAACGCCATCCCGGCGCACCGGCTCTGGGTCGCCGACCGCCTGAACTTCTTCGTCGTGGCCTACAACCCGCGCAAGGTCAAGGCCGAGGACCTGCCCAGGACCTACGAAGGCTTCCTCGACCCCAAGTGGAAAGGCCGCATCGCGCTGGAAGCCACCGACGCCGAATGGATGGGCAGCGTCGCCAAGACCTGGGGCGAGCAACGGGCGATGGACTTTTTTCGCAAGCTCGGCGCGGCCAAGCCGGAGATGCGCAAGGGCCACATCCTGCTGGTCCAGCTGATCGCCGCGGGAGAAGTGGACGTCGGCCTGACCGCCTATTACGCGAATGTCGCCTCGGCCAGGGGCCGCGGCGCGCCGGTCGACTGGGCGGCGGTGGAGCCGATGATCGCCCGTCCGCAGGGTATCGGCATCGCGCGACAGGCGCCGCATCCGCATGCGGCGCTGCTGTTCGCCGACTTCATGCTCTCGCCTCAGGCCCAGGGCATGCTGGCCGGCATGGGCCGCGTGCCCGTCAGCCGTGCGGTGAAGACCGACACCAGCGCGATGAACTATGTGATGTCCGACCCCGCCGTGATCCTGGACGAAAGCGACAAGTGGCAGCAGCTGTGGGACAAGCTGTTCATGGGCAGGTAGGGCCCGGGCGGCGTGAATGCGGCGCGCCTGGTGCGCGGGACGGGAGTCGAACCCGTACGCTCCCTTTCGGGTGGGCGGCGGGTTTTAAGCCCGATGTGTCTACCAGTTCCACCACCCGCGCACTGGCTTGGATCATAGCCGTGCGTCCCCGGGCGCGGCGGCGCGGCAGGCAGCCCGGGAAAGCCCCCTTTTTTGACCATCGGCGTCCCGTGGCGCGGGCTCCGGAACGCGTGGGTCGGACTACACTTGGCCGATGTCCGCTCGCAGCCAGGCTCGAGCGCGAGGCCCCCGACGGAGAAGAAGATGTCACGCTACAACGCCCCTTTTGAAATCCATGTCCACGGCGATGTGCCGCTGCGCGCCGACGTGACGTTCGCCCAGCTGCAGGACGCACTCAAGCCGCTGTGGAAGTACGCCGGCGCCAAGTCGCTGGCCGACGGCGCCGAGAGCGCCTACGAGGAAGAGCCGGGCATCAAGTTCGACGCGCCGGAGCACCTGCTTCGCATGTGCTGGACGGTCGCCGGCGACGAGGACTTCCGGCAGTCGCTCGACGAGATGTGCATGAGCCTGAACGAGCTGGCCGAGCAGGGCGCCGCGATCGAGGTGACCTTCTACGATGCCGAGTTCGACGAGGAAGAGGAGCGCGACGACGCCGAGTCGCGCGACGACTTCGTCATGCTGTTCGTCGGGCCGACGCCGGCCGCCATCATGCAGGTGCAGCGCGACCTGCTGGTGCAGGACGTGATCAACCTGATGGAGCGCCACTTCGACGGCGCGGAACTCGGGGGCGTGGTGGGCGAGATCGACAAGCTGTTCAGCAAGCGCTTCGACGCGCTGGTGAACTCGCTGGAGATCGGCAAGCCGCCGCGCGGCTCCGGCGGCTCGGGCAGCCACGGCGGCGGCGGCCGCCGGCCGCGCCACCTGCACTGAGCCCGCGTGGCGCTGTTTCCCCAGCAGGCCCTCAATCCCGGCGTGCGCAAGCGCGAGGTGTTCGGCTGGGCGATGTACGACTTCGCCAATTCGGGCTACACCACGGTGGTGATCACGGCGGTGTTCGCCGCGTACTTCGTCGGCGGCATCGCGCAGAAAGCGGCGTGGGCCACCTTCGCCTGGACGGCGGCGCTCAGCCTTTCGTACGCCATCGTGATGCTCACCATGCCCAGCCTGGGCGCCTACGCCGACCTGCGCGCGGCGAAGAAGCGGCTGCTGGCGCTCGCCACCATGGCCTGCGTGCTCAGCACGGCGGCGCTGGCCTTTGCCGGGCCGGGCAGCGTGGTGCTGGCGATGCTGCTGATCGTCGTCTCCAACACCTTCTATTCCTATGGCGAGTCGCTCACGGCCGCCTTCCTGCCCGAACTCGCGCGGCCCGATTCGCTCGGCAAGGTGAGCGGCTGGGGCTGGGGCTTCGGCTACTTCGGCGGCATGCTGGCCCTGGGCGTCTGCCTGGGCTACGTGCTGTGGGCGCAGGGCCAGGGCATCCCGGCCGACCGCTTCGTGCCTGTGACCATGCTGCTCACCGCCGTGATCTACGGCGGCGCGTCCCTGGTCACCTTCTGGCTGCTGGGCGAGCGGGCCCAGCCCAATCCCGCGGCGCTGCGCCAGGGCGGGTTGAAGGCGTCGCTGCAGCAACTGCGGCGCACCTTCCGCCAGGCGCGCCTGTTCAAGGACTTCATGTGGCTGCTGGCCTGCGCCGTGTTCTACCAGGGCGGCGTCGCGGTGGCGATCACGCTGTCCGCCATCTACGCGGAGCAGGTGATCGGCTTCCAGCCGCAGGAGACGATGGTGCTGATCTTCGTGCTGAACCTCGCGGCGGCGGCGGGCGCGTTCGGCTGGGGCTACTTCCAGGACCGCGTCGGCCACAAGCTGGCCCTGGGCATCACGCTGGTCGGCTGGATCGCGACCTGCATCATCGCGGCCGTCACCACGACCAAGGGCGGCTTCTGGTACGCGGCGGCGATCGCCGGCCTGTGCATGGGATCGAGCCAGTCGGCGGGCCGTGCCATGGCCGGCATGTTCGCTCCGCGCAGGCAGCTTGCCGAGTTCTACGGCCTGTGGACCTTCGCGACCCGGCTCGCGAGCATCGTCGGCCCGCTCAGCTTCGGTGCGATCACCTGGGCCACGGGCGGCGACCAGCGCAAGGCGATTCTTTCGACGGCGTTGCTGTTCGCGATCGGGCTGGTGCTGCTGACGCGCATCGACATGGCGCGGGGCCGCCAGGCCGCCGCCGAGGCCGACCGCAAGGCGCGGGCGAGCGAAGAAGCGGTCGCCGTGTCAGAGCCAGCGTGAGGCGGACAGCCGCAGCTTGTCCAGGTCGCCGGTCGACAGATAGCTGACGGATCCTTCGCCACCCGCCTTCGACAGGCTCGCGGCTTCGAGCAGGCGGCGGGTCTGGCGAGCGACTGCTTGGCCGGTCTCCACGATCCGTACGGCATCTCCCACCAGCGAACGCAGCTCGCGCTGCGCGAAAGGGTAGTGGGTGCAGCCCAGGACCAGGGTGTCGATCTCTCCCGGACCGGTTCCGAAGCGGCCCAGCGCGCCCGCATAGCGGGTGCAGAGCTGCGCGATGGCGCCGGTGTCGTGGTTCTCGATCGCGTCGGCCAGTCCGTCGCAGGGCTGCAGCAGGAACTCGGCCTGGCCGCGCAGCGCGTCGTGCAGCGAGCGGAACTTGGCGCTGGCGAGCGTGCCGCGCGTCGCCATCACGCCGATGCGCCCGGTGCGGGTCAGGGCGAGCGCCGGTTTGAGCGCCGGCTCGACGCCGACGATGGGCAGGCCGGGAAGTTCGTCCCGCAGCAGGTGGATCGCCGCGGCGGTCGCGGTGTTGCAGGCGATCACCAGCGCCTTGACGGCGTGGTCGTCGAGCAGCCGCTGCGCCACCGCGCGGACGCGTTCCACGACGAAGGCATCGTCACGCTCGCCGTACGGCGCGAAGCCGGAGTCGGCGAGGTAGCTGAAGTCCTCGTGCGGCAGATGCGCGCGCAGCGCCCGCAGGATGCTCAGGCCGCCGACGCCGCTGTCGAAGACACCGATCGGGGAAATGGGGTCAGAGCCCAATTCGTACGACGTGGTTGCGTGCCGGAAAGCGCATTGTCCTGAATTGGGATCTGACCCCATTCAGGCGCCATTCAGGCGACGGCGAGCGGGATGGTCCTGAACTCGCCGGTCGCGATCTTCTTCTTCCATTCGGCCGGTCCGGTGACGTGCGCGTTCGTGCCGCCGGCGTCGACAGCCACGGTCACGGGCATGTCGGTGACGTCGAATTCGTAGATCGCTTCCATGCCGAGGTCGGCGAAGCCCAGCACCTTCGCGCTCCTGATCGCCTTGGAGATCAGGTAGGCGGAGCCGCCGACGGCCATCAGGTAAGCGCTCTTGTGCTGGCGGATGGATTCCACCGTTTCGGGGCCGCGCTCGGCCTTGCCGATCATGGCGATCAGGCCGGTCTGCGAGAGCATCATCTCGGTGAACTTGTCCATGCGGGTCGACGTCGTCGGGCCGGCAGGACCGACCGCCTCGTTGCCCACGGGGTCGACCGGGCCGACGTAGTAGATGACGCGGTTGGCGAAATCCACCGGCAGCTGCTCGCCGCGGGCCAGCATTTCCTTGATGCGCTGGTGCGCGGCGTCGCGGCCGGTCAGCATCTTGCCGTTCAGCAGCAGCGTGTCGCCGGCCTTCCAGCTCGCCACTTCCTCGCGCGTCAGCGTGTCCAGGTTGACGCGCCGGCTCTTCTTTTCGTCCGGCGCCCAGTTCACCTGCGGCCACAGGTCCAGGCTCGGCGGGTCGAGGTAGACCGGGCCGGAGCCGTCCATCACGAAATGCGCGTGGCGCGTGGCGGCGCAGTTGGGGATCATCGCGACCGGCTTGCCGGCGGCGTGCGTCGGGTACATCTTGATCTTGATGTCCAGAACGGTGGTGAGCCCGCCCAGGCCCTGGGCGCCGATGCCCAGCGCGTTGACCTTCTCGTACAGCTCCAGGCGCATTTCCTCGGTCTTGTTCGAGGGGCCGCGCTGCAGCAGCTCGTACATGTCGATGTCTTCCATCAACGATTCCTTGGCCAGCAGCACCGCCTTTTCGGCCGTGCCGCCGATGCCGATGCCCAGCATGCCGGGCGGGCACCAGCCGGCGCCCATGGTCGGAACCGTCTTGAGCACCCAGTCGACCACGCTGTCGTTCGGATTCATCATCGCGAACTTGCTCTTGTTCTCCGAGCCGCCGCCCTTGGCCGCCACTATGACGTCCACCTTGTCGCCCGGCACCAGCTCCATGTGGATCACGGCCGGCG